>NZ_CAKTYH010000080.1 GCF_934632265.1 uncultured Senegalimassilia sp.
GACCGATGTCTGCGTCCTGCAATCCTGCCTCGGGTTGCTCGAAATGGGTTTTGAGGTTTTCGCCGTCGAGGAATTGCTGTTCTCGTCGGCGCGCAACGTCGTGGTGTTCAGCACGCTGGCCGCGGTTCTGTCCGCCATGGTGGTGGTGCCGGCCGTGTTCGCGTTCGGAGCCGACACCCAGGCAGGCCCCCCGCTCCTGTTCATCGTGCTGCCGCAGGTGTTCGAGGAGATGCCTTTCGGCGGGCTGTTCTGCTTCGTGTTCTTCCTGGCCGTGTCCTGCGCGGCCATCACCAGCCTGGTGAACCTGTACGAGCCGCCTATCGAGGCGCTGCAGCAGCAGGCGCACCTTCCCCGCTGGGCCGCCGTGGCCATCGTGGCGGCGGCTTCCATGGGCATCGGCGCCTTCATCGAGAACGGTGATGCGGTCAGCGCCTGGATGGATGCCGTCAGCATCTACGCAATCCCGCTGGGAGCGCTTATAGCGGCCGTGATGTTCTTCTGGGTATGCCCCAAGGGTTTCGCCGCAAAACAGGCTCAGATGGGACGAGAGAAGCCCGTAGGGGCATGGTTCGAGTTCATGGGACGCTATCTGTTCGTCCCGCTCACGGCGATCGTCATCATCCTGGGCATCGTGCTCGGCGGCATCGGATAGCGCCCAGGCATCGAAGCATCACCCATAACGCAGGCGCGTCGGCAGCCCCGACAGCATCCCGAAAACCACGAAGGCCTGCATGCTCCACGAAGCATGCAGGCCTTCTCATATCGGTTTCCCCGCAGCCATCGTCCCCGATGGCGCCGTTTGCCGCGCTAACCCTGTTCGGCGAAGAAGCGCTCGGCGATGCGGGCCGATTCCGCGGCATCCTTCGCGTAGTAGTCCGCGCCGATCTGCTCGGCGTACTCGGGCGTCAGAACCGCGCCGCCGACCATCACCTTGCAGCCCGGCAGCTTCTCATGCAGAAGCTCCACGGTCTGCTCCATGGCGCGAACCGTGGTGGTCATCAGCGCCGAAAGCCCCACCAGGCGGATACCCTGCTCGCTTGCCACGCGCAACACTTCCTCCGGCTCGACGTCGCGGCCAAGATCGACCACGCGGAAGCCGTAGTTCTCCAGCAGCATCTTGACGATGTTCTTGCCGATGTCGTGGATGTCGCCCTTCACCGTGGCCACTGCGATGGCGTTCGACCCCATGCCGTCGTCGGCGGAATCGCCCATGCGCGCCTTGACGACGTCGAACCCTACCTTCACCGCCTCGGCCGAGGCCATCAGCTGGGGAAGGAAAAACTCCCCCTTGTCGAACTTCTGCCCCACCACATCAAGTGCGGGAACGAACACGCCGTTGACCAGGTCGAGCGGGTTATGCCCCTCGAGCAAGGCCTCGGTCGCCGGGCCCATCGGGCCTTTGCGGCCCGTGAGGATCAGATGCACCATATCGCGAACGGCATCGGCGGCATCCGAAAGCGGCTCCGGAACCGCCACCGGGCATTCCGCAGCCGCGTCGGCAGCCCCCGAAGGCTGCGCCTCTGCAACTCCCACGGCAACACCCGCCCCCGCAACATACGGGTCTGCGGCGTCGGCATACTCCCCGATGAACTCGACGGCGCCGGCATCTTGGCAGTTCAGCACCCTGAACGTGTTCACTGTATCGGTGTAGCGCCTGGCCTTCGGGTTCAAGATGGGCATATCCAGACCGCACCCGAACGCGGCGGCCAAAAAGGTGGAGTTCACCATGTTGCGCTGAGGCAGGCCGAAGCTGATGTTGGACACGCCGAGGGCCGTGCGCACGCCCAGGCGTTCCTTGACCATGCCGACGGCGTGCAAGATCTCAAGCGCCTCCGATTGGTTGGTCGCGCACGCCATGGTCAGGCAATCGATGACCACATCGGTCCGCGGGATGCCGTAACGCTCGGCGGCTTCCACGATGCGCTCGGCAACGGCGAAACGCCCCTCGGCCGTAGGCGGGATGCCCTCTTCGTCAAGGGCAAGGCCGATCACGGCGCACCCGTAACGCTTCACGATGGGAAGCACGGCCTCCAAGCTCTCGCGCTTTCCGTTGACGCTGTTGATGAGCGGCTTGCCGGCATAACCGCGAACCGCCGACTCCACCGCCACCGGGTCGGATGAGTCCACCACCAGCGGCAACGTGACCGTAGAGGAAAGCTTGTCCACCGCGGCGGCCAGCACGGCAGGCTCATCAAGCTCGGGAAGGCCGACGTTGACATCGAGCACATCCGCTCCCAGCTCCTGCTGCGAAACGGCCTCGCCCACCAGGTAATCAAGGTCTCCCGCGCGCAGCGCCGCCTTGAGCTTGGGCTTGCCCGTGGGGTTGATGCGCTCGCCGATCACGGCGATACGGGGCACGCCCACCGGGAGCACCACGGCCTCCTGCGCGCTGCACAGCACGCAAGCGGGCTCGTAAGCGCGCGGCATCGGCACGCGACGGGCATCGGCCATGCGGCGAAGCTGGCGGGTGTATTCCGGCGACGTGCCGCAGCACCCGCCGATGATCGAGGCGCCCGCATCGAGTATGCCCTCCATGGCGGCGGCGAAATCCTCGGGCGACACGTCGAACACGGTGACCCCGCCCTGCACGCGCGGCAGGCCCGCGTTCGGCTGCACCATCAGCGGGCAGCGCGAGCGGCGCGCCATGTTCTGCGCGGCGCCCAAAAGATCCGCCGGGCCAAGCGAGCAGTTCAAGCCCACGGCATGCGCGCCCATGCTCGAGAGCACCTCCGCCGCCACTTCCGGCGACGTGCCCAAAAACGTGCGCCCATCCTCGCCGAAGGTCATGGTGGCGAACACCGGCAGGTCGCAGTTCTCCTGAGCCGCCAGCAGCGCCGCCTTCGCCTCGCGCAAATCGGCCATGGTCTCGATCAGCACCACATCGCAACCGGCAGCGGCGACGGCGCGCACCTGCTCGGCGAACAGGTCGTACGCCTCATCGAAGCTCATGGTTCCCATGGGCTCCAAAAGCGCGCCCGTCGGGCCGACGTCGCCGGCGATGTAAGGGGCACCGGCGGCACGCGCGCATTCGGCGGCAGCGCGATACACCTCTTCGACGCTCGCGGCGCCTTCTAGCTTCAGACGGTTCGCCCCGAACGTGTTCGTGGTGATGACCTCGGCCCCCGCATCGACATAGGCCTTATGGATGGCCGCGATATCTTCAGGATGGGAGAAGTTCAGCATCTCGGGAATCTGGCCTGCATCGGCAAGGCCACGCTCCTGCAGCTGCGTGCCCATGGCGCCGTCCACCACAAGAAAGTCCTGCCCGAGCAGCGCCCGCTTCAAATGCTCGTCCTTAACGGCAAGCCCCGACAGGTCGGGGGCGGGCAGCTTCGCCGCCTTCGCCCAACCGCCGGACAGCTCCTTGTGCACGTTCTCGTTCTCACCCATGGCAGGTAACCCCTCGTTTCCTCAACTCGCAACCATCCTTCAAGCTGCATATCGCGCAAGCATCGCGCGCTTCACCGTGATCGTCAGGCGTTTCGAACAAGCCTACCACGGCGGTGACGCTTTTCACCGGCACGAGCATGTTCGTCGACGTCGTCGCGATGCCCAAGCGCCGACCCGCGTCAAGCGCCCTTAAAAACGCCGGCTGCACGCTCAGCGGCAAGTCGCCGTATCCGGGGCTGAAACGCCAGTTCGTGCTCATGCCCATATCCTTGGCGAACCCGACGACAAGGCCCTCCACGACGTTTGCGGCCGCCTCGACCAGCGCCGAGCAGCAGGCGCCGAACATCACGCCGTCCGCCACGCTGATGGCCTCATGCTTGCGCATCTCCCGCTCGCTTACCGCACTGAGCGTGCACGCCATCAGCGCAACCTGAGACGCCCCGCGCAAGTGCTCGGCGATGCTGCCGCCCTCCAGGACAAGCCCGCAGCCCGATAAGGCCACGCGAGGCCCAGATTCCTTGCCGCATTCGATTCGCCCGCCTGGCTCGCCATGGCGCTCGACCACGCTCACCGCCTCGTCACGAGGCGCTTCCGCGTCCGACGCCCCATCACGTCGCGCTGTTTCGCCCGACATCCCAGGCCCCAATGCCTCCCAGCGCGTTCGCTCCTCATCGATATCGAAGACGCTCCAGGCGAATGTGGGCGCGATAGCCTTCTCGCACTCGTCGGCCAAGCTATTGAAACGGGCCAGCAAAGCCTGATCGACCTGCTGACCCGCATATCCCAGATATCTCAGCGCCTCGCTGCGATCAAGCCGCGCATCGGGCACGCCACCCGCGCCAAGACGCCCATAACGAACCCTCACGAAACCAGCGCCACCTTCAACGCGCACGTGGCGGCACGGGCGATCTCGGGGTTGTTCATGGTGTACACATGCAGCCCCTCGACGCCATGCGCCTGCAGGTCGGTCAGCTGTCGGCATGCGTATTCGATACCGGCCTGACGCAAGCTTGCCGGATCGTCCTCATATCGCGCAAGCAGCTTGATAATGGGACTGGGAAGCGACGCCCCGCACATGAACACCATGCGCTGGATCTGGGCCTTGCTCATGAACGGCATGATGCCCGCGGTTATCGGCACCGTGATACCGGCGGCCTCGGCACCCTCGCGGAATCGATAGAAGCAATCGTTGTCGAAGAACAGCTGCGTGACCAGGAAGCTCGCACCCGCATCCTGCTTCTGCTTCAGATGTTCCACGTTCAGGCGAAGCGAATCGCAATCGATATGGCCCTCGGGATACGCCGCGGCACCCACGCAAAAGCCTGCATCCGCCAGCACCGGGATAAGGTCCTTGGCATACCGGAAATCACCGGGCTCATAGCCTTCCGGCAAATCGCCGCGCAACGCCAGCACGTTGCGGATACCGCGGTCCTTCATATCGGAGATAGCCGTCGAAATCGACTGCCGCGATGCGCCGGCGCAGGTCAGATGGGCCACAGCGGGAACGTCATGATCGTCTTGAATCATGGCGGCGATCTCGGCGGTGGCCTGCTTGTTACCGCTGCCGCCCGCCGAATACGTGACGCTGATGAACGCGGGGTCGAGCTTTGCAAGCTCCTGCGCGATCGTGCGCGCCGACTCCATGCTCAGCTCGCCCTTCGGCGGGAAGATCTCGAACGAAACCGGCTGTGCGCCCGTCTGACGGGCCTTCGTGAAGATGCTCTCTACGGTATCCATAATGCTGCCTTTGGTATTCTTCCATCATCAGTATCTATTGCGCTGCTAATTATAACGACACAAGCCTTTTCGCCATCGGTAATTCCTGGCACCGGGATATGCTTTTTTCAGAAAGCAATCTATCTGCCCATACGATTGCCAGGAAAAGCAAGCACATATGCACATCAAAGACAGTCCCTCATCACTAACGGCCAACGCAATCGGCGGGAGGATCGAACACGTTCACGCTGCTACCCGTTTCGCTTTGACGAAACGCGCTGAAGCACACGAGCGTCTGCCAAAGTTCAACCCTCCTCGCAAGCTGACGAGCCTCTTTCGCTCGCTGCTTTGCCTCGGCTTCATCCTCGAATGCCGGCAATCCGCCCGCTTCCTCGTACATACCCGCCCCCTCGCACGCTCCTGCTTCCTGAAGTTCACGAGATTCCGCAAAACCGCCCATCGGCACGCTTCGACGGCGCATTCTCCTTGCAACCTTCTCGCATAGCTGCACATAGGCATCGAATTCGTGAACCTGCTCAGGACGCACCAATATCGCTCGACGTTGCAGCCCTCCATGCTCTTTCTGCGACGCGGCGCCATCTTGCACCGCGCCTTCAGGCACCTTCGCCCCCTGAGCCGTATCTTGACCCGCGTTTCGAGCCGACCGTCCCGCGCATCGAACATCCTTCTCGCCCGTCGTTGCGGCCCCAATCGACCTGTTTGCCCTTTGGTCGCCCTCTGCATCCGCAGCCTCGCTTCCCCGATCGCACGTGGTGCCGCCATGCTGCGCGCAAAACGCTGCCACAGGAAACTCCTCAGGGTCCTCCGGACCATCGATGCCGCAGGCAGGGCCATTCGCCCTTCGCCCGCCGATTCCATCAGGCAGCGAGATGTTCAACGCCGCCACATCGCGCCTTCGGCTCGTTGAACGCACGGTCAGCATGCGGCCAGACGTACCCAAGCCCTCCGCTACCGACAAACAACCTCTTCCCGCAACGTTCTCGCCAAGAACCACATCCCCTGCCGCAAACCCGCCGAAACGTCGCGGCATGCTCAATGCCATCGCCATCGCGGATTCCGTCGGCGAAATCGATCCATCTCGCACATAAGCAAGGGCACGACGCGCCTTCGCCGTCCCATAGGCCCCATCGACCTTCGCCAGATACTGCCCGATTCTCGAAACCGACGTCAACGGCTCGTCATCACCCTCTCGCAAAGCGATCCCGTTTTCAGCATCGGCGTCGATGCGATACGACGAGCAAAGCGCATACCCCATGTACACCGTTTCCAACAAGGTATGCTTAACCGCAACCTGTAAAAACGTCAGCTCAGGAGACGAGCAGCAAACCGCGCCGAACCCCTCAACCGGCACCTTCACGAACGATCCTGCCGGATACGCGTTTCCCGAATAATGAGACCGCAGGCAATCGCCGTCGCGCCTGCCCGCCGAAGTCCGCACAAGCACCTCAAGCTTGCCGTCATCAATGCCCAGTAGCGAACGCAAGGTCCTACTCTCGGAAACAAACGGCGATGTGCAAGGCAGCACCCGAGCCGTGGTCCTGTTGCCCGTGATGCGAGGATTGCGATTTCGCACAAGCCAGCGAAACGCCGCGTCGTGAGATAAGCAAATATTCATGGTTGCCATAACCGGTTCCTTTCAAGCGCAAATCACTTCGAAAACCAGCATGACGCCGCCATCTTACACAACCCTTGCCCGCATCTTGCAAGTCGATCCGCCAAACCTTGCAAACCGGTCACCGTTACGGCCCTCCAGCGGACCGAACAGCACTCCCACAACACCCGAAGCGATTCCGCAAATGTACCAAGGCAAGCCCAGAAAACCAGCTACCGCCCTTAATGCCGAGCGCCCAAAAAGAAAAGAACCGCACACAAACGAGAATTAGTTGTGGCAATGAAACGAGGAAGCAAGAAGACATCTCGCCCGAAGCTTTACCATTTCGGTCAAGATGCGCTGGAAGGATCCCACCGCCATCCCCCTAAACCCAAAGTCAAATCAATGGTACAGGTCGCAGTACGCCCCGACAGGGCCCCAGCCGCCGACACAAACGTGCATCCAGTACTGGCCGTCTTCATCCATGACGCAGAATCAGCAAGTCGAAATAACCAAAGTCGCCAAATCATCGGGACCATGCGCTCTACAACCACGGGAAGCTGAAGGACACGACGCTATTCGCACCGAAAACCACTTGCCTTAGCGATGATTCCAGCAAATCGATAGCGGTAACCGCCTTATACCGGCTATACTGATGCCATAGCTTAATCACAGCACAAACACAGCATCAGGAGAACAAGCTATGGCAGTGGAGCACAGTCAAGACAAGCGTCAGCTAGCCGCATGGGTAGATCGAAAGCTAGCCGAAACAGTAGACGAAGTTGCCAGCAAGCGAGGCATCACGCGAACCGCGGCAATCACCGAAGCGCTCCAGCGCTATGTCGAAGAGGAAACAAGCGTGGCGCTGCAGCTCTCCGATTTCGCGGAGAAGCTTGAATTGCTTCTCGAACGCAGCGAATCAATGCAAAACGAGCTTGAGGAAATCAAACAGATGAAACCCGCTCGTTCCACGCGCAAAGCAAAACCCGCGCAAACGACACCTGCGGCGCAAACGCCCTCGCTGTTCTAGAAACGAATCAGCCTTATGAGCATCTTCGTTACCGGCGACATCCATGCCTCATACGACATTGCAAAACTCTCGGAAAGCCGCTTCGACACCACAGGATTGACCAAAAATGATTACGTGATCATTTGCGGCGATTTCGGGCTGGTATGGAACAACTCGGCAAGCGAACAGTACTGGCTGCGATGGCTTGAAGCCAGGCCCTTCACAACTCTCTTCGTAGACGGAAACCACGAGGGGTTCAGCTTGCTGAACAGCCTTCCCGAAACCACATGGCACGGCGGTAACGTACATCAGGTGTCGACCACCGTCTTCCACCTTCAACGAGGCCAAATGTACGACATCAACGGATTCCGTATCTTCACCATGGGCGGTGCAGCTTCAAGCGAATACGACAGAAAGCATCGGATTCTAGGCAAAACATGGTTCACCGAAGAGGTTCCGTGCGAACAAGAACGGGCAGCTGCGCTTGAAACGCTCGATAACGCTGATTGGAAATGCGATTTCGTGATAACCCATTGCGCCCCGACCTCTGCCGCGCAAGGCATCGCAGAGCACACCGATCGCCTCGAAATCCACCCAATGGACGAGTACACCGATTGGCTTCAAACGATTCAAGACAAGCTTACATACACTCATTGGTTCTGCGGTCATTACCATATCGATGCGCAAATCCAGGACAAGGCAACCGCGCTGTACAACCGAATAGCATTGCTGTCTAAGCCCGATGCCAAGAATGATTCCGAGGATGCGGCCGTACCATCATTGCCATATCATCTGCTTCCGGAACCCGCAATCGAGGAACAACCAACTACGGCAGAATACGCACCTGAGCTAGATGATCAAGATGCGCTGGAAATCGATCTCGAATAGCCTTCAACAATTCAAAACGGAAACGACCCCGCCAAACCAAAATAATTGATACTGCAAGAAATTAAAGCAAAGCGAATAACAGCAGACAGAATTTCCCAAGGGCGGGAACGCAGAGAGGCCTGCAGGGGCTATCCCCCTGCAGGCCTCTCTCGGCGCGCGCGGCGCACGTCGCGCATCCATCCTTGCGCAGATCGTGCGGATGCCCCGGATGCGGCGAGCGCCGGCCCTGTCGGGGCACATCCCCGCAGATGCCGCATTCGGCCGCCTAAACGCAGAAGGGCCCGCAGGGGGAACCTCCCCCCTGCGGGCCTCTCTCGGCGCATAGAAAAGCGCCCTCCGCGAGCGCGACGCCCTGCCCTCCCGCAGCCTTGCGCTGCAGTACTCTCGGCGAAGG
>NZ_CAKTYH010000081.1 GCF_934632265.1 uncultured Senegalimassilia sp.
ACTCGTCGACGAAGTAGACGAGGCCGTAGCCGGTAGCCTCGGTGCGGGCAAGCGAGCCGCCGAACGAGAGGCCCTTGCCGGTGAGCACGCCGGTCCACTCGTTGCGCAGGCGCTTGTACTGGCCGAACAGATAAGCGACCTCACGGCCACCGACGCCAAGGTCGCCAGCGGGAACGTCGGTGTCGGGGCCGATGTGGCGGTACAGCTCGGTCATGAAGGACTGGCAGAAGCGCATGATCTCGTTGTTGGACTTGCCCTTGGGGTCGAAGTCGGAGCCGCCCTTGCCGCCGCCCATGGGAAGGGTGGTCAGGGCGTTCTTGAAGATCTGCTCGAAGCCCAGGAACTTCAGCATGCCGAGCGTGACGGTGGGATTGAAACGCAGGCCGCCCTTGTAGGGGCCGATGGCGGAGTTGTATTCAACGCGGAAGCCGCGGTTGACCTGGACCTTGCCGGAATCGTCGACCCACGGGACGCGGAACTGGATGATGCGCTCGGGCTCGATGATGCGCTCAAGCAGGGCGGCCTCCTCGAACTCCGGATGCGCGTCGAGTGCCGGCTGCAGGGTGCCCAGGATCTCGGTTGCTGCCTGGATGAACTCGGGCTGCTCGGCGTTTTTCGCCTTGACCTGCTCGATGATGCGCTCAGCGTAAGTCATTGCGTGAACCTCCTAGCGGATGCGGTGTAGTTTCAACGGCTTGCATTATAGGTTTCGACAAACCGGCGAAACGGTATATTAACGAAGCCGAAACAATGAGCCGCAACCTGCGGCGGACGGGCCTTCGCTCAGCGCAAACGGCTTGTTTTCGTTGCTTTCGCGCCCGTTTGGTCAAGCTGGTGCAAGCTTGCTATGGGCGGTTCGTGAGGGTTCTCTGAAAGCGAGCATTCGCGCCGATCGCGACTCGTCATGGGGCTACAATCCCATATCCGCGCAAAGGGATTGGGAAGGAAGCGCTCGGTTTCATGACAAGGTTCGTGGATAGCAAGCTTACGCTGCGGGAATGGCTGCCCCTCATCGGCATCACCGTTTCCGCGTTCATCTTCAACACCTCGGAGTTCATGCCGGTGGGCCTTTTGACCGGCATCGGCGCCTCGTTCGGGACGAGCGAGGGCGTGACGGGGCTCATCATCTCCGTGTATGCATGGGCGGTCATGCTGCTGTCGCTTCCCCTTATGATCTTGGGCTCTCGTTTGGCGTTTCGCCCGCTCATGCTTGTGGTTATCGGCGTGTTCTGCGCCGGGCAGGCGCTGTCGGCCGTGGCTCCCAGCTACGGCATGCTCATGGCCGCACGTCTGGTGGTCGCCTGCGCCCACTCGGTGTTTTGGGCCATCGCCGCCCCCGTGGCGGTGAAGGTCGTCGATGAGAAGCACGGGCCCATGGCGGTCAGCGCCGTGGTGACGGGCTCGGCGCTTGCCATGGTGGTCGGGTTGCCGTTGGGGCGCATGGTGGGGCTTTGGTTAGGCTGGCGTCAAACTTTCGGCTGCGTCTGCGCGGTCAGCGCGCAGGTGCTGGCGTACTTGGCGATGGTGTTCCCGAAGATCCCCGCCAGCAAGCCTTTCACGCTCAAACAGCTTCCCGACATCCTCCGGAACAAGGTCCTCATGGGCATCTTCATCGTGACAGCTCTGTATGCCATGGGTTACTACACGGGCTACAGCTACATCGAGCCGTTTTTGCTGCAGGTGGGCGGTATGGATGAGCAGGTGGTCACCATGGCCCTTGTCGCCTTCGGTATCGCGGGCCTTATGGGAAGCGCGGTGTGCTCGCGGTTTTACCGCGGTCATCGTCAAGCGTTCGCCGTGTGGGTGGTCGCTGGCGTGGCGTTGGCGCTGCTGCTCTTGCGGCCTGCCGCCCTCGGCATCGTCGGCGTGTTCGTCGTCTGCATGCTATGGGGTATCGCCGGATCGGGATATTCCATCGTCTATCAAGCTGAGATCATCGAGTTTGCAAGCGATGGCGAGCAGACCGTCGCGATGGCCATTTTCTCCGGCATCTTCAACCTCGGCATCGGCACGGGAAGCTTCATCGGCGGCGGGGTGTGCACGTTCGCGACTATCGCCGATGTCGGTTTCGTCGGGGCCTTTATCGCGCTTCTTGCCTTGCTGTACTGCACATTCGTGCTGATCAAGCATATGAAATCGCAACAGTCCAGGTAGAACGTGAGAACAATTGTTCGAAATCCATCGCTTCGATATAGAACAGGCGTTCCATATTTGATATACTTCCCGTTATGGATTCTATGACGACATATCGCGCGTTGGGCAGGCTCGATGACGAGCCTCGGCTCAATGCCGCTCAACAGCAGGCCGTTACAGCTACGGAAGGCTATGTACGCGTTATCGCAGGCGCGGGTACAGGCAAGACCGCTGCGCTGACGCAACGGTTCGCATATTTGGTCAACGAACTCGGTATCCTGCCGGGCAACATTTTGTGCGTCACGTTCACGAACAAGGCCGCCAACGAGATGCGCAGACGTATCCGCCGCCTTACGGGCGATCACGACACCGGCTACATCAACACGTTCCATGGCTTTTGCGTTTCGGTTCTGCAGGAAGATTCCCATGCCGTACGGTATCCGAAAAGCTTTCTAGTGCTCGATAACGCCGACATCGACGCCATGCTGCAAACCATTTATGATGAGCGCGGTCTTACCTTGCGCGATATGACGTTTTCCGCTGCACGCGACATGATAGAGATGCAGAAGCTCAAAGAGCACCCGAACTACTATCTGGATATGCTCGAATGGTCTATCGCCGAGCTGCACGACAGGTATATGCAGGCCGATGACGTGCGCGACATCATCTTCTATGGGTATCTGTACCAGGAACGGAAGTGCTTCG
Source organism: uncultured Senegalimassilia sp. (assembly GCF_934632265.1). Taxonomy (GTDB): domain Bacteria; phylum Actinomycetota; class Coriobacteriia; order Coriobacteriales; family Eggerthellaceae; genus Senegalimassilia. The sequence continues at coordinate 2,839 of NZ_CAKTYH010000081.1, forward strand.
GGCTCGATTACAACGACCTCATCGTATTCACGCTCTACGTTTTCGAGCGGTTCCCCGACATCTGCCTGAAATGGCAGCAGCGTTTGGAATACATCATGATCGATGAGTTCCAGGATATCGATGCGCTGCAATACCAGCTCATGGAGGTGCTGCAAGGGTATCACAGGAACCTGTTCGTGGTCGGAGACCCCGATCAAACCATTTACTCGTGGCGCGGCGCGGATGTGAAGCTGCTGCTTGACTTCGATAAGCGCTTTCCCGGCACGCGTACCATCATGATGCTCGAGAACCATCGGTCGGTGCCCCAGGTGCTTGCGGTGGCGAATTCGCTCATCGCGAAAAACCACATGCGCATCCCGAAGGATCTGGTTGCCGCGCGGCGCTCGTTCGGTCCCACGGTCTGGCATCATGCCGTATCGCCCCAGGCCGAAGCGGCCTGGATCGCCGAAGGGGTGGAGGCGTTGCATGGCAAGGGAGTTGCTTATCGCGATATCGCGGTTCTGTATCGCGCGCATTACGCCTCGCGGTCGGTCGAGGAAGCGTTTCTGAAGGCGGATATCCCGTATTCGCTGTTCAGCGGCGTGCCCTTTTTCGGCAGGAGCGAGATCAAGGATGCGCTGTGCTATCTGCGTCTCATTGCGGTGGGGGATGACCTGGCGTTTCTGCGCGTGGCTAACGTTCCTAAACGCAACCTCGGTCAGCGTCGTATGGCGTATCTTCGCCAGTATTGCGACGAGCACGGTGGCACGATGCTGCAGGCTCTTGAGGCCACATGCGAGGACGATATCTTCAAACGCACGAAGGCCAAGCAGCTTATTGCCCTTGTGCGCGGCTTTCGCAGGTCCGTCGAGGGCCGTCCGGTATCGGAGGTGCTCTCGGCGCTGCTCGATGAAAGCGGCTATGAGCAGATGTTGCGCACCGAGGGCAGCCAAGAGCGATTGGACAATCTTGCCGAGCTGAAGCAATCGGTCTATGAATTCGAGGCAACGTGTGGTGAGGAGGTCACCATCGACCACTACCTGCACCACGTAGCCTTGCTCTCCAATGCCGACATCGCGGATGCATCGCAGGATAACGTGCGGCTTATGACTATCCATGCCGCTAAGGGTTTGGAATTTCGCCATGTGTTCGTATGCTCGCTGTCCGAAGGGGTTCTGCCTTCGCGCAAAACACGTACGGTGCAGGCCATGGAGGAGGAGCGTCGTCTTGCGTTCGTGGCGTTCACACGCGCCAAGGACGGCTTGTATCTTACCGAGGCGGAGGGCTTCGGTCATCAGGGGACGCCGCGTTATCCTTCGCGGTTCCTCCTCGATATCGACCCATCGGCCTTGGAGTTCTCGAATAAACCTGTGGATTCCCAGCTTGATGAGGCGCGCAGCGCATATGAGGCAACCGATCGATGGATCGCCGACATGGCTGGGCAAGCGTCCATCAAGCCGGGCACGCGTGTTGCCCATAAAGCGTTCGGGTGCGGCGTTGTGCAAGGTATCGACGAGCAGAAGCGTGCGTATATCATCGCGTTCGACGATTTGGATACGCCGCGATGCATTTCATTTCGCGTCAAACTGGAGGTAGTGTGAGCAAGCCGGAGGAGTTCCAACGATATAACCCGGCATCGGGCTTCACCGAAGGCGGTTCGGGAAGGGCGCAGGGCGTTGCCGGAGATGAGCATGTGCGGGTGCCGGAGGGGGAGACGTTCGAGCAGAAGCTCGCGCGCATCAAGCGCGAGCTTGATGCCGTGCCAACCCTTCCGGGAGTGTATCTATGGAAAGACAAGCACGGTCAGGTCATCTACGTCGGTAAGGCCAAGCAGTTGCGTGCCCGCATGCGCCAGTATGTCAATTTCCAAGATGAGCGCGCCAAGATCCCGTTGCTCGTCGAGCAGATCTGCACGTTCGAGTACATCGTGGTGGGCAACGAGCATGAGTCCTTGGTGCTTGAGAAGAACCTTATCAACCAGCACGCCCCATGGTTTAACGCCGACTTCAAGGACGACAAGTCCTACCCGTTCATCGCCATCACGAAAGGCGATGTGTTCCCTGCAATCAAATACACCCGCGAGAAGCATCGTGCGGATACGCGTTATTTCGGCCCCTATACCGATAGCCGCGCCGCTCGCCGTATGGTCGACATTGCACGGCGGGTGGTGCCGTTGTGCTCTTCTAGCTGCGCTGACTGGCGTACGCTGAAGCGCAAGCTCGAGAAAGATCCGCTCGCATGCCTGGCATCTGACGCGCGTCCGTGCTTCGATGCGCATGTGGGCTTGGGCCCCGGGGCGTGCTGTGGTCGGGTCACCCCCGAGCAGTATGCCGCCAACGTCAGCCGCATCGAGCGCTTCCTCTCGGGCAACCATCGGGAGTTCGTGGAGGAGCTTTCGCAGGAAATGCAAGAGGCTGCGGCCGAGCTCGATTTCGAGCGGGCGGGTCGTATCAAGGCTCGAATCGATACCATAAACGGGCTATGCGATAAACAGCATGCGGTAAGCTCGCGTAACCTCGACGCCGACGTCATAGGCTTTTTCCGGGAGGAGACCATCGCCGGCGTGCACGTGCTCATGGTACGCGAGGGCCGCATCATCAACAGCAATGAGTTCGTGCTCAATCGTGGTAATGATGTTCCCGATCAGGACTTGCTCCATATGTTCCTGCTTCGCTATTACGATGCCACCACGTCCATTCCGCACGAGGTGGTCGTGCGCGTCATGCCCGAGGATGCCGAAGCTATGGAGCAGTGGCTTACCGACAAGCTTGCAAGCGCGCATGGCGCGAAGGTTCGGTTCGCGGTCCCCGAACGCGGGGAGAAAGCGGATCTGGTCTCCATGGCGGAGCAAAACGCCAAGCACACGCTCATGCGCTATAAGGTGCGCACGAACTACGAGGACAAACGCATCAACGATGCCTTGCTGCAGCTGGAGAGCGCCTTGGCGCTCGATGCGCCGCCCATGCGCATCGAGTGCTTCGATATCTCCACCAACCATGGCACCTATACCGTTGCCTCCATGGTGGTGTTCAGCAACGGAAGGCCTGACAAGGGGCAATACCGACGTTTCAAGATCAAGGCCCAGCTTGACGAGGCAAACGATTTCCTGTCCATGCAGGAGGTTATGAGCCGCAGGTATTGCCCTGAGCGAATGGCCGATGAGCGGTTCGGCAAAAAGCCCGATCTCATCATCTTGGACGGCGGCCTGCCGCAGCTCAATGCCGTCATGCAGCAGTTCGATAGCATGGGGATCCACGATATCGCCCTGTGCGGTTTGGCGAAGCGCGACGAGGAGCTGTTCGTGCCCTGGCAAGATACGGGCCCGGTGGTGCTGCCGGGCGGCAGCGCCAGCTTGTACCTGGTCAAGCAGGTTCGAGACGAGGCGCACCGCTTCGCCATCGAGTTCCATCGCCAATTGCGCGGCAAGGGCATGACGGCAAGCATATTGGACGAGGTGGAAGGCCTGGGCCCGGTGCGCAAGAAAGCGCTGCTCAAGCACTTCAAAAGCTTCAAGCGGCTTAAAACTGCCAGCTTGCAGGATATCCTTGACGCCAAGGTGGTGCCCGTCCAGGTAGCCAACGAGTTGTACGTGGTGCTACAGCAGTATAATGAGCAGACGAGAAATGAAATGGTCGTAGGCGGGGAAGGAGATTCGTGACATGACCGAGATTGCAAACGAGCTTGAGAATATGCCTGAGCTGGTCATCGTGAGCGGCATGAGCGGTGCGGGTCGTACCGAGGCCATGCATGCGTTCGAGGATCTTGGGTATTTTTGCGTGGACAACCTGCCCAGCGCCCTTATCGGGAACCTGCTGGCCTTAACCGGCATGCCCGGTCAGCCTGACAACCATCGGCGCATCGCCGTGGTGTGCGATGCGCGCAGCGGCGGGTTCTTCAAAAGCCTGATGGAGGAGCTTTCCAAGCTCAAAAGCGCCGGCATCGATTACCGCGTGCTGTTCTTGGATGCCGATGACGAGAAGCTCATCGCTCGTTATAAATCCAGCCGCCGCCGTCACCCGCTGTGCACCGATGGCAGCTCCATCGCAAGCGGCATAGAGCGCGAGCGCGAGATGCTTTACGATGTGCGCAAGCAGGCGCACCACGTTATCAACACCACCGACATGATGCCCGCTCAGCTGCGCAGCACCATCCGCGCGCTGTTCGCTCCCGGCGAGGAGCGCCAAGGTCTGCAGGTCACGGTGTACTCGTTCGGCTTCAAGCATGGTGCCCCCGTGGACGCCGACCTGGTCATGGACGTGCGTTTCCTTCCCAATCCGTACTACGACCCTGAGCTGCGTCCGCTTACCGGCCTTGACAAGCCTGTGCGAGACTACGTGCTGTGCCGATCTGAAACCGAGGAGTTCCAGAAGTGCTGGCGTGCGCTGCTCGATTGCGTTATGCCCGGATACGTGGCGGAGGGCAAGCAGCAGCTCGCCATCGCCGTAGGGTGCACCGGCGGTCAACATCGAAGCGTGGCGCTCGCCGAGTCCACGGGGGAATATCTCAAGCAGAAGGGCTATCGCGTCAGCGTCGCGCATCGCGACCTGAAGCTTGCCGAAGGCGTCGATGGCCAGCTCATCAACGCAGCCGCGAAGCCGGTCGAAGGCCGTTAGGATGAGCGAGATGCAGCACGAAAGCCATATGGAGAGCGGTCATTTCCCTCATGATCCGTCATTGACGGCGGCGTTCGCTCCGCTGTATGCGGCAGATCCCGTGGTGCCGGAGTCCAGCAGCTTGAAAGCCGTCGTCATCGGCGGCGGAACGGGTGCGCCGGTATCCATCCGCACCTTGCTTTCCATGGGCGTGGAAACTTCAGCCGTGGTCGCTATGGCCGATGACGGCGGCTCAACGGGAATCTTGCGCGAAAGGGCGGGCGTCACCCCTCCTGGTGATATCCGCAAGTGCATTTGCGCTATGGCGGCCGACCCCGATGACCCGCTGACGCGCGCATTCAAATATCGGTTCCCGTTCGCCGACAACCATACGCTTGGCAACCTTATGCTTTCCGCGCTCGAGGATGCCACGGGCGAGTTCCCGCAAGCCGTTCAGATTTGCGAGCGTCTGCTCAATGCGCGTGGACACGTATACCCCTCTACGCTCGATCGCGTTTCGTTGGTCGCGCGAACGCGCGATGGGCGCTATATCGAGGGCCAAGCCGTCGCCTGCCATTCGCGGACGGCGCTTGCGCACGTCCAGTTGCGCGGTCAGGGCAAGATTCAGGCATACCAGCCGGCGCTCGACGCCATCCGCAACGCCGATCTGATCGTGCTTGGACCGGGAAGCCTGTTCACGTCCATCATCCCCAACCTGCTGGTCCCGGGCGTGGTGGATGCCATCCGCCAATCGAAGGGGGCAACGCTGTTCGTGTGCTCCTTGGCTGATATGCAGGGTGAAACATGGGGTCTCACTGCGCGCGAGCATGTCGAGGCGTTGTTGGCTCACGGTATGCGCGGGCTGCTTGATTACGTGCTCGTGCACAGTCCGTACCCCGTTCGCCCCGATGCTTCCGAGACGGGCACCTTCCGCGCGCTCACGGGGGTCAATGTCGGCGATAGCCGATTCACCGTCGCCCCCGGCGAGGAGGAGGGCAGGCGCGTGCGCCCCGTGCACATCGATTATCCCGACCTGCGCGCCATTCAAAGCAAGGGCCCGGTCGTCATCGTTCGAAATCTGGTCGACCCGCAGCGCCCCACCTGGCATGATCCGTATTTGCTGCGCGAGGCGTTCACGGGGGTGTTGCATTTATGTCGTTCACGGCAGAGGTAAAAGACGAGCTGTCCCGCGTCCCGGCAACGTGCAGCCATTGCGACAAAGCCGTTTTGGCGGCGCTTGTGCGCATCGAGGGCACGTTGTTTGTCTCGGGTAAGAACCGCTATCGCGTCGAAATCGCCACTGATGCACCTTCGGTGGCCCGTTTGGTCATCAAGCTGCTGCATGAGCTCTATCGTCTGAAAACCAACCTCACGGTGCGTCGAAGCGTTTTGCACAAAACGCCGAATTACCTTATCGAGGTGCCTGCTCAACCCCAGCTGGCGGCGGCGCTGGTTGACATGGGCGTGCTTGCCCCCGAAGGCGGTCTTGTGCTCGGCGTATCCGAGCAGCTGGTTACCAAGGACTGTTGTGCGGCCGCATATCTGCGCGGTGCTTTTTTGGGCAGAGGGTTCGTGTCCGACCCTCGCGGTGATTTCC
>NZ_CAKTYH010000082.1 GCF_934632265.1 uncultured Senegalimassilia sp.
TCGAGTCCATCTCCGCCGCGCTCGGCGTTTCCGTCAACGCCCTCAAGGATTACGGCGTCGAGACCGCGGGCGACCTCGCGTCGCTGCTCGTGCGGCTCGAGGACTCCTTTGGCATCGTTCCCGCAGCCGACGGCTCGGGCCTCTCCCTGAACCCCAAGGCTCCACGCGCTCCCAAAGCCGCGATGGCGATCGAGCTGTGGGCAGAGAAGCGCGCGCAGCTCGAGAACGGCGAGATCGACGCCGCCGAGTACGAGGACTGGAAAGCCTCGCTGTAGCGGCTCCTCGCATTTCGCAATCAACGCAACCGAATCAGGACGCCAAGCTAGGCGGTGAGCGCCGCTCGCACCTGCGCATGCTGAGTTTTTACTCCCCATTGCATGCAAAGGCATTTCCAGCGTATATGGGGAGTAAATGGCGCGGTGGCTTACATGGCGGCACACGACAATACGCCAAGGCATTTCCCCTGGTTACTCCCGTTTTCATTGAGGCAGCTAGATTCTTTACTCCCCATTAACCACCTGGGGAAACGCCGTACGGAGACCGTAAAAACGCCTATTGAGTTCGATTTGAGTTTCACAGGCCCCGAAACGGCCCCTTTTCGCCTTCGGGGACAAAAATCGCACGTCTACTCACTCGGGATGAATCCTTACTCCCATTCCTCCGAATGCCGCCACGTACCCTGCCGTCTTGAAACACAGGGGAGTAAATGGCGAAATCGCAGGTGAAAGGGAGTAAAAAGGCAAAGAAAAAGCCCCCGTCCCGAAGCGGGAACGGAGGCCAGATCATCGTTTTTACTCACCGCCGTCGCTGGTGGCTTTGCCATGACTGTCGTACGAAAGGAAACTCAGCGGCACAGTGAGGCACTCAAAAATGCAGGTCAGAACCCTATCAGCCTACTCCCACTCGATGACCCTGGTTCTGCCGTCTCATCATTCTAGTTGCGCCCAGTTTTCCGCACTGGCGCGAAGCGTATGCTGCCGACCGACGTGAAGTCGCGTCTCGTCGGCTTCGGGGCAAAAGCCATGTTAACGTGCGCTCCCGGTGACCTTCACCGTTTCGAGCACGAGTTCGCGGGATGCGTCGTCGGGGCCGATGGCGGTTGCTTTGCCCCAGCGCGGCTTGAAGCGCCGGCGTGCGTCGTTGAGCAGCGTCTCGCGCACCACGGCTATGGCGTGGGGGAATTGCGGTGTGGGGCCGGCGTCTAGGATGGCCAGCGCGTTGGTCAGCCCGCATCCGCGCAGAAGTTCGAGACGGCCGAGCTCGTCCACCACGAGCATCGCGTGCGCGGCGAGCTGGGGTTCATTGGCGGCTTGCGCGGTCGTGGGGTTATCGGCGCCATCGTCGGCCGGCGTGATGCTCGCTTGTTTCGCTAGCGCGGCGAAGTGGGCGTTGACCTGCGCGATCGCGGTGTCGGAGATGGCCCAGCCCAGCTTCGCCGCCTTCGCCTGCGCCCCTTCCGCGAACGCCTCGCCCTCGGCGGCCAGGTCGCGGCGGCGTGCGAACCCGATGCGCTCGCCCTGCGGCAGCAGCACGTTGTCGATGCCCAGCTTCTCGAAACGCCCGGCCCCGTCGAAGCCGTGCTTGCCGCCGGGTTGTCCCTCGGGCCGCGGCACCCATTGCCCGGGCGCAACCACGCCCGCGACGCACGTGCCCGCTGCTTGCAGGCTGGCGCACAGGTTCTCCAGCCATCTGGTTTTGCCGATCTGCACGTCGCCGGTGAGTAGAAACAGCACGCTGACCCCTTCTTTCGTCCATAGGATGCGTTACATTATAGGCAAGCGGCGATAATACTGACGAAAGAATAGCCGTAAGCTGGCATTTTCGATGTCGTTAAGGAAGGGGCGTTATGGTAACGCAGCAGAATCAGGCGGGTTTGCGGGAGACGGCGGCAATCTCGTTTCCGGGCACGGAAGCGCCGGGGACCGCGTGGGACCTGTACAACCAGATGATCGCGGGCATTCCCGAGGGCGTGTTCGTGCGCGATTACTGTTTGGGGCTGAACTGGTCGTATGTCGAGGCGGATTGCGGCATGGGCGTGGCGTTCACCGTGCGCGGAGGGGGGGAGCGCACGTATAAGATGGATTTGCGCGGCATGGAGCTGCGCCAGGTGGCAGAGCTTCCGAAGTCCTGGTGCTTTCAGGAGGCCACGCTGGGCATCGCGGCGCTGAACGCGTGGTATTCGCGCCGCGAGCTGCTCGCCCCGCTCGGCTGCGAGTTCGCCGATCCCGCCGAGCATCATGGCGAGGACGAGGGCGGCGGCAACGGGCAGAAGCACGCGTTTTGCGCGTACAAGCCGCAAATCGCCGCCAAAGGCGATGCGAACGTCGTGGTCGTGGGGCATTTCCCGCACGTGGCGGATATCGCCGAGTACGCAAACCTCACCGTTTTGGAGCGGAACTGCCGCGACGGCCTGGACACGCCCGACCCGGGGTGCGAGTACGTGATGCCGCAGGCGGACTACGCGTTCATCGCCGGCGTGACGCTGATCAACAAAACGGCGCCGCGCCTGCTCGATCTGGCGCGCAATGCCGCCACGGTGATGGTGGGGCCGAGCGTGGTCATGCCGCCGGCGCTGTTCGAGCGCGGGGTGCACGAGCTGGCGGGCTCGGTCGTGAACGACCCCGAGCGCGCAAGGTTCGCGGTGGCCAACGGCGGCGGCCAGCTGTTCGGCCAGGCACTGGTCATGGCCAGCCTGAAGGCGGAATAGCGGATCGGCGTTTCCCCTGATAAACACTGTGGAATCCGAAAAGACGAACGTTTGTATTGACAGTACGGACGTTCGCTTATATACTGCTTGCAATGAGCCAGTGCGAACGCTCGGCGGTTAGCCGTGCCCAAGCTGGCGAAGGGTCCCGCCTTCGCCCATACCACGTTCGCAAGATCCTCTTCGCCACGGGAAGGCGGCGCGCCGCCTGGGAAGGGGACTGGTATGCCCGAGCTGAGCAGGTTTTACGGGATCGTCGTGAGAATGTATTTCGACGATGATCAGCAACACTCATTGCCTCATGTCCACGTGTACTACGGCAGCATGGACGCTTCGTATTCGTTGCAGGGAAAACTGCTTGGCGGTAAGATTCCGCCAAAGCAAGAGAAACTGCTTCTGGCCTGGATAGCCCTTCACGAGCAAGAATTGAACGAAAACTGGTTCTTGGCCAATAGCACCGGCGAATGCTATCGCATTCCGCCTTTGAGATAGGGGGTACGCCATGAAATGGGTTTGCGGTTTAAAGATTCTGTCTGTCGAACCTACCGAAAAGGGCACCCTTGTCATGAAGTGGTCCGATGGCACGACGCGCGTATTCGATCCTATGCCGCGATTGCAGGGCGATTTCATGGGTAGGTTGAGGGATTCCGGGTATTTCAAGAAGGTTCGCATCACGGAATTCGGCGATGCGGTCGAATGGCCTGCTGGCCAGGATTTCGCGCCTGAGTCGCTTTATGAGAACTCGGTGCTGTTAAGCGCTGGCGAGTAGAGGACTTCCTTCGGAACGCGGTTCCGCTTCGCAGGGGCGTTTGCTTGTGCAGTCGCGATACAATTTACATTGGACACACGAGCGTTCGACTTGCTGCTACAGCAAGTCGAACACATTAGATTCGCATGCTTTGTAAAGGAACTGCCCTATGGCTGATATTCATACGTTCGAAGGCGAGGACATCGTCGAGACGCTGGCTGCGCAAGCCGAAGGCCACGAGCCCGGCGAGCTGGGTGCGCTGGCCTACCATCTGTACGACACGAACCCGGAGCTCACCGAGGAGGAGGCGTTCGAGGCGTTCACCAACTGGGTTGCCGACCGCGGCATCGAGCTGTGGCCCCACCAGGAGGAAGCGCTCATGTCGCTCATGGTGGGCGACCACGTCATCTTGGGCACGCCCACGGGCAGCGGCAAAAGCCTGGTCGCGCTGGGCATGCACTTCATGGCCATGTGCTTTGGGGAGACCTCGTACTACACGGCGCCTATCAAAGCGCTGGTCAGCGAGAAGTTCTTCAACCTGGTTGAGCTGCTCGGCCGCGACAACGTGGGCATGATCACGGGCGATGTTCATATCAACACCGATGCGCCCGTCATCTGCTGCACCGAGGAGATCTTGGCGAACCAGGCGCTGCGCGAAGGACCGGATGCCCTTGTCCACAGCGTTGCCATGGACGAGTTCCACTTCTTCAGCGATACCGACCGTGGCTGGGCGTGGCAGGTGCCGCTGCTCACGCTGCCGAAAACGCAGTTTCTGCTTATGAGCGCCACGTTGGGCGACGTTACGCAGATCGCCGATCTGCTGCGCCGCCAAACCACGCGCGATGTCTCGAACGTCACCGACGCCCCGCGACCGGTGCCGCTGTCGTACGAATACGCGCTCACCCCGCTCGAGGGAACGGTCGAGCTTGCGCTGCGCAAGGACGAGGGCCCGCTGTACGTCGTGCATTTCTCGCAGGATGCGGCGCTTACCAGCGCGCAGAACCTGGCAAGCTACGGCGTGGCAACCAAGGAGCAGCGCGAGGCGGTCAAGGAGGCCATGAAGGGAGCGCAGTTCTCCACGGCGTTCGGCAAAACGCTGAAGCGCCTGCTGGGCTGCGGCGTGGGCGTGCATCATGCCGGCATGCTGCCGCGTTACCGCCTGCTGGTGGAAAAGCTAGCGCAGCAGGGCCTGCTGCCCGTCATCTGCGGCACCGACACGCTGGGCGTCGGCATCAACGTGCCCATCCACACCGTGGTGCTCACGCAGCTCACCAAGTTCGACGGTCGCAAGATGCGCCGCCTGCGCAGCCGCGAGTTCCACCAGATCGCCGGTCGCGCGGGCCGCTCGGGCTTCGATACCGAGGGCATGGTCATAGCCGAGGCCCCCGAGCACGAGATCGAGAACCACAAGGCCGAGGTGAAGGCCGCCGGCGACCCGAAGAAGCTCAAGAAGATCAAGAAGAAGCGCCCGCCCGAGAACTTTGTGAACTGGAACGAGGACACGTTCAACAAGCTCATCGAATCGGTTCCCGAGCAGCTGACGCCGCGCATGCGTATCACGCATTCCATGGTGCTGGCCGAAGTGGAGCAGGGCGGAAACGCCCGCGCCCGCGTCGACCAGCTTATCGAGGATTCGCTGCAGCCGGCGGAGGAGAAGGTCAAGCTTCACGTGCGCGCCGCCGAGGTGCTGCAAACGCTCATCGATGCCGACGTGGTGGTGCATGAGGTGGACGAGAACGGCGAGGACGTGTACTCGGTCACCATGGACCTGCCGGAGGACTTCGCGCTCGATCAACCGCTGTCGCCGTTTTTGCTGGCGGCGCTCGAGCTGCTCGACCCGGAAAGCCCCGAGTACGCGTTCGACCTGGTGTCCATGGTCGAGGCAACCTTGGAAGACCCGCGGCAGGTGCTGCGCGCGCAGGAGCGCAAGGCGCGCGATGCCGCCATGGCGGAGATGAAGATGGACGGCGTGGACTACGACGAGCGTTTGGAGCGCATCGCCGACGTCACGTATCCCAAGCCGCTGGAGGACCTGCTGGACGCGGCGTTCTCGAAGTACTGCGATGCGGTGCCGTGGGCGCGCGATTACTGCCTGCGGCCGAAATCGGTGCTGCGCGACATGTTGGAAAGCGCGGCGGACTTCAAGGGATACATCCAGAAGCTCGGCATCATGCGCTATGAGGGCATCTTGCTGCGCTACCTGTCCGAGGCGTTCCGCGGCCTTGACCGCACCGTTCCCGAGGATAAGCGCACCGAGCAGCTGAAGGACATCATCGCTTGGCTGGGCTTGATCGTGCGCAGCGTCGATAGCAGCTTGGTGGACGAATGGGAGAACGCCGGAGCGGTGCTGGACGCCGCTCCGCCCGACGCCGCCGATGCCGAAGCGGTCGTGCGCGATCGACGCGGGCTCACCGTGCTCGTGCGCAATGCCCTGTTCAGCCGTGTCCGCATGGCTGCTCATCGCGATACGGCGGGGCTTGGCGAGGCCGACGGCGATTGGGGCTTCGGCGAGCGCGCTTGGATGCAGGCCTTGGACGAGTACTACAAGGCGCATGAGGAGATCCTGCTGGATGCCGATGCGCGCTCGAAGGCCTATCTGATGTTCGACGAGGCGGATGAGGAAGAGCTGCACGTGTGGCATGTGCGCCAGATCTTCCACGATGAGGCGGGCGATAACGATTTCGTCATCGTCGCCGATGTGGACCTAGATGCCACGCAGGAAGGTGATGGCGTGGTGTTCGCGAACTACCGCGTGGGCTTTGCCGACGAGCTGCTTGACGAGTTCTAGTCGATTCCTCGGCGGTGCGGCTGCCTCTGCTGTCGCTGTGCGTGCGGGGGAGCGGCGGGTTTCGGGCGCTCGTCGGCGGCGATTCGCCGCTGCCGGACCCGTTGAGCGCCGGTAGCAACGAATTGCCACCGTTTGCGTGGCAAATGAATGCGGCTTCCTGGAGGCGTGCTAGGCTTATGGCGCGGGGCCCCAATCCGGTCTCGCGCCATAAGCAAGTTGAACATACGCGCGGATCGGAGGTCGGATATGACTATCAAGAACGTTGTCGTCGCCGGTGGCGGAGTACTGGGAAGTCAGATCGCATATCAGGCGGCATACAAGGGTTTCGCCGTTACGGTGTGGCTGCGAAGCGAAGGGTCCGTCGAGCGCGCCAGGCCGAAGTTCGAGCAGCTGCGTCAAACCTATCTGGCAACGCTCGAGGCGATGAAGAGCGACCCTGCGGCATATTGTCGCGGCTTGGCCGATACGCCCGAGCTTTCTGCTGACCAGATCGAGCAGCTGAAGCAGCGTGCGCAGCAGGCGTTCGAGAGCATCGTCTTCACCACCAGCTATGAGGCTGCGGCAAAGGATGCCGACCTGGTGATCGAGGCCATTGCGGAAGATCCCAAGCAAAAAGATGCGTTCTACGCGGAGCTGGCAAAGTATCTGCCGGAAAGCACCATCCTCGTCACCAACTCCTCCACATTGCTGCCTAGCCAGATCGCGGCGTCCACGGGCCGCCCCGAGAAGTTCCTGGCGCTGCATTTCGCCAATCGCATCTGGCGCAACAATACCGCTGAGGTCATGGGGCATCCTGGAACCGATCAGGCGGCCTACGATGAGGTGGTTCGTTTCGCCGCCGACCTGGGCATGGTGCCGTTGCAGCTGCACAAGGAGCAGCCCGGCTATATCCTGAACAGTATGCTCGTGCCGTTCCTGAACGCCGCCGAGGCGTTGTATGCAACCGGCGTCGCCGATCCGGAGACCATCGACAAAACGTGGATGCTTGGTACGGGCGCGCCTTTGGGCCCGTTCCGTATCTTGGATATCGTGGGCCTTACCACGGCGTATAACATCGTGGTGCTCGATCCGCGCACGAAAGACCCCGATTCCGTTCCCGCGAAGATCGCAGCAGCGCTTAAGGAGCGCATCGACGCAGGCAAAACGGGCGTTGACGCAGGCGAAGGGTTCTATCGCTACAACTAGGCTTGTGAGGCGGCCTTTTTATGAGGCCGCCTTTTGCAATAACCAGACCTGCGAGGCTGCTTCATTGCGAGGTCGTCTTCATCTCCAGCTAAGCTTGTGGGGCTGTTTCTTTCCGAGGCTGTTCCCGCTATGACTAGGCTTGCGAGGCTGTTTGTTTACGAGATGGCCTCCTGCAACAACTAGGCTTGCGGGACCGCTTCTTTATGAGTTCGTCTCCCGCTGCGACTAAGCTTACGCGGCTATCTGCCGCATAGGCAGGTCTTACGTTTGGCGTTCACGAGGGGCTCGAGAAAAAACCGGCGAATTTATCTCGAGTCCCATACATGGGACAGCAAAATCGTCGAGACGGCGTACCATGCGAAGCATCAACTAAGAAACACGCAGGTAAGGAGCCTGAAATGTTCGCCAAGAAGCACACGTCCATGTTCGGAGCATTTGCAAGCGATACGAAGGCGTCCCGCGGCCGTCATGCGCGTGTGGAAGGACGTGCGCAGTCCGCTCGCTGCGCATTCGAGAGTTCAGCCGGGCGGGCTCAGGCCTTTACGGGACAGCGTGCCTCGCGGTCTGCGTGCTGCGCAATCAAGGGGACTGCCGGGCAGGTTCGATCCTTTGCAGGTCAGTGCGCCTCGCAGCCCGTATGCTTTGATGAAGGCGAGTTCATGATCGATGGGTATGGCGCGTATGCGCCCTATGATCAGGCGACCGAGCGTTATGCCGCCGAGGACGTGATGCAGGCAGCGGGTCCAAACGAAGCTGCCGACGACGCGCCGTCGTGCGGTGGGGCTTCCTCCGCGCAGCTCGAGCGCATGTTCCAGGAGTTCTTCCGCATGGGCGCTGCCGTCGCCATCGGCGAGCTGTACGACGAGGGCATGCTGGGCGACAAGAACGCCGTGGCGTACGACGTGCGCGACTATCTGGAAAGCTTCGGCATCGCCAGCTTCGACGAGGTCTGCAAGCTGGGCATCACCGGCCCGTACCTCGAGGACTTCAAGCGGATTTTCGCTGAAAACGCCAGTTTCCCGCCAGCAGCATAGGGTTGCCTACGTGACCATCACTCACTCACTCACTCACTCACTCACTCACTCATGTTGCCCGGCCGGCTACTTGTTCTTCTTCCCATTCGTCTAGCGGCTGGCCGATTGCTCAGGTGGGCCACTTACCCTGACATCCTGTTGGCCGACCGTTTCGCCTGCCGTTGAGCACCATCTCGCGACTTCGCTGACCAGCCTACTTGCCTGCTCGCTGTCTATATGGCTCATCCATCCAGGTCGTTGGCCCCGCATCACCGTTCCGCCGGCAGGTTTTTCGTTCAATGAACACGGCGTCCTAGAATCTTTTGTCAGGACGCGACCAACTGTTGTCGGCCAGACGCCTGCGGCGCATCGGTGTGTGCCGGCTCCGCCGGTACCGTCAAGGATCTTTCGCAAATTTGCCGATGTCTAGGCGGGCCATCGGCGTTATCGGCCTACATCCCGCCCTC
>NZ_CAKTYH010000083.1 GCF_934632265.1 uncultured Senegalimassilia sp.
CTATGGCGCTTCGAGCGGCTGGGTTCGTCCCCGTGTCGGCTTCCTGTTCGGCTAGCCGCATGGCTAGACGTATACTGGTCGCTGTTCCTGCCGCCGCCTTTGCGCGGCGGCGAGCCGCCCGCGAAGCGGGCGGCTTCTTCTCTGCATTGAATAGGGGGGGGTGCCGCGTGAGCGGAGTTTTGAAGCGAAACCGCAAGGTTTCCGAGTTCAAGTTCTTCTCGGTAGCGATAGCTATCCGAACGGAGACCAACAAGCTGATGGCAAACTCGAAAGTCGTCCCGAAGTCGTACAGGCTGCTTAACGCGGTGCCGACCGTGGAGACGGCCAGAAGCCTCGTCTACAACATAGTGCGATCCGATGCGTTCTATCCGTCCAACAGCTTCAACGCGGCGGAGCGCCGCCGCTACCTGACGCTCGCGATAGCCGATTGCAACCAGCTCGTACAGGACATGCAATGCCTTCTCGATATGGGCGTGGTGGAGGGCATGCCGACTGCGCCGGACGGCGAGCCGCAAGGCCCTGCGGCCAGGTTCTACCGGCTTATGATGCTCATAGACGAGGAACTGAAGCTGCTCAAGGGAGCGCGGAAGAAGGTGCGCATCCTCGGCCAGCAGACGCTCGACGAACGAATAGCGGCGGCAACCGCCGAGCTTGAGCGGCTTGAGGGGAAGAAGGCCGAAGATGTTCAGCTCGCGGCGCGAGATGGGGTATCCGCGCCGTCCGTTCGGTCGAGCAGCCATGCCGAGCAGCTGGAGTTGCTATAATGGGCGGCGGTCACGTCCTGTTTGTCGGTACAACTGGTGGTTGCGCTCCGCAGCCGGTGGCTCTTCCGCCAACGCGTGCTACGTCAACAACAACGGCAACGCCAACTACAATGGCGCTTCGAACGACTGGGTTCGTCCCCGTGTCGGATTCCCCCATAGCCAGACCAAGTAGCGAGAGCGAACGCAGGGCATGTGAAGGAAGGAGGGCGCGACCATCGGGCGCAGCCCGTAAACACGCGCCCCGCGACGGAGGCCGGACGCTGCTTGCATGGCGCGGCAATCGGCGGCTCGGCCGCGTTTCATGGCCTTCCGTCAAGCAGCTGGCGAGCCGCAATGCGAGCTGCGCGGGGCGCTCTCTATGACATCCGAGGAAAGGCGGGCAGTCCGGCGCAAGCGCCGTCAGGAGAAACGCGCCCGCGCCAAGGCCGAGCGCACGAGAACGTGCACGCTGGCAAACGTCGCATCCATGGATTCGCTCGTCAGCGCATCGCGCAGGGCGGCGCACGGGGTCATGTGGAAGCACTCCGTGCAGCGTTACATGGCCTACTATCTGCTCAACGCCGCCAGGACGCGCGACGACCTTCTGGCCGGTCGCGACGTCAGGCGCGGCTTCACAAGGTTCGACGTGGTGGAGCGCGGGAAGGTCCGCCACATCAGCGCGCCCAGGATAAGCGAGCGCGTGGCGCAGAAGTCGCTTACGAGAAACGTGCTCACGCCCGCGCTGGTGCCTACCGCCACATACTCCAACGCCGCCAACATAGAGGGGCGCGGCACCGACTATTCCATAAGGCTCATGAAGCGTCACCTCGCCGCAAACTGGCGCAAGCGGGGGCGCGAGGGCTACATCCTGCTCATGGACGATGCGGGATACTTCGACTCGCTTTTGCACAGCTGCGCTAAGCGCCTCGTGGGAAACGCCGTCCCCGATGCGGGCGCGG
Organism: uncultured Senegalimassilia sp.; assembly: GCF_934632265.1. Classification (GTDB taxonomy): domain Bacteria; phylum Actinomycetota; class Coriobacteriia; order Coriobacteriales; family Eggerthellaceae; genus Senegalimassilia. The sequence continues at coordinate 1,703 of NZ_CAKTYH010000083.1, forward strand.
CGGCCCTTGCCGGGCTGTTCGTGGACGCGCACGGCGAGCGCGGGCTGGGGCTAGGCTCTGAGCCTGACCAGGTGCTGGCGGTGTGCTATCAAAACGGCATCGACCATTACATAGCGGAGATGCTGGGCGTGGACGCGTTTGGACGGTACATGGACGATTCCTATTGCATCCACGAATCTAAGGAATACCTGCAAGTTTGCCTGATGCTCATCGAGCGCAAGTGCGCCGAGGTCGGGCTGACCCTGCATCCGACCAAAACGCGCATCGTCAAGCTGTCTCGCGGATTCGTGTGGCTCAAGAAGAGGTTCTTCTATTCCGAGACCGGGCGCGTGGTGGTAAGGCCGTCCCGGGATGCCGTAACCCGCGAGCGGCGCAAGCTGAAGCGCATGGCCGGGCTTTACCGCAAGGGCACGCTGACGTACGAGGATGCCGCGAGCAGCTACCAAAGCTGGCGCGGAAGCATGAAGCATCTGGATGCGCACGATACGGTGCTCTCCATGGATGCCCTGTTCAAGTATTTGTTTCACGATGAAAAGAGGTAACGATGAACGAAAACGAAGAGACGCGCCAAATCGAAGCGGAAATCACGGCGCTGAAGAACCTGCTGGCCCAGACCGACTACAAGGCGCTCAAGCACGCGGACGGGGCGCTGAGCGATGATGAGTACGCGCCGACCGAGAAGGCCCGCCAGGGATACCGCGCGAAAATCAACGAGCTGGAAGAGCAGCTTGCCGCCGCCTGCGAAGGCGCAGGCGAGTAGGTTGGTGAGCGTTGACGCAATCGCGGCCACCGCCGCAGTCACGTCAGCGGTGTCCGGCGTCGTCGGGGCGATCGTGGCCGCAGTGGTCGCGTCCGTCCGCACGAAGTCGCGAAAGGCCATCGACCAGGACAAGGCGATGCGCGACGGCATGCGCGCCCTGCTGTGGCGCGAGCTGAAGAACATCCATGCCGAGGCCATGGCGAACGGCGGCATGACGGTCGCGAACCGCAGGCACCTCGAGAACGTCTACGGCGCGTACCACGGCATAGACGGCAACGGCACCGGCACGCGCATGTTCGAGGATTCGATGCAAACGCCCGTCATAGACGAATAGACGAATAGACGAAAACCGAATATCTGTTAACCGACTAGGCCGCGAAAGCGGTCTTTTTTGTTTGGAAGGAAGTGTCATATGGCTAAAGACCAAAACGAGAGCGTGCCCGATTGGCTCATCCCTGACAAGGCATACGACGTCCTCAAGTGGGTGGGGCTGCTGCTTTTGCCCGCGTGCGCATGGTTCGTCGGCACGATCGGACCCGTCTGGGGGTTGGCGAACGTCGATGGCATCGTGTTGACGCTCAACGCCGCAGGCGCCCTCATCGGCGCCGCGATCGGCGCATCCGCCCTCAAGGCCAAGGTGGGTGGCGGCGATGAATAAGAGCATCAAGGCTAGCCTTGCCGCGTTCGTGGCATCCGTCGCGCTGGTCATCGCGTGCACCACTCCTGCTCTGGCGTATGAGCAGGTAGAAGATACCGTGAGCTACGGCCATGGATATAACGACGCGGGCTATCTCGTCATCCACGAGACCGCGAATCCCGGCGCGAGCGCCTACAACCACACGCTGCTGTGGTCGCGTGATGACACGTACGCCGTGCATTACGTCATGGAGCTGGACGGCTCCGTCGTGTACCACACGGTCCCGGATTGGGCTCTGTGCTGGCACGTGGGCAACGGCAACTACGCCACCGTGGGCATCGAGCTGGCGCATGCGACCAACTGGGATGACTTTAACGCCCAGTGGGACCAGGCCGTAGCCTGGGCAGGCGATTACCTCAACAGCCGCGGCTGGGGCATCGACCGCCTGCTGTCGCACAACGACTGCACGTGGATTTGGGGAGGTAGCGACCACACGGACCCGACCGGCTATTTCGCGGAGTATGGCCGCTCCTGGGACGAGTTCAAGACGGCGGTCAATGCCTACATCGGCGGCACCTATGTCCCTTCCGGCTCCGGTGATACGTCCGGCACAAACTGGCATCCCGAATACAACCAGAGCGACGTAGCCATCACCTACGCGGCGTCTACCGACCCCTCCGGCAGCTGGTGGCTCCCCGAGATGGTTGACCACACCGACACCGGCGGCTCCGGCGATACGTTCGCCGGCAACGGCTACGATCCCATCCGCTGGCTCGCCATTGACATGCCTGGCTGGTATCAAGTCTGCACCCAATCGTCCGGCTGGCTTGACCCCGTATACGGCTACGACAAGGGCGATTTGATGTGGGGCTGCGCTGGCGATGGTTCGCCCATCACCGCCGTCCGCTGCTACTACGAGACCCAGGACCCCAACAAGACGGGTTGGCTGGTCGCGGAGTACAACGTCAACGGCCTGCCGAATATGCACGACCTGACCGATACCGGCGGGTCTTGGGACGACTACGCGGGCAACGGCTCGCGCGTCACCACTTTTAGTCTGCAAGCCGCTTAATCTTGTGCCCCCGCTTCGGCGGGGGCCTTTTTCGTTGCTGGGCAATGTCAGGTAAGTTGTTTCCCGAGTGTTAGTAGGTGATGCATAGCTTATCCAGATGCGCTATAACTCGAATCTGGCGAAGTGGAAGGAAGAGCGCAAGAGCGAGGGGCGTGAAATCGAGCAGGGCAAGAACGAGGAGCTCGAAGGCGAGCCGCGCAAGAGCGGGGCACTGAACAGCTAACCTGGTTGCGCTGACGCAAACTCGAGTGGTTTTCCGTCGGTCGCTGCACGCGGCCGACGGCGCGTTTTCGCGGAACAGCGTTCGCGCGGCGCTTTGGGGTGGCAAGCCCGAACGACGACGGCCCTGCAGGTTAGATCCTGCAGGGCCGTTACCTTCTTGAGAGGTTACTGTTTCTTGAACTGCGAGTAGCCCTCATCGGAAATGAACAGGCGCGTTGCCCGGGGAAGGATACGCGCGGAAAACGGCGTGGAAAGCCCGGTGGCCTCGCCGTCGTATTGGACCTCCATGGCGGGGTCGGCTTCAACCGTGACCTCCTTGGCTCGGAAGATCTCCAGCGCATCGGTGCGGTCGGGGAATTCGCCGTCGCGGTCCAAAAGGCCCGCGATGGCGGCCGGTATCAGGTCGAATGCGGTTTTGGCCTTCAGCACCACCACGTCGAACTCGCCGTCGCGCGGCTTGTTATCGTGCGTGACCGGTATGTCGAACTGGATCTTGCTGAAGTTCACCAGCAGCACTCCGAGGCCTTCGCTTTCAACCTTGCGTCCGTCCAAGATGAGCGTGAACTTCGATTGCTGCGGCATGGCATTGGCCACCGCCGACTGCAGGTAGGCCATGGGGCCGAATAGGCGCTTGCCGCGCTGGGCCCCGCGCATGATGACGGCATCGTAGCCGGCGCCTGCCATGATGGAGAACCCGAAGCGTTTCCCGTCAACGCAGATCTCGCCCATGTCGAAATCGAGCGTCTGGCCGGCGCGCACCATTTTTGCGAGCGCATGGGGCTCGAGCGGGCTTGCAAGGTTGAGGGCTAGCAAGTTTGCCGTGCCGGCGGGGAAGGGCAGCACGGGTATGCCGGTGTTGGCAAGCAGATAGCACACCGTGGCCACGGTGCCGTCGCCGCCCGCCGCGATGACGGCGTCGAAGTCCTTCGCGTCGTCGAGCAGCGAGCCGACCGGCGTGGTGCCGTTGGTGCAGCGCATGCAGACCTCATCGCCGTCGGCGGCGAAGCTTCGCACGAAATCGTAGATGGCCCCTTCGCCGTATCCCGATGCCAGGTTGTTGATGACAAGCAGTTTCACGGTTTTCCCTTCCGTTGCGGTATTCTTACATCATAAAGCACAACGATATGAACGTGAGGAATTACCGGGTGTATATCGAAGATCAAGAAGCACTGGAGGCGTTCGTCGGGCGAGCGCGCAGCTCAAGCGTCCTTGCCATCGACACCGAGTTTTTACGCGAGAAGACCTATTATGCGCGCCTGTGCTTGATCCAGTTCGCCACCGACGACGAGGTGGCGGTGGTCGACCCGTTCGGCATAGAGGACCTGCATGTGCTGGCCCCGCTTTTGGAAGATCCCGATGTCATGAAGGTGCTGCACTCCGGCGGGCAGGACCTTGAGATCTTATGGCACGAGGTGGGCGTGCTGCCCCAGCCGCTGTTCGACACGCAGGTGGCGGCGGCGCTGTTGGGCCATACCCAGCAGATCGGCTACGGGGCGCTCGTGGGCGCGGAATGCGGCGTGGCGCTCAAGAAGGTGGATTCGTTCACCGACTGGTCGCGCCGTCCTTTGTCGGAATCCCAGCTGCGCTATGCCGCCGACGACGTCATCTACCTTCCCCGTATGTACGAGCATATGAAGCAGGAGCTGGAGCGTCAGGGGCGTTTGCACTGGCTCGATCCCGAGTTCGCCGAGATGTGCGACCCTTCGCGTTTCGAATCCGACGAGCGCGAACGCTATCGCAAGCTCAAGCGCGTCGGACAGCTTTCCCGCAAGCAGCTGGCGGCGGCGCGCGAGGTTGCCGCATGGCGCGAGGTCACGGCGCAGAAGCGCAACGTGCCGCGTAAGTGGGTCATCACCGACGAGCAGATCGTGGAGGCCTGCAAGCGCGAGGCTCGCACCATTGACGAGCTGTTCATGGTGCGCGGCATGCGCGAGAAGCTCAACACCCGCGATGCCCGCACGGTGGCCGGGCTTATGAAAAAGGCGCTGGAGTCCGGTCCTCAAGCCTGGCCCGAGCTGGACCGCAGCGGGCGCAACGAGCCGAATGTGGATGCCCCGCTCGACCTTATGAGCGCGCTCGTTCGCCTGCGCGCCAAGGAGAACGGCGTGGCGTTTCCCACGCTGGCCAGCCATGATGACCTGGTGCGCATGGCCCGCGGGTATAGGCAGGGCATCGACCTTCTGCGCGGCTGGCGCCGGGCACTCGTGGGCGAGGAGCTCATCGAGCTGCTCGAGGGCAAGCTCGTGCTGTCCTTGCAAGGCCACGATCTGAAGGTAACGCGTTTGGATGGCGAAGAGTAGACTGGTCGCCTCCATGCGGTCGGCGCCTGCAGCTGTTTCGTGTGCGGCGCGCATCCGGTAACGGATTGCGAACGTTTCGCGGGAACATTCGTGAAGCTGCAGGCAAGGTGTTTCGCTTCGGTATACTTTTGGTTCGTTGAACCAAGTGCGCAGCCTTCTCGGCCGCGTCCCGGGGCGCAGGGCATGCGCCGTACGCTTTCGATAGGAGTTGCATCACCCATATGAGCATGAGCTATTTGAGCCTTATCGTCGTCACCATGGTCATCGGCATGGGCGCGTCGTGGTACGTGAACCGCCAGATCAACAAATACCTGCACGTTCCCGCCTCCACGCGCGTCACCGGCGCGCAGATGGCCGAGATGATGCTTGCCGCGAACGGCGTCCACGGCGTGCAGGTCTATCGCGGCGGCCCGCAGCAGGACCACTTCGACCCGCGTAGCAACTCCATCACCTTGGACCCCGATGCGTTCGGCGGAACCTCCATCACCGCTATCGCCACGGCGTGCCACGAGGCTGGCCACGCCATCCAGTTCGCGCAGGGCTATGCTCCCATGAAGATCCGCGGCGCGCTGGTGCCGGCGGTCAACTTCGCCTCCAACGCTTGGGTGTTCCTGCTGATGTTCGGCATCTTCATGCAGCTGTCGGGTCTTACCACGCTCGCCATCATCATGTATGCCGTGGTGGTGCTGTTCCAGCTGGTCACGCTCCCCGTCGAGTTCGATGCCTCGCGTCGCGGCCTTGCGTACTTGAAGACCCAGGGCATCACGCAGGCCGAGCAGGGCGGTGCCTATTCCGTGCTGCGTGCCTGCGCGCTCACCTATGTTGCTGCTGCTCTGACGTCCATCCTGCAGCTGCTGTGGCTGCTGCAGTCCCGTGACGAGTAGCAACGTGGGCTACGATCGATCATATAACGGCGCCGCGGGCACACCCCGCGGCGTTTTTGCTAGCCAGGGGGCGTCGTCGTCTCCCGCACGCAGCGCCGAAGAGGCGGCTCGCGCTTGCGCGGCCGCATTCGGGGCGCATGCGGCCGCGGGCTCGAATGCCGCCTCGCGCAACGTTGGAGGGATAACGGGCGACTCGGGCTCGCGCGCGTTGTCGGTGTCCGCTGCCATGCAGCTGGCGAAAGGGGCGCTCGAGGGCGTGACGGTGCGGCTGGTCGGCGAGATCTCCGAGCTGTCGAACAAACCGGGGTACAAGGCCGTGTACTTCACGGTTAAGGACAAGTCGGCAAGCCTTCCCTGCATGATGTGGAACAACCGCTTCCGCGCCGCTGGCGTGCAGGTGGCCGTCGGGCAGCTGGTCGAGCTGACGGGAAGGTTCACGCTGTACGCGGCGAAGGGGCGCATGAACTTTGATGTGTTCTCATTGGCGCCGGTTGGAGAGGGCCAGCTGCGCTTGCAAGTGGCCAACCTTGCCCGGAAGCTGTCCGCGGAAGGCCTTGCGGACCCTGCCCGAAAACTGCCCCTGCCTGCATATCCGCTTACCATCGGCTTGGTCACAAGCCCGCGCGGAGATGCGGTGCACGATGCCCTGCGCACGTTGCGCCGCCGTTTCCCCGTGGCGCGGGTGCTGTTCGCGGGCGTTGCCGTCGAGGGCGCGCAGGCTCCGGCCGGCATCGTCGAGGGCATGCGCGCCGTGGTGCACGCCGGCGCCGAGGTGGTGCTGGTGGTTCGCGGCGGCGGGTCGTACGAGGACCTTATGCCGTTCAACGACGAATTTTTGGCTCGCATGATCGTGAAATGCCCCGTGCCGGTGGTCACGGGCATCGGGCACGAGCCCGACACCTCCATCGCCGATATGGTCGCCGACGTGCGCGCCTCTACGCCTACGGCCGCAGCTGAGGCGGTAAGCCCGGCCCGCGAGAACCTTGACGCGCTGTTCCGCGCGCGTCGCGGCAGCCTTGATACCTGCGCTCGGCGCGTGCTCGAGGGCTGCTCGGCGCAAGTCGGGCGCATCGCAAGCCGTCCGGTCTTTCGCGACTCCAACGCGCTGCTCGCGTCTTCGGCGCAAGGGGTGGATTTCTATGCCGACAGGCTGGCAAGGGCGCTGCCCGCAAGCTTGGATCGCGACCGCATGCAGGTCGATAGGTTGCGCGAACGATTAGGTGCAGCGCTGCCTAACGCCCTGACGGCCGATGCCGCCGCCGTGCAACGGCAGCGCGAGCGTCTGACG
>NZ_CAKTYH010000084.1 GCF_934632265.1 uncultured Senegalimassilia sp.
GGGCGGGATGTAGGCCGATAACGCCGATGGCCCGCCTAGACATCGGCAAATTTGCGAAAGATCCTTGACGGTACCACCATTGATTCCGCGCCATGCCCACGCATCGGCGCAGGCAAGTAAAGGGGAATGCCATGTCTTACGTATTCACGCACGCAACGCTGCTCGACGGCACGCGCGATATGCAGCCGCGAGAGAATATGACCGTCGCTGTGGACGACGATGGCCGCATCAGCGCGGTCGGGCCGGCCGCTTCCACGGTGGGTCCTGCGGGTGCGCAGGAGGTTGATCTGAAGGGCGCGTACCTGATGCCGGGCCTGGTCAACCTGCATGTGCATCTGTGCGGCAACGGCAAGCCCACTAGCGCCGGCGCGGCGGGCGACCTTATCGAGAAGGTGGTCGCCAACCCCATCGGGCGTTGGTACCTGCATCGTACGCTGCGCAAACATGCCCAGCAGCAGCTGGCAAGCGGCGTCACCACGGTGCGAAGCGTGGGCGATCCGGGGTTCGCCGACGTGTGGGTACGCGACGCCATCAACGCGGGCAAGTACCAGGGCCCGCGCTTGGTCACCTCGGGCGTGGGCGTGACGGTGCCGGGCGGCCACGGCGCGGGGCTGTTCGCACACATTGCCGAAACGCCTGATCAAGCGCGTGAGATTGTGCGCGACTGCTTCGCCCACAAGTGCGATTTGGTGAAGCTGTTCATCACCGGCGGCGTGTTCGATGCCGAGAAGGAAGGCGAGCCGGGCGTGCTGCGCATGTCGCCTGAGATTGCGGCGGCAGCGGTGGATGAGGCTCACAAGCTGGGCATGCATACCGCGGCGCATATCGAGAGCACCGAGGGTGTTCGCGTGGGCCTGGAAGCGGGCGTGGACACTATCGAGCACGGCGGCGTTTTGGACGACGAGCTGCTGGCGCTGTTCCGGGAAAACGGTGTGGGTCGCAAAAGCTCGCTGACCTGCACCGTCTCCCCGGCGCTGCCGTTCATCAAGTTGCCGCCCGAGATGACCCATTCCGCTGAGGTCCAGGTGGTGAACGGGCGCATCGTCTTCGACGGTATCGTGTCCGCTGCAAAACAGGCCTTGGAGCAGGGGATTCCCGTTGGATTGGGTACCGATTCGGCGTGCCCGTACGTCACGCAATACGATATGTGGCGCGAGCTGGTGTACTTCGAGCGCATCGTGGGCGCAAGCCGTCAACTTGCGTTGCATGCAGCAACGCTGGGCAACGCAAGCATCATCGGGCTCGGCGACGAGACGGGCTCGATTGAAGTGGGGAAGTCGGCCGACATGATCGTGCTAGACGCGAACCCGCTTGATAACCTGGAGGCGCTGCGCAATGTGCAGCGCGTCATGGTCCGCGGCAAGTTCGCCGACGGCCTGCACGTGAAGCACCTGCCCGAACTCGATCGCGAATTGGACAAGCTCTTGCCGCGGATTTAGCAGGGTTTTGCGGAGCGTTCGGTTGTTTTCGCAGGTCAAAGGCTATGAAAACACAATAAAACAAACGTTCGATTTTTCTTGAACGCGGGGGTTTCGCATGGTACAGTAGGTGCAGCGAAGCCCCTTTTCGCGTATTTGCAACCCACCTGCCCATATCCATGAAGGAGGCGCGAGCGCCCGATGATTAGACCGATCATGCGAAACGAACTGTTCTTGGCCATGCCATCGGAGGCCGCAACCATCGAGGATGCGCCTGTTGGGCAGGACTTGCTTGATACGCTTGAGGCGCATGCCCATGAGTGCGTGGGAATGGCAGCGAACATGATCGGCGTGCGCAAGCGCATCATCGTGTTCGATGACAATGGCACGGCCAAGCTCATGTTCAATCCCGAAATCGTTCATGCCTCAAGCGAGTATTCTACCGAGGAGGGGTGCCTGTCTCTTGTGGGGCAGCGACCATGTCAGCGGTATCGAAAGATTCGCGTGTCATATCAGGACGAATCGTTTATAACCTGCCAGAAAAGCTTCAGCGGCTTTACTGCGCAGATAATCCAGCACGAAATCGATCATATAAATGGCATTGTAATCTAGGCATTTGCCGAAGCGTTTACCAGATGAAGCGCTTCTGCGGATAGGTTTCGAAGCTGTTGTATGCTGCGATTATCTTGCAGGATTGTGGCGACGTGATCACGCAATCGCGCATTTGCGTTTGCATTGCGTCTGCATTTAGATTTGCGTTTGCGCTTTGCGCATTGTGAAACTTGTTGTTAGGGGAAAGGTTTGCCGTGTCGGTACCTATAGAGCAGGCGCGCTTGGCGCTGGAGATGCATTTCGGCTACAAGGATTTCAGGCCGGGCCAGCAGGGCGTGGTGCAGGCTTTGCTTGCTGGTCGCGATGCGCTTGCGGTCATGCCTACCGGCGCCGGCAAGTCGGTGTGCTATCAGATACCGGGCGTTGTCATGAGCGGCCTTGCGCTGGTCATAAGCCCGTTAGTATCGCTGATGGGCGACCAGGTGCGCAGCTTGCAGGACGCCGGCATTCAGGCGGCGTATCTGAATTCCACGCTTACCCCGTCTCAGCAGGGTTCGATCATGGCGCGTGCTCTGGCGGGGGGGGTTCGACCTGCTCTATGTTGCGCCCGAGCGTTTGGAGGACCCGCGCTTCGCGGAGTTCGCCTCGCAGGCGCCTATCCCGCTGATCGCGGTAGACGAGGCGCATTGCGTATCGCAGTGGGGTCAGGATTTCCGCCCGTCATACCTGCGTATCGGTAAGTTCATTGAGCAGCTTCCCGCGCGTCCCACTGTGGCTGCGTTCACTGCAACTGCAACGGAGCGCGTGCGTGGCGATATCGTTCGTCTCTTGGGATTACGGGATCCCTATCAAGCGGTGACCGGTTTCGACCGGCCGAACCTCCACTTTTCCGTGGAGCGTCTAGAGCCAAATAAAAAGCTGAACCGCATCACGACGTATGCGAAGGCACATCCTGAGGACTCGGGCGTGGTGTATTGCAATACGCGTAAGAATGTCGAGAAGGCGCACGAACATTTGGTGCAATCCGGTGTGAAGGCAACGCGCTATCACGCGGGATTGGGCAAAGAAGAGCGCAACGCCAATCAGCAGGCGTGGATCAATGACGATGCCGCGGTCATCGTGGCAACTAACGCTTTCGGCATGGGCATTGATAAATCCAACGTGCGCTACGTCATCCACTACAACATGCCATCGAGCATTGAGGCCTACTACCAGGAAGCGGGTCGCGCTGGGCGCGATGGGCTTGCAAGCGAGTGCATGCTCTATTGGAGTGATGGCGATCTGTCCACTTGCAGGTTTTTCCTTGAGCAGGACAGCGGCAACGAAAGCATGAGTCCCGAGGAGGCTGAAGTAGCCCGTGCGGCTAGACGCCGTATGCTGGCGGCCATGGAAGGCTATTGCCTGACGTGCGAATGCCTGCGCGGCTACATGCTGCGTTATTTCGGAGATGAGTCCGCAGCAAAACAGGACAATGGCTCGTGCAAAAACTGCTCAAACTGCGAGGGCGGGTTCAGAGCGGTGGATGTTACCGCGGAGGCGCGTGCTGTTATGCGTTGCGTGCAGGAGCTGCGCGGAAGGTTCGGCAAGGGTGTGGTAGTGGATGTGCTGCGCGGCACGAACATGGAACGTCTCGAACAGTTCGGCCTTGCGCAGGCGAAATGCCTCAATTCCGTCAGCATGTCGCAAGTGCAGCTGAAAGAGGTTATCGAGCTGCTTGCGGCAGGTGAGTACTTGGAGATATCGGAAGGCAAGTTCCCTGTGGTGGGGTTTGGCCCGCGTTTTCGCGAGGCGGCAGCGCCGGATTTCCGGTTGCAGATGAAACAGGTGCTGCGCGAGCCGCAGCGCAAGGCGGGCGTTGCCGGTGGGCACTCGTTCGGCGGATCGGGTACGGCAAGCGGTCCCGATGCGGCATACGACCAGGATTTGTTCGAGAGGTTGCGCGCGTTGCGTAAGCAGCTGGCAATCGAAGGCGGGCTGGCCCCGTACATGGTCTTCGGCGACGCATCGCTGCGCGATATGTGCGCCCGCATGCCCGAAACCGAGGACGAGTTCATGGACGTCAGCGGCGTGGGCGCGAAGAAGCTCGAGAAGTACGGCAAAGCCTTCCTCGACGAAATCGCAGCCTACCGCTCCGATGTGCAGTAGGCAGCGGCGCGATTCGGCCGGGCTTAAGACTAAGTTTGACATCATATGGGAAGAGGGGCTTCGCCCCTCTTCCCATATGCGGTGATTATCGATGCCTAAGGTGCCAAGAACCCTCCCAAGGTCGCAGAGCGAGGGACATGCGTGAACAGGGGGACACGTGAACAGGGGGACAGACCCCTGTTCACGCATGATGGTGCGAAACCTGAAATTGCTAGGCGCCTCTCCTCCGTTACGCTTGGCGGTAGTGCGAGAGGAAGTCGCCGAGTTGGCCCATGGCTTCCGAGAGCACTTCGATGCGCGGCAGGTAGACCACGCGGAAGTGGTCGGGCGAGCCCCAGTTGAAGCCCTTGCCGGGAACCAGCAAGATCTTCTTCTCATGTAGCAGGTCGAGCGCGAACTGCTCGTCGTTGGTGATGTTGAACTTCTTCACGTCGATTTTCGGGAAGATATAGAACGCTGCACGGGGTTTGACGGCAGTGATGCCGGGGATGTCATTGAGCGCCTTGTACACGTAGTCGCGCTGCTCGCAGACACGACCTCCGGGCACCACGTAATTGCGCACGCTCTGATGGCCCCACAGCGCGGTCTGGACGATGGACTGCGCCGGCACGTTGGAGCACAGGCGCATGTTCGACAACATGTTCAGGCCCAAGATGAAGTCCTGGGCGCAGTACTTCTCGCCGGAGAGCACCATCCAACCGATGCGGTAGCCGGCGATCATGTGCGACTTCGAAAGGCCCGAGAACGTGATGCAGAACAGATCGGGGGCAAGGCTTGCGATGGACACGTGCTCAAGATCGTCCATGACCAAGCGATCGTAAATCTCATCGGATAGGATCATCAGCTGATGTTTGCGAGCCACATCGACGATCTGCTGCAGCACCTCGCGCGGATACAGCGCGCCGGTAGGGTTGTTCGGATTGATGATGACGATGGCCTTCGTGCGCGGCGTGATCTTGCGCTCGATGTCGTCGATGTCGGGATACCACTCAGCCTGCTCGTCGCAGATATAGTGAACGGGCGTGCCGCCGGCAAGGGTGGCGCAAGCCGTCCACAGCGGGTAGTCGGGGCTGGGGATGAGGATCTCATCGCCGGTGTCGAGCAGCGCCTGCATGCACAGGTTGATGAGTTCGCTGACGCCGTTGCCGGTGTAGATGCTGTCCATGTCCACATTGGGAAGGCCCTTGATTTGAGAGTACTGCATGATGGCCTTGCGGGCGCTGAACAAGCCCTTCGAATCGCTGTAGCCCTCGCAATCGGGAAGCTGGTGGCGCATGTCCTGAACCACCTCGTCGGGCGTGCGGAACCCGAACGGGGCAGGGTTGCCGATGTTCAATTTCAAAATGCGCATGCCCTGGGACTCCATGCGTGCAGCTTCGTCCACAACCGGACCACGAACATCGTACAGAACGTTATCAAGCTTCGAGGATTTCTTGAACTGACGCATAGGTACGCTCCCTTGATCATCAGACACAGTGGGTTCATTGGTATTTGAAGGTTCAAAATCATTTTGAACCTCATGAACAACTGGTTCAGGTATAGAAGGTTCATGTTCAGGAGGAGTCATAGGTGCAGACTCCTCGCCGCCCAGCCACTCAGGGGTGACGTTCAATAGTTCAGCAAGCAGCTGCATCACGTCGGGGCGGGGGATGGTCTTGCCGCTAACATACTGGCTGACCTGGCTTTTCCAGAGTTTATGACCTTCTTCTTGTGCTGCATGGATCAAATCTGCCTGCTTCATGCCGGCGGCGTCCATGGCAATCTTCAGTTGTTCGGCAAACACGTTCTGATCCATGCCGTTCCTTTCGTTCAAAGTTCAAACCATAGGTTCAAAGTTCAGTTCAACATAGAATTGAACCTCAAATTGAACCAACGTATGAACAAACCAGTTCATGAACCTTCAAATTGAACTATGAACTGTCGCTAATGTTTGATCATAGTCCAAAGTTCATAGGTTCAATTTCCTGCAGTGTAGCACGTTCGCATAGTCGTGTGTTCAATTTCATAAAGCCCCTGAAGTTCAAGAATGAACTTTCTCCGGTCAGCGGTCTTTTCGATTCTTCTTTTCGATTCCTTAAAAGCATTACCCGTACCTGAAGGCGGCCTTACAGACGCTTTACATAACGCCCCTAGACTTTGTACCTGCATGCCGAGGGTGTGCTGCGCCCTTGAAACGTCGCAGTAATGCGTTCGAGATCGTCGGATCTTATATGAGATAGAGCCTCTCGAACGCTCGATGTTTTAACGACGCAATGAGGTTTTCGAAGGGAGAACAAAGGTAATGGATCCGGCAACGCTGGTAATCGTCGGCTTGGTGATCGTCACCGCATTGACGTTTGACTTCACGAACGGTTTCCACGATACGGCAAATGCAATGGCCACGTCCATCGCAACGGGCGCGCTTAAGCCCAAGACCGCTGTTATCGCCGCGGGTACGCTGAACCTGGTCGGCGCGTTTCTGTCTGTAGAGGTCGCAAAGACCATCTCCGGTGGTCTGATCAACGAGCAAGTGGTAACCATCGCCCCTGAGTTCATCTTGGCGGGTCTGATTGGTGCCATCATTTGGAACCTGCTCACCTGGCTGGTGGGCCTTCCTTCCTCGAGCAGCCATGCGCTGTTCGGCGGCCTGGTCGGCGCCGTCATCATCGGTGCGGGCGTTGAGGGCGTGAACTTCGCTGCTGTCATCACCAAGATCCTCGTCCCCGCTCTGGTGTCTCCCATCGTTGCCGGTTTGGCAGCCTTCTGCGCGGTGAAGCTCATTTTCACTGTGGTCAAGCACATGAGCGAGAAGCAGGTTGAGTCCGGCTTCCGTCACGGCCAGACCGTTACCGCTTGCCTGGTGGCTCTCTCGCACGGCACCAACGATGCGCAGAAGACCATGGGCATCATCACGTTGACCCTTATCGCCGTGGGCCTGCAGCCTTCCGGCTCCGGTCCTGAGCTTTGGGTCGTCGCCATCTGCGGCCTTGCCATCGCCGCCGGCACGTACATGGGCGGTTGGCGCGTCATCCGCACCTTGGGCAAGGGTCTGACCGAGATCAGCACTTCGCAGGGCTTCGCCGCTGAGGCTGCAAGCGCAACCACCATTCTGGTTTCCTCTCACCTTGGCTTCGCGCTTTCCACCACGCAGGTTTGCTCCGGCTCCATCATCGGTACCGGCCTTGGCAAGAAGGGCAATCCGGTCAACTGGGGCGTTGCTGGCCGTATGGCGATCGCCTGGCTGGTCACCTTCCCCGCGGCCGGCATCGTTGGCGCGCTTGCCTGCGCGTTGGCGAAAACCGGCGTCTGGGGCACCGTCGCAACGGTTGCCATCGCCGTGTGCGTCGCGCTGATCATCTTCCGCCTTTCGAAGCGCAATCCGGTCAACAGCGGCAACGTCAACGATAGCCACGAGGTGAACATCAAGGCCGAGAAGGCTCGCGCGGTTCAGCCTCAAGCCCAGGCTGCGTAAGGAAGGTAGAATATGATCACGACTGAAATCATTAGCTTCGCCACCGTTCTATTCACCGCGGTTTGCGTCGCAAGCCTTATCAGCGTCCTGTATGCATGGGGTTTGCGCATGTGGGCCGACGGCTCGGTAGATGCCCAGGGCAACGCTCATCTGCTGCACCGAGTGGTCTCCGTCATCTGCTTCACCGCCTGCGTCTCGATCGTCCTATTCGCCCTTTGGCTCATGATTCCGATGTTCCACTAATCAGGGTTTGCGGATAGGTGCTTTTGGCGGGTATTATCTTCTGACCGATATCCGAATGCGATCACTTCGTTAGGAGTTGCAATGGGAAGCATTTTGGTAGGCATTGACGGCAGCGATCGCGGGCGTCGCGCCCTTGATTGGGCGGTGCGATTTGCTCGCGTGGTCGGTTACGACGTCCATATGCTGGCGGTCATCGACGAGGCGATCGCCAACAAAGCCGGGGTAAGCGTCGAAACCATCATCGAAACCGCGACGGCGGCGCTCGAGAAGAAGCGCCAGGCAGCTCTGGAAAGCTATCCCGACATGCACATCCAGTCCAGCGTCTCCGTCGGCGACATCGTCGGCGTGCTCGCCGATTCCGCGGCCATGCATGACCTGATCGTGCTGGGAAGCCACCACGGGCACACCATCGGTGAAACCATCGGCGGTGCGAAGGGCCTGCGCGTGTCCGTGTCCACCAGCGTCCCCACCGTTGTGGTACCCGCTGACTGGGATGCGAAGCAGCAGGGCGCTGGGATCGTCGTGGGCGTCGGCCCCGATGAGGCGGTCAGCGCACGCGCCATCGACTTCGGCGCGCGTGCTGCCGTGGCATTCGGGCAGCCGCTTGAGCTGGTCAGCGCTTGGGGCGTCCCGGCGTGGCTTGAGCGCACCGCGGAATCCATGGGCGGCGGCTTGGCTCCCGTTGGCGAACAGCGCCAGGCTGAGCTCGACCGTCAGCTCGGTCGCCTTGCTTACGAATAGCCGGGG
>NZ_CAKTYH010000085.1 GCF_934632265.1 uncultured Senegalimassilia sp.
GTGTTCACGTCCCCTGTTCACGCGGTCTAGCCAAGCGAACGTTATCTCCCCCTGTTCGCTCGACAGAAATGGCCGAAGTGCGAAAGGGGAAGGGGCGTTGGTTTTCCGGCAAGCTTGAACACGCCTCCGTCCCCTGTTCAAGAAGCAGAGAACGCAAAAGCGCCTCGGACCGCAGATGCCCGAGGCGCTTTCGATATTCCACCGGAGGGATCCGGACAGAATCATAAGAAGTAGGTGGCCGAAACGGCCGTGTAACCTGGCAGGTTACGGGCGCAGGCCCATGCCGCCTTCGAGCGTGATGGTCTCGCCGCTCATGAACTTGAAGTCGGGACCGCACAGCTGCACGACGGCACGACCGATCTCGGTCTCGACGTTGCCGTAGTGGCCCATCGGAGGCATGTGCACGTTGGCCTCGTAGGCCTCGGGATACTGCTCCTTGAAGTTCTCAAGCGCAGCGGTCCAGGCCAGCGGGCAAACCACGTTGGCGTTGATGCCGTCGGGGCCCCACTCGGTGGCGGCGACGCGCGTCAGGCCGCGGATGCCTTCCTTGGCTGCAGCGTAAGCGCACTGGCCGTAGTTACCGAACAGACCGGCGCCGCTGGCAAAGTTCACCACGGAGCCCTTCGTCTCCTTCAGGTACGGGTAGCACGCCTGCATGTAGTAGAAGGCAGCATACAGACCGGAATACAGCGCCAGATCGAATTGGGCAGTGGTGTGGTCGGCGATGGTGACGCCGGAAGCGGAGGCCTGGGCGTTGTTCACCAGCGCGTCAATGCGCCCGAACTCGGCCATGACCTGCTCGACGGCGGCTTGCACGACCGCCTGGTTGTCGGCCTGAGCGTTCACGTCGGCCTGGATGGGCAGAACGCGGATGCTGAACTCGCCCTCAAGACGCTCCTTGGCGGCTTCGAGCTTCTTCACGTTGCGGCCGGTGATGGCAAGGTTTGCGCCCTCTTTAGCGAAGGCGGTGGCGATGCCGAAACCGATGGAACCAGCGGAACCGTCCTTCAACGCCGCAAAACCAGCTCCGGTGATGATGATGGTTTTCCCGGTGAAGTAACCCATGTTCGTCTCCCGTCTTCGTGTGCCCTTGGCGTGCATGCAAATGGCCGCAACAGCCAAGGAATCGTTGCGGCCGGATTCAATGAGCAACAAAAGTGTAATCGCTATTTGGTTTGGTCAAAAGAACCAACACAGTGATAGTTTTACATACCAGATAGACCAGTTGCACCAGTTCATTCAACCGCTCAAACCGGCCGTTCCCGCTGCAAGCGCACCGAAAAACGCGCTTTTGCAGCCGTACGCGAAAGGATCAGCCCATGTCGGGATCTCAGCAGGCAGGTATGCTTACGTACGATTTGCGCTCGCGCGGCACCAGTTCGCTTTACGAATTCCTATACCAGTCCATTCGCGAGGACATCGCGCGCGGCCGAATCCCCTGCGGAACGAAGCTGCCTTCCAAACGCAACCTTGCCCAGCACCTCGACATCGGCGTTGCAACGGTCACGGCAGCCTACGACCAGCTGATCACGGAAGGGTTCGTGCGCACCGAGCAGCGCCGCGGCTATTTCGTGGAAGATGTCTCCGAGTTCCGGTGTAAGCCGGTTACATCCCAGGTCAAAGACTTGAATAGCGAAGGCGAAAAGAACATCGATTCCGAAATCGACACGCGAGATACGACTGCGGAAGGGGTTGATGCCGATGCAGGGCGCCGCGTCGGTAAAGATTGGGAAACCGGCAAAAACGCTGCAGACACCGTCCATGTTGACGCCTCCGCCGCCAAAACCCCGCAGGCTATTGAACGTGCCCGCGACCCGGAGTACTTCGTGGACTTGAAGGCTAACCGCACGAGCGTGTCGTTGTTCCCGGCTACGGTGTGGGGGCGCTATATGCGCGAGGCGCTTTCGCTTCCCAGCGATAACCTGCTGCGGTCGATCCCGTTCAACGGCCTGCCCGAGCTGCGACGCGCCATCGCGTCGTACCTGCGGCGCACGCGCGGCATGGACGTTTCGCCCGATTGCATCATCATCGGCGCTGGCAGCGAATACCTGTACGGCCGCCTGCTGCAAATGCTCGGGCCCACCACCACGTTCGCCATGGAAAACCCCGGCTATCGCAAGTTCGCCGCCATCTCCAAGGCGTTCGGCAACCCCTGGCGGCCCGTTCCCATCGACGAATCGGGCCTGCTGGTGGACGAGCTTGAGGAATCGGGCGCCGATGTGGTGCACGTTTCGCCGGCGAATCATTTCCCCACGGGCATCGTCATGCCGATCAAGCGGCGCCTAGAGCTGTTCGAGTGGGCGAACCGCGCGCGCAAACGCTATATCATCGAGGACGATTACGACAGCGAGTTCCGCTACAGCGGGCGCCTGATCATGCCGCTGTTCGCCGACGATGCGTCCGACAAGGTGATCTACCTGAACGCCTTCTCCAAGACCATGGTGCCCAGCCTGCGCATCAGCTATATGGTGTTGCCGCCGAAGCTGCTAGCGCGCTACGTGGACACCATGAGCTTCTACTCGTGCACGGTTTCCAGCTTCGAGCAGTACGCGCTAGCCCGCTTCATCGACGAGGGCCACCTGGAGCGGCATATCAACCGAACGCGCAATTTCTATCGTCGCCAACGCGAGGCGGTTTTGCGGGAGATCGCGCAATCGCCGCTGGCGGAAATCTCTCACGTTGAGGAGCGCAACGCAGGCACGCACTTCTTGCTGTACGTGCGCACAAGCCTTACGCACGACCAGGTCAGACAGCGCGGCGCAGAGCAGGGGCTCAACATCTCGCTGTTCAACGACTATCTGCTGCGCGATGGCGACGGTTTGAGCGAGCGCACAACGAAGCGTTTTGAGAAGTATTCGAACGGCGAAACCGCGCTCGTGCTGAACTACGCCGGCATCGAGCCGGAGCGCCTGCCGGAAACCGTACGTCGCCTAGCATGCGTGTTCCCGGAGTGCGAATAAGGTTCCGTCAACGACCCTTCAACGCCGCATCAACGGCGGGTAAGCATCCTGCGCAGGTTTCATGACCGGCATTTCCGCTTGCGAAACGCGCCGTACAATGGCGGCGAAGTTAAGGATACGGAACAAACGCGCGGCGCACGGGGCGCGGCGGCAAAGGAGGCTTTTGCATGATCAAGCTCATCGCATCGGACATGGACGGCACGCTTCTGGATGGCGAAGGAAATGTGCCGCAGGAGACGTTCGACCTGATCAAGCGGCTGAAAACCGCAGGTATCGGGTTCGTTGCGTCCTCGGGCAGGCGCTTCGATACGCTGCAGGAGCTGTTCGCCCCCGTGAGCAACCAGATGGATTTCGTTGCCTCCAACGGTGCGCAAGTGGTGATCGGCGGCCAGCTTGTGGACCGCGAGGTGTACAGCCACGCCGCGCTGCGCAGACTTAAGAACGTGGTCGACCTGTTCGATGGCCTGCACCTGGTGGTCTACGACCGCAAGATTTCCTACTTGCTTGACGACGAGGAGTGCTTCGAACGCGAGCTGGACAAGAACCTTCCGAACCCGCTGCGCGTGCGCGACCTGCCGTGCCCCGATATCAGCATCATCAAGGCCTCCATCTACGTGGACGAAGCCGTCATGGATATGGCCTACATCCTGGAGCGCGAGATGGGCGAGGACTTCGTGTTCGCACCGTCCGGCCGCAAGTGGATCGACGTCATGCAGCGCGGCGTGAGCAAGGCCCCGGGCATCAAGCAGGTGATGGAAGCACGCCATGCCCGCGCCGAGGAAGTGGTGGCGTTCGGCGACTCCATGAACGATTACGAAATCATGCGCATGGTGGGCACGAGCATCGCCATGGGCAACGGCCGCTCCGCCATCAAGGAGATCTCCACCAAGGTGATCGGCCCCAACACCGAGCACGCCGTGCAACGAGAACTAGAAGCCCTGCTCAGCATGATGGGGAAGTAGCGGCAAGCTGAATCAAGCCTGCGTGCCGTCGAGCTTCTTGATGACGATGGACAGCAGTGCAGCCGCAAGGGCGATGGCGGCAAGCGCGAGCATGACGGGCGTGAGCCCGAAAGCATCGCCGGCCATGCCCAGGAACGGCTCCGCCACGCCTCCAAGGCAGATAGCCACGCCGTATGTCAAGCCAGACGCCATACCCAGATGCTGCGGCACATACCCCATACCCACGGCAACCGCGGAAGGATAGAACAGGTCGACACCGATGGCCAACACCGCGGTCAGCGCCAATGCCAGCCCGACCGAGGAGCCGTTCAGCGCGAACGCGGCACCGGCAAGGCCGGTAACGGTTAAGCAGGCAATGGTGAGCCTGTGGGCGCCGATTGCTTCGGAAGTGCGCCCGGAAAGCGCGGTGCCCACCATGCCGGCAACGGAGAACAGCGAGATGGCCAACGAACTTGCCGCCTCGGTTTGCCCAAGCACGTTCATAAGGAACAGCGGGATGAAGGCCATGAAGCCGTAGCTGAGGACGGATCGAAGCGACAGCGTAACCATAACCAGCCCGAACAGTCCCCAGCGTTCAGGACGCTCGACGATCGCCGCATCGGACACAGCGACGGCGTTGAGCGCCTTGAATCGGCTATTGTGCACGAAGAGCGCCGCCGCGCACAACATCGTGGGCACGAGGAAAACGGCAAGCCCGTGCATGCCGAATAACGACAGCGAAACAGCGGCCATGATCGGCCCGATGAAGAAACCCACGTTGCCGCCAACGGCGAAGATGCTCATGCCGTTGCCCTTGCGCGCACCAGCCGCCAGGTTGGAGATGCGGCCTCCTTCCGCATGGAACATGGCCACGCCGAACCCGCATACCAGGGCGCTTGTCACGATAAGCGGATACGAGCTGGACCAGCCGATGCCCGCCATGCCCGCACCGGCCAGCAACACCCCAAGCCCCATGAACCATGGGCATGCGCGGCGGTCGCTGATCCAGCCGAACAGCGGCTGCACAACTGCAGACACGATATTGGCAGCGAAGACCAGCATAACGGCTTGCGTATATGAGTATCCGTCCACAACCAGGAAGGGCAGTACCGCCGATAGGGCGCCTTGGTTGATGTCCGAGCACGCATGCCCGAGCATTGCCAGGTAGTTTGAAACCCGATCGCCATCATGCGACGACCGTGCGGTCATGGTAGCCATGCGACCCGTCTGCCTCCTTTCTTCTTGATTGAAGTGAACTCAACCGGTAAAGCTTGTTCATATTGGTCTTGAAACGAACGCGTGTTCGATGGTACCATAAAAGAAAAGGGATGGCGGCAGATATTTTCTGCAACCATCCCGAAAGATTCGATCGTTCGACTCAGCGCGCTTTACGCAGCCTTGGCGGCCTGGCGAGCTTCCTTGCGCTTCTCCAGGGAGTCCACGCACACGGCAGCGGACTGGTCGCCGGTGATGTTGACGACGGTGCGCATCATGTCGAGCACGCGGTCGACGCCCGCGACCAGCGCGATGCCCTCGACGGGCAGGCCGACGGACTGCAGCACCATGGCCAGCATGATCATGCCGGAACCGGGGACGCCGGCGGTGCCGATGGAGGACAGCACGGCGGTCATGACGATGACGCACTGCTGGCCGATGGTCAGGTCGATGCCGAACACCTGGGCGATGAAGATGGCGCAAACACCCTGGTAGATGGCGGTACCGTCCATGTTGATGGTGGCGCCCAGCGGCAGCACGAAGCTGGAGATCTCACGGCGCACGCCCAGCTTCTCGGAGCACTCCATGTTAATGGGCAGCGTGCCCACCGAGGAGGCGGATGCGAAGGCGAACGTCATGGCGCGGAACTGGCCCTTGAAGAACGTCAGCGGGCCCATCTTCGCGATGGCCTTCACCATGCCGGAGTACACCAGCACCATGTGCAGGATCATGGCCAGGTAGGCAACCAGGATGAGCTTGAGCAGCGGCAGCAAGATGTCGGGGCCGTTGGTGGCAACCACGGGGGTGATCAGGCCGAACACGCCGAACGGCGCGATGGAAATGATCATGTGCATGATCTTGATGCACACCTCGGACATGCCGTTGACGAAGTCGGCGACGGGCTGCGCCTTCTTGCCGGCGGCCAGGATGCCGAAGCCGAAGAACAGCGCGATCACGATGATCTGCAGCATGCTGGCATCGGACATGGGCTGCACGAAGTTGCTAGGGAAGATGTTGACGATGGTCTCGATGAAGGAAGGAGCGGCCTTTGCCTCATACGAAAGCTCGTCGGTGGTAAGGGTATAACCGCCGCCGACGTTGAACACGTTGGCGATGATCAAGCCGATGACGATGGCGCACGCGGTGGTGCACAGGTAGTACGCGATGGTCTTGCCGCCGATGGCGCCGACCTTCTTGATGTCGGACAGGCTGATGACGCCGGCGATCATCGAGAAGATGACCAGCGGCACCACGATCATCTTGATAAGGTTCAGGAAGATGGTGCCCAGGGGCTTGATGTAGGTGGTGGCGATATCAGGGGTGCCCTGCAAGGCAAGACCCGCCACAACGCCCAAAGCCAACGCAATGAAAATCCACGTGGTAAGGGAAAGACGTTTGAACCAAGGCTTGTCGGCGTTTTCAGCGGAAACCGCTTCCGTAGCCTCCTTAACGTCTGCTTTGACCTCTTGCTCAAGGTCGTTGATCTTCGACATGCGAACCCTCTCTAACTCAAAAATCCCTTCCTATGCAGTCATCGCTTGCATACGAAACTGCAATTGAGGCGCCATAAGGCACAAACGCGCATTGTACCCGAAAATCTATGAAATCATCCAAAAACGGCCATAGTTTTCGACAACCGAGGGAAACTATCGGCAAGAAGCCTAAGGCGATACGTTTGGCGACGGATACATCATGGAATCGAAGATAATGCGCAGCTTCTAAGTTGCTCGGGATTCGCGTTAGCCGTTGCAGAAAGCGAACAAGCCCGAAGCTGGCAAAAACTTGCCAGCGCCACAGCGTTGACGCAAAGGATGTCATTGTCGCACACGATGACGGCTCTATATGTGCAGCAACTTTAGATCGACTTCTCTGAGACTTAGGCTGAGAACCCTTAGATTGAGACCCAAATGTACGCTCAATATTATCGATAATATATCTTATGTTATCTTGGCTTCTCGCCCAACGTAACGAGCGCCAGCATGACCAACATCAGAACCAATCCCGCCCAATCGAAGCCGGAAAACGCCGTGCCCAGGAATACGCAGGCGCACACGCTGGCGCTGATCGGTTCGACGGCGCCCAACAAGCTGCCGGTGACCGAGCCCACGAATGCCACGCCGCGCAGATACAGCCCGAACGACACGAACGTCCCCAAAACAGCCAGGCCTCCGACAAGCACCAGCCAGCCGAACGCGTCCATGCTCGCAACCGCCTCGGGAGCGCCCGTGCCCATGGCAAGCTGCACGACGTACGCGATTCCCGAGCACGCGCACGTCACCAGCATGCCCACACTCGTGGCCGCAAAACTGCCGAAACGGTCGAACAAACCCGCAGCACGCGGGGTCAACACGTAGATTGCAACGCACACGGCATTCAAAAGGCCCCAGAACAAGCCCGCCGCCGGCAGCACCAGCGTGCCCAGGTCACCCTGCGTGGCGATCAGCACCGTGGCCGCGAATGCGCAGATCAGACCCAGAAACTCGTTCCCCTTCGGCAAATGCCGCCCCATCACGCACGTGAACAGCATGACGAACACGGTGCTGAGCATCTGCAGCACGGTGGCGGTGCCGGCGTTGGTGAACGCGATGGTCATGGCGTACGCGAACTGATCGACGAACAGCGCGGCGCCGAACACCAGGAAGAACAGCTTCACGCGAGGTTCGCTCTTCCAAATCAGCTCGAGCATGTAGCGACGCCGCAGCACCAGCACGCCGAAGAAGAACAGCGTGGCCACCAGCGAGCGCACGGCGGTGGCGAACATGGGCGTGATGCCGTAATGCGAGAACAGATGCTGCGCGCACGCGCCCGACACGCCCCACAACCCGGCGCCCGCAAGCGCGCAGACGATACCGACCCAGAAAATGCGGCGCCGTGCGGCGTTTGCCGCCTGCCCATCGGCAAGCTGCGCGTCCGTTTTCGCCATAACCTAAACCCTCCCTGATGTACACCAGCGTATGCGTTAAAATGTCGAAAGCGATTGTAGAGCAATACGTCGGCTTGTGCATTCCGCACGCGTTTTGCGCCGGCGTCGAAGCGAAGGAAGTCTTATGGCTATCAAGGAACTGGTCCACGACGAAGCGGTGCTGTCCACTCCCTGCGAGAAGGCAACGGCCGAGGATGCCCAGGTGGCGCAGGATTTGCTGGACACCATGGCGTCGCTCGACGAGGCGGCCTGCCTGCACGCCAACCAGATCGGCGTGACGCACAACCTGTTCGCCTACGTTGACGAGAAGGACAAGCAGCACGTCATGTTCAACCCCGTCATCAAGCTGGGCCTGGCTGCAAGCAAGCAGGTCGAAGGCTGCTTCACCCACGAGGAGCCCGTCACGGTCACCCGCTACGACCGCATCAAGGTCTCCTACGAGGAGATGGTGGACGGCAAGCTGG
>NZ_CAKTYH010000086.1 GCF_934632265.1 uncultured Senegalimassilia sp.
TATGAACGCCATCTTCAAGGACGGCGTGAAGATGGCCGCGGAATTCAAGGGCGCGTTCGACGACATCAAAAGCGCAGTGGACTTCAGCTCGCTTTTGAAGTAAGATTATCTATCTGTTCGGCGGCTTGCCGCCGTGCACTTTGACAAGGTGGACCGCAGCGTCCCGACTCGGCCGATTGGCCGGCATCCGGGGGCGACTGGTTTCGACATGGTATGTTTGAACTGAGGAGCAGGTCGTGGTCTCCTCGCCACGTTAAACAGGGGTACCGTCAAGTTAATTGGCAAGAACAACTCTCAGAGCGCTCCGGCGCTCGCCATGGCTGCCTAAACAGCACCTGGCACGTCAACTCCGGGTTGTCCCCGGCTCGGACGCGACGTCATTTTAGGGGACTGCATCGAAGCACGTGGACGGTATGGCTTCGATAAAGACCGAACCGACTAGGAACCCTAACGTTTGCCCGTTGACCGACGGGTTCCGAATTCCGATAACGGGATAAGCTTGTAGAGCCTGAGGGATAATATAGTATGGACCGGAGTTCGATTCTCCGCGCCTCCACCAGCATTTTCTAGACCGCCTGTTCTGTTTGCGCAGTTCAGGCGGTCTTTTTATGTCTAAAATATATCGGACATCTGTTGAATAACAGAGCGAAATCTTGCCGTTTTCAGACCGTTTGGTAATCGGATGGCACAAAAATGGTACACGGCAAACCATCCAAGACATCACCCTGGCAATCGTTTTCGTTGTGGATATTGAAACCGAACCAGCCTATCCGTAAGGCGATGGAGTTTATGCCCCTTCACCGATTGTTGATTGGCGTCCCGATGGCCATATTTATCGCGTCGAAAATATCCACAAGGTATCGCTCCTTGGGCATTACGTTGCTACAATGAAGCTATCTACACCCTATTCAGCGAGAGCATCATGAGCAACGATCAAAACGACAAGGTTTCGCGCGGCCGCCACGTCGCCCCAAGCGATATCCCTCCCATCAACTTCGACAACGACGACCAACCTGGCGGCTTCGTTCCGCAGCAGGTGCATGGCCAGCAGACTAGGCCGGTCAATCAACAGTATGCGCAAAACGGTTACCAGGCATATGCGCCTTCCGGTATGCAAATCCCTCCCACGGGCGTAGCGCGTCCGAAGAAGCGCGTGGGAAAGGTGCTTGGCATCGTTGCGGCCTGTTTGATCGGCGTGCTTGCCATCGCGTACTGCGGCGTGGCGCTGTATTTCGGCAGCCATTTCATGCCAAACACCAAGATCGGCAATCTTGATGCATCGCTCATGTCAACGGCGGATGCTGAAAAGGCGCTTGCCAATGAGGTGAACTCTTACAAGCTCACCATTACCGGCAATGGCTTCAATCTTACGGTCTCGGCCAAGGATGCCGGCGTCGATTTCGACGCTGCCGAAGCGGTGAAAGAGGCGTACTCCGCATACAATGAATGGCTGTGGCCCGTCGAGCTTACGCGCAGCCATGATGCAACCGGCGCCATGATCAGCTCCTACAACGATTCCGGTCTTGAGCAAACCGTGTCTGCGGCAGTTGCTGCATTCAACGAGTCGGCAACGCAGCCTCTCAACGCTACGGTTGCCTACGATTCCAAAACGGGATCCTTCACCGTTTGCAAGGAAGTCGCCGGCACCGCCCTCGATGCGTCGAAGGTCATGGCAGCCGCCGATGCTGCGCTCGCCGAGCTCAATCCCAAAGTCGTGCTTTCGTCCGAGCAGCTGTTGCAGCCGACGGTGTTTTCCACCGACCCTCGTTTGAAAACCGCCGCGGAGCAGGCGAACACCATGATCGGCGCCGATATCGTGCTGACCATGGGCAAGTCCACCGCCGCCGAGGTCGATGCCGACCTCATCTCGCAATGGGTTACCGTTGATGAAAATGTGGAAGCGGTTCTTGATGAGGAGGCCATGCGGGCTTGGGTCGATAAACTCGCTGCCGATTGCGATACCGTCGGCACCACGCGTACCTACACTCGCGCCGATGGCAAGACCATCACCGTTTCCGGTGGCGTGTACGGGTGGTCCATCGACTACGATGCGCTTATGGACCTGGTTATCAACGGCGTCAAGGAAGGCCTCGTTGAAACCGTCGAGATCCCTAACGCTACTAGCGGCGATGCTTACAACGGCGTTGGCGGTCGCGACTGGGGCAATCGCTATATCGACATCGACCTGGCCGAGCAGCACGTTTACTTCTACGATGATTCCGGTGCGCTGGTTTGGGAGTCCGACTGCATCTCCGGCATTCCCGATGGCACGCACGATACCAGCGTGGGTGTGTTCTGGATGAATGCGATGCAAAGCCCCGGCAAGCTTACCGGTTATGAGAACGGTCAGAAGATCTACGAATCAACCGTTCAATACTGGATGCCCTTCGACGGCAACGCCATCGGCTTGCACGATGCCGACTGGCAGCCCGATTTCGGCGGGACCATGTACAAAGACGGTTACGGCAGCCACGGCTGCGTTAACCTGCCCCCGGCGAAGGCTAAGGAGCTGTACTCGCTTATCCACTCCGGTGACTGCGTGGTCAGCCACTGGTAATAGCTGTTCGATGGCGAATGCTCAGACGCCCCGCAAGCATTGCTTGCGGGGCGTCTTTCGTTCGGCTATGGGTTGCTTCTTGCGCCATTTGCGCGAGTGGGCGATTCCTGTTCGCTAATCAACAACAGCAGCCTGGTCGCGCGCTGCGACGCGCGACCCCTGCTTATACAACAGTAAGGTCGACGCATTCTACGGGCACGACGCGCTGCAGCTCGCTCAGCGGCGTTTGAATCTGGCATCCAATGCGGCCGCCCGAGAACATGATCCGGTCGTACAGCTCGGCCGTCTCATCGATGAAGGTGGGGAAGGCCTTCTTCATTCCCACGGGGCTGCAGCCGCCGTGAATGTATCCGGTCAAACCCAAAAGGTCGCGGGATTTCACCATCGCGATGGATTTCTCTCCGGCAGCGCGAGCCGCCTTCTTCAAATCCAGCTCGCAGGCAACGGGGATCATGAATACGAAATGCTGACCTGATTTCCCCTGAGTGACCAAAGTCTTGAACACACAATCGGGGTCTTGCTCCAAAAGCGCCGCAACCTCCACTCCGGACAGCGCTTCGGGGCAATCGAAGAAGCGCGTGTCGAAATCAGCGTGCGCCGCCTCCATCTCGCGTATGGCATTGGTTTTGCGATCTTTTTCCTTCGGCATGATTAGCTGCTTCCTTTTCTGGAACTTTTCGCTTGTCATGCAGGTTAGCAGATACTATGGCACCCGTAGCGCATTTCAGAAAGCGCCCGCAAGCATGCGCTATACTGAGCGGCATGGATATCATGCAAACATTCGATAATGCGCCCATCGGCGTGTTCGATTCAGGGTTCGGCGGGCTTACCGTAGCGCGCGAGATCGCGAAGGCGCTGCCCGAGGAATCCATCATCTACGTGGGTGATTCCGCGCGTTGCCCCTATGGTCCGCGTAGCCTTTCCGAAGTGGATGGGTTCGTCCAGCAAATCGGATCCTGGCTGGTGCAGCGCGGGGTCAAACTCATCGTCATCGCATGCAATACCGCCACGGCGGCGGGTTTGGCGCATGCGCAGCGTACGTTCCCCGTCCCCGTCATCGGCGTGGTCGAGCCTGGCGCGCGCGCTGCAGCGCATGCAACGTGTAACAAGCGCGTCGGCGTCATCGCCACGAAGGCAACGGTGGAATCCGATGCCTATACCAAGGCGATCCGCCATCTTGATGCGGGCATCACCGTGTTCTCCACGGCTACGCCGCGATTCGTTGAGATAGCCGAGCAGGGCATCCGCATGGCGGAGGGCCCTATCGAGAACTATACTTCTCTCGCCTCGAAGGTCTACATCAGACCGCCCTTCCAGGCTATCGCCAAAGAATATCTTGAGCCGCTACGACGCTGTCAAATCGACACGCTCGTTCTCGGTTGCACGCATTTTCCGCTGCTCAAGGCGCTTATCGGCGGCGTGGTGGGGCATGAGGTCACGCTCATCTCGTCTGCGAAGGAAGCGGCTCGTGACGTCACCGAGATCTTAGACCGTCATCATCAGCGGGCTCAGGCGGGCCATAAAGCCGAGTACGAGTTCAATACCACCGGTGATGATGTTGCGGAGTTCCAGAGCTTCGGCAGCCGCGCATTCTGCATGCCCATTACCAGCGTGTCGCATATCGAATTCAAGGATTAACACCCATGGCCCTGAAAGGAGCCGTCATGAAAACCGTGCTCATTGCCAGCAACAACGCTCATAAGGCCGTTGAAATAGCCGAAGCGCTTGATTTCCCCGGTTGGGAGTTCAAAACGCTCAAGCAGGCTGGCGTTCAGTCCGATCCCGTTGAGGATGCCGAGACGTTTCTGGGCAACGCCCGTATCAAGGCCCAAGCGGCTCAGCAGGCTAGCGGCGGTATGGCGGTGCTAGCAGACGACTCCGGCCTGGAGGTCGATGCGCTCAACGGAGCCCCTGGCGTGCATTCGGCGCGCTATGCCGGTGAACCCTGCGACGATGCGGCGAACAACGCTAAGCTGCTCGATGCGCTTTCGGGGGTCGAGGACGAGCAGCGTAGCGCACGATTCGTCTGCCATCTTGTCTACCTAGATGAACAGGGTAGTGAATGGGATGCCCGAGGTACGGTCGAGGGCCGCATCGCTTATGAGCCGCAAGGGGAAAACGGTTTCGGGTACGATCCGCTGTTCCTGCCCGAGGTGTTTGATTTCGAACGCTCGCTCGGCCAGGCGCTTCCTGAGGAAAAGAACTCGATTTCCCACCGTGGCAACGCCCTTCGTGAACTTCGCGCGAAATTGTCCGAAAACGCGTAAAAAGTCTGATATACTAGCTGGGCTGTTTGGATGTCGGGACGTGGCGCAGCCTGGTAGCGCGCCTGCTTTGGGAGCAGGATGTCGCAGGTTCGAATCCTGTCGTCCCGACCAGTCGCGGGTGTGGTTCAATGGTAGAACTGAAGCCTTCCAAGCTTCTAACGCGGGTTCGATTCCCGTCACCCGCTCCACTAAAACCCCAGGTCAGAGTCTTATCGGTTCTGGCCTTTTTGTTTTGCGGACCAAATTGCGGACCAAATGCGGACCAAATCGAGGGCAGATGTCTGCGTGCATTCAGGCCAATACATGGGGAAGGCCCGGGCAACAGTTTCTTCATTCTTTATTGTTGCCTGCTATATCAAGCCGAAATCGTGAAAGAAAAAGCCGGAGACGTCAAATGGCGTCTCCGGCTTGTACGAGCGCTGGCGCGCCCAGCAGGACTCGAACCTGCAACCGTCGGATTAGAAGTCCGATGCTCTATCCGTTGAGCCATGGGCGCACAAAACGCCGTTATTATACCGCAAACCCGCTAAAACACGTAGGCTCGCAAGGCGTCATGACTAAAACAATCCGCTTTAGCACCGAAAAGCGTCTGGCGTGAAAAGTGAACAGCCGTTGAATCAAGAAAAAAGACGGTTCGCGTTCAAGGCTCCGTTGAATTCCTGCAGAGTATGTCGTGTGATTTGCGACAAGCAATAGTTCGCAGGAGGAGCCTGATCGTCCGGTCGCCTAGCAACTACCTATTGCGTTTTCAGCTACATCTCGCCCTCAAACGCTACCAGCCATAGTGGTATAGCCTCTCTCTATCAATGGTCTAAAAGACCATATGCGTCTGTGCATCGAAATCGCGCGATGCATTATTTCTTACATTTATGCATAACTAGGGTTTCAAGAGAAATCATCTATGGGTCGGCATGGGTTCAGGTGCGATGCCAAAAAATTATGCAAGTGCACAAGTAAACTATCGTGAACCAAAGCAGATGTGAAGGAAAAGTGTAGAAACGCGATGGAAACATAGGCGTAAATTTAGCATCATCCCAGGTCACCCTGAAAATTTCGTTTTTGGACATTTTGGTAGTTGCTTTTCAATGTGAAGCGTGAGAACTTGGTTTTGCAGTCGGAACGCGCGGTGCGCAACGGGCGTTCCGCTTCTAAGAAGTCCGAAAATGCATAAAAGGCATAAGGAGGGTTTTCATGGCAGGCGTAAACGTCAAGAGCGAAATCAAGCCCTTGAAGAAGGTTCTGTTGCATCGCCCTGGTAAAGAGCTGCTGAACCTCACGCCGAACACGCTCGAAGAGCTGCTGTTCGACGACATCCCGTTTCTGAAGGTTGCCCAGGCTGAGCATGATGCTTTTGCTCAGGCTCTTCGCGACAACGGCGTGGAGGTCGTGTATCTCGAGAACCTCATGGCCGAGGTGCTCGATGCCAATCCGGCGCTGCGTGAGCAGTTCCTGAAGCAGTTCATCGAAGAGGCCGGTATCCGTACCGAGCGTTATCAGAAGATCCTCTTCGATTATCTGAACGACAACTACAAGACCAACATCGACTTGGTTCTGAAGTGCATGGAGGGCGTCAACCTCACCGAGCTGCACACCGACAAGTCCAACTCCCTGGTCGACCTGGTGTCCGAGTCCTCCAAGATGGTCATCGCCCCGATGCCGAACCTGTACTTCACCCGCGACCCGTTCGCGATGATCGGCAACGGCGTTTCCATCAACCGTATGTACGCTGTCACGCGTAACCGTGAGACCATCTTCGCTGAGTACATCTTCACGCATCATCCCGATTTCAAGGATGTGCCGCAGTACTACAGCCGTTACAGCGCATTCCACATCGAAGGCGGCGATATCCTCAACATCAACGAGCATACGCTGGCCATCGGCATCTCCCAGCGCACCGAGCCGGATGCCATCGACGAGATCGCCCATAACATCTTCAAGGACGAGACCTCGCCGGTTGACACCATCCTGGCGTTCAACATCCCGAACAACCGCGCCATGATGCACCTGGACACCGTGTTCACCCAGATCGACGTGGACAAGTTCACCATCCATCCCGGCATCATGGGCCCGCTGACCGTGTTCGAGATCACCCCCGAGGGTGAGGGCATCAAGGTCAAGGAGACCTCCGGTACGCTCGAGGAAGTTCTCGAGAAGTACGTGGGCATGCCTGTTACGCTGATTCCCTGTGCTGGTGGCGATCGCATCGCCGCCGAGCGCGAGCAGTGGAACGACGGCTCCAACACCCTGTGCATCGCACCTGGTCGCGTGGTTGTCTACGAGCGCAACGATGTCACGAACGCGCTGCTGCGCAAGAACAACATCGATGCTATCGAGATTCCCTCTGCAGAGCTGTCCCGTGGCCGTGGCGGCCCGCGCTGCATGAGCATGCCGATCTGGCGCGAGGACTAGATTTCTCGCTGCTAAGCGTGCATAATCGCAGTATCCGTTAATCGGATACTCATCCTGAGAAATCAGGAATTCTCATTTGGTTTTTCCCGGAACGCATGAAAATGCGTTCCGGAAGAAACAGCAGGCTGAAACTTGGCGCGGCCTGCACACATAAGTTCTTGTTAACTTGCTATCGAAAGGAATTACCATGCCTGTAAGCCTGAGCGGTCGTCATTTCCTGCGTCTCCTGGACTTCTCCACCGAGGAGATCGAGTACCTGCTGAAGCTTTCCAAGAACTTCAAGGATATGAAGCGTGCTGGCGTGCCGCATCGCTACCTTGAGGGCAAGAACATCGTACTGCTGTTCCAGAAGACCTCCACGCGTACCCGTTGCGCATTCGAGGTTGGCGCTATGGACCTGGGCATGGGCGTGACCTACCTGGATCCCAACAGCTCCCAGATGGGCAAGAAGGAGTCCATCGAGGACACCGCTCGCGTTCTCGGCCGCTTCTATGACGGCATCGAGTTCCGCGGCTTTGCTCAGACCGACGTCGAGGAGCTGGCTGCCAACGCTGGCGTGCCGGTGTGGAACGGCCTGACCACCGAGTGGCATCCCACCCAGATGCTGGCTGACGTTCTGACCATGCAGGAGAACTTCAACTACGACCTGAAGGGCCGCACCGTCGTCTTCATGGCTGACGCCGCCAACAACGTTGCCCGTTCCATGATGGTCGTTTGCGCCAAGCTCGGCATGAACTTCGTCGCTTGCGCCCCCGAGACCAACTGGCCCGAGGCCGAGCTGGTCGAGGAGTGCCGTGCCATCGCTGCTGAGCATGGTGCCACCGTCAAGCTGACCGCTGACGTGAAGGAAGGCTGCACCGGCGCCGACGTCATCTACGCTGACGTGTGGGTGTCCATGGGCGAGCCCGACGAGGTCTGGGGCGAGCGCATCAAGAACCTCGAGCCCTACCGCGTGACCAAGGAGGTCATGGGCTACGCTAAGGAGGACGCTATCTTCCTGCACTGCCTGCCCAGCTTCCATGACACCAACACCACCATCGGTGCTCAGAAGGCCGAGCAGTTCGGCATCACCGAGATGGAGGTTGCTGACGACGTCTTCGAGTCCAAGCAGTCCAAGGTCTTCGACGAGGCCGAGAACCGCATGCACACCATCAAGGCGGTCATGGCC
>NZ_CAKTYH010000087.1 GCF_934632265.1 uncultured Senegalimassilia sp.
CCACGGCCGCGCGCCTGGGCGTCGAGCAGGCCCTGTTCGACCCGCAGCGCCTGCGGACGGCGTTCGTGCGCGGCGGCGACACGGTGACGGTGGGCCGCTATGAGCTGCAGGTCGTGGAAACGCCCGGCCACACGCCCGGGCATCTGTCGCTGTTCGAGCCGCAAAGCCGCATCCTGTTCGGCGGCGACCATGCGCTGTTCGTCATCAGCCCCTCCATCGCGCTGTTCCCGCGCGACGGCGACGGGCTGCAGGCCTACCTTGACAGCATCAAGCGCGTGCAGGACCTGCATATCTCGCAGCTGTTCCATTCGCATGGCCCCATCCGCCCCGATTTCGAGCAGCGCCTCGATTGGCTGGCCCAGCACCACTTGAAGCGCCTCGACGAGGTGCGCGGCATCGTGGCGCGCAACCCGCGCTTGTCGGGCTACCAGATCATCCGCGCCATCAAGTGGAACGTGCCCTTCGACGACTGGGAGGATATCTCGTTTTTGCAGCGCTGGTGCATCGTCACCCAGGGCATCGTGTACCTCAAGCACCTCGTGGCCGACGGCAGCATCGCGGTGAAAACCTACGGCGACGGCATCCAGCTCTACGAATCCGCGCGCTAAGCGTTCGAAGCGGGCCCTTATGGGCTCGCTTCGCTGTTTTGCCGCCCGAAGGTTCCCGCCCGCCGCCCTTCGGCTATAATCCAAAAGATTGCAAACACACGTGACACGCAAGAAGAGGCGCTTCATGTTCGATAACCTTTCCGATCGCCTGCAAGGCATCTTCTCGGGCCTGCGCGGCAAGGGCCGCCTGACCGAGGACGACATCAACACCGCCATGCGCGAGGTGCGCATGGCCATGCTCGAAGCCGACGTCAACTTCAAGGTGG
The DNA here is from genome assembly GCF_934632265.1 of uncultured Senegalimassilia sp. Taxonomy (GTDB): domain Bacteria; phylum Actinomycetota; class Coriobacteriia; order Coriobacteriales; family Eggerthellaceae; genus Senegalimassilia. Next base: position 875 of record NZ_CAKTYH010000087.1, read on the forward strand.
TCAAGCAGTTCGTGGCGCGCACGAAGGAGCGCTGCCTTGACGCCGAGGTGCTCGACTCCCTGTCCCCGACGCAAAACGTCATCAAGATCGTCACCGACGAGCTCACCGAGCTGCTCGGCCGCACCGACAGCAAGCTGGTGCTCTCCAGCCGCATCCCCAACGTCATCATGCTCGTGGGCCTGCAGGGTTCCGGTAAAACCACCGCGGCCGCCAAGCTGGCGTACCGTTTGAAGCAGGAAGGCCACAGCCCGCTTCTGGCCGCCTGCGACGTGTACCGCCCCGCCGCAGCCGATCAGCTGGAAACGCTCGGCAACGAGATCGGCGTGCGCGTGTTCCGCGGCGACGGCAAGGACCCGGTGGCCATCGCCAAGGGCGGCGTGCAGGATGCCATCGATAACCTGCGCGACGTGGTCATCGTCGACACGGCGGGCCGTTTGCACGTCGACGAGCAGATGATGGAAGAGGCCCAGGCCATCAAGTCGGCCGTCAAGCCCGACCAGATCCTCATGGTGGTCGATGCCATGACCGGCCAGGACGTGGTCAACGTGGCCGCGGCCTTCTCCGAGCGCGTCGATTTCGACGGCGTCATCATGTCGAAGATGGACGGCGACGCTCGCGGCGGCGGCGCGCTGTCCATCCGCGAGGTCACGGGCAAGCCCATCAAGTTCATCAGCGCCGGCGAGAAGCCCGACTCGCTCGAGGAATTCCATCCCGACCGCATGGCTCGCCGCATCCTGGGCATGGGCGACATGCTCAGCCTCATCGAGTCGGCGGTGAAGGTTCAGCAGCAGGAAGAGGAGCAGGCCGAGACCGAGCGTCTCATGAAAAGCCAGCTCACGCTCAACGACTTCGTCACCATGAACCGCCAGATCCGCAAGATGGGCGGCGTCTCCAAACTCATCAGCGCCCTTCCCGGCGGCGACAAGGCTTTAGGCCAGGGCCAGGTCGACGAGGGCGCGCTCGATCGCATGGAGGTCATCATCAATTCCATGACCAAGGCCGAGCGCGAGAAGCCTGACCTGCTCAACGGCAGCCGCCGCGCCCGCATCGCCGCCGGCGCCGGCGTGTCGGTCACCGAGGTCAACCAGCTCATGAAGAAGTTCAATGAGACGAAGAAGATGATGAAGCGCATGATGCCGGCCGTCGAGGAGATGGGCGGCAAGGGCAAGAAGGGCAAGAAGGGCAAGCGCCGCCGCGGCATCCCGGGCATGGGCGGCATGAAGATGTCGGACCTGAAGAAGATCCAGGACATGATGGGCGACATCAAATAGCCTTGTCTGCTCGCCCGTAGCCGGAACCGCTCGATGGTGCGGCTACGGGCGGGTCTTCGTTGTATGCGAAACCGATATCAACCAATAGGCGCAACAGGGGAGCGTCTGAAAACGAAAGGGGAAACCAATGGAGCTGCAGATCCGTCCGTACACCGCAGACGATATCAAGGCCATGGTGCGCATCTGGAACGAGGTTGTGGAAGCGGGCGATGCGTTCCCGCAGGTCACTCCGCTGACCGAGCAGAACGCCGACGAGTTCTTCTCCGCCCAGACCGCCACCATGGTGGCCGACGTCAACGGCATCATCTTCGGCATGTACATCCTGCATCCCAACGGCATCGGGCGTTGCGCGCACATCGCCAACGCTAGCTTCGCCGTCGCCTCGGCCTCGCGCGGCCTTGGCCTTGGCCGCAAGCTGGTGGAGAACTGCATCGAGACCTGCGGCAAGAAGGGCTTCCGCGGCCTGCAGTTCAACGCCGTGGTCGCTTCCAACGAGGCCGCCCAGCACCTGTACGAGTCCATGGGCTTCACGAAGGTCGGCATGATCCCCGGCGGCTTCATCAACGGCCTTGGCGGCTACGAGGACATGTTCATCTACTACATCGACACGCTCGACACCGCCCAGCCCTGCTGAGGCTAGCCGACCACCCGGTCGGGTTTGGGCTTCGAGGATTCTGCGAAAAGCAAAGCGTCCGACCAAAAGGCTTCCGAGCGCTTGTTGCGGCCCTCCATTCGTCCGCTTTATTCGTGAACGCCTGGTGATATCCGAAGCGAAGGCTTGTCAACCGAGGCGTTTCGCCTTATCATAAACAACTGCTGTTTTGCTGCGCGCTTTTTTGCGGGCTGGCAAAGAGGATTCAAGTAAGAACAAGAAGGAGTTACTCTTCATGGTTAAGATTCGCCTGGCCCGTCACGGCGCCAAGAAGCGTCCGTACTACCGTATCGTCGTTGCCGATGCCCGTTGCCCGCGTGACGGCAAGTTCATCGACGACATCGGCCGTTACAACCCGCTGACCGAGCCCGCAATGATCAAGATCAACCTGGAGAAGTGCGACAAGTGGCTGGCCAACGGCGCTCAGCCCACCGACACGGTTGCCGCCCTCATCAAGAAGTTCCGCGAGCAGGCGTAAGCTTATGGCAGCGCAGACCGAGGAAATCGCTGGGCTCGTAGAGTCCGTGATCCGTCCGCTCATCGATAACCCGGACGACTTGGTCATCGATGCGCGCGAAACCGAAGATGGCTCCATCTTCGTCGAGGTTCGTGTCAACGAGGAGGACGCGGGCAAGGTCATCGGCCGTCAGGGCCGCGTGATCAAGGCCATCCGCACGCTTGCGCGTGCCGCGGCATCTTCCACGAACACCCATGTCGACGTGGAGCTGCTCGATTAATGGGCGCTTGGGTTCGCGTAGCCGAATTCACGAAAGCTAAGCACTTGAAGGGAGGGCTCGTCGCGCGTAGCGTGGCGGGTCTCCCTTTTTTGCTTGAAGAAGGCCTCTTCTGCGCTTTCGTGCCTCCGGTGATCGATGTTCCGCGTCAAGGCACCGTGGTCGAGGTGCGTCCCGAGGCCCGGGGCGGCGCCACGGTGTTCTTCGATACCGTCGTCGATGCCAACCAGGCAGATGCCCTGGTGGGCTGCTATGTTCTTGCGCGCCGGGAAGATCTTCCCGATGATGTGCTCGAGCTGCAGGAAGGCGGCATCGAGGGCTTCACGGTGGTGGATGCCGAAGCCGGCACCATCGGAACCGCTGTGGCCATCAACGAAATGCCCGGCCAGCATCTGCTGGAAGTCGCGCGCGCCGGCCAGGACGGCACCGTGCTCATTCCCGTTGTGGACGAGTTTCTCGAAGGGGTGGATGAGCAGACGCGCTGCATATACGTCAACGTGCCGCAAGGCCTGCTCGATCTGTAACCTGTGGAGGTACCCATGATCATCGAAACGCTGTCCACGTTTCCCGATATGTACGAATCCGTCATGGGCGCTTCCATGATGCGCATCGCCCAGGAAAAGGGCATCCTGGATTTCGAGGCGCACGACCTGCGCGATTGGACGCATGACCGTCACCGCACCACCGACGACGAGCCGTACGGCGGCGGCGACGGCCTGGTCATGAAGTGCGCCCCCATCTTCGAGGCCTACGAATCGCTGTGCGCTGCGCCGTGCAAGGGATCGGGCGACGCCGAGCAGCCGACGGGGCAGGGCGCTGCCGCTCCAGCCGAGCAGGCGCCCGGCGAAGGCTCCGACCCCGCTCCCGCCGCACAGGCGCCTTGCGAAGGCTCCGACCCCGCCGCTGCCGCACAGGCGCCTTGCGAAGGCTCCGACCCCGCCGCTGCCGAGCAGGCGCCCTCCAAGCCCTACACCATCTTCCTGGCCCCGCAGGGCCGCCGCTTCGACGACGCCTGCGCCTGCGAGCTTGCCAAGCAGGACCGTCTGCTGTTCATCTGCGGCCACTACGAGGGCATCGACGAGCGCGCCTATACGCTGGCCGATGAGGTCATCTCGCTGGGCGATTACGTGCTCACCAGCGGCGAACTGGCCTCCATGGTGGTCATCGACGCCGTGGTGCGCAAGCTCCCCGGCGTGCTCGGCGCCGAAACGGGCGCTCTGGGCGAGAGCTTCGCCGACGGCTTGCTGGAATACCCGCAGTACACGCGTCCTGCCAACTTCAACGGCATGGAGGTGCCGGCGGTTTTGCTGTCCGGCAACCACGGCGCGGTCGACCGGTGGCGCCGCGAGCAAAGCCTCGAACGCACCTATCGCCTGCGCCCCGACCTGCTCGAGGGCATGGAACTGCCCGACGCCGACCGGGCATTTCTGCAATCTTTATCGACCGAAGGCCGGCAGTAGCCGCAGCGCGGTATCATAGGCAGCTAAGCGCTTATCGGGCGCCGCATGCGCGGGCTCTGTAGAAAGGAAACGTACGACATCATGGCCGCAGGTCAGCACGCCACCGGGGAAAAGGGCGGAATACTGCGCTCGTTTTTGAGCCTTCTCATCATGATCACATTCGTTCTGGGGCTTTCCTGGGCGCTGCGCACGTACGTCTTCACCGCTTACGAGATCCCCTCCGGCTCCATGGAGGAGACCATCATGACCGGCGACATGGTGTTCGCCGAGAAGGTCAGCTACTATTTCCGCGACCCGCAACCCGGCGACATCGTCACGTTTTCCGACCCCGAGATCCCGGGTCGCACGCTCATCAAGCGCTGCATAGCCACCGCCGGCCAAACCATTAACATCGACGGCGACGGCTTCCTCTACATCGACGGCGTGGCCCAAACCGAAACCTACGCCCACGGCAAGCCCACGCTGCCGCTCGCCAATTCCTCCATCACCTTCCCGTATACCGTTCCTGCCGGCTACATCTGGGTGATGGGTGATAATCGCACCAACTCGCAGGATTCGCGATACTTCGGCGCGGTCCCCGCAAGCTCGGTAACGGGCAGGGGCGTGCTGGTATATTGGCCCGTGCCCGACTTCGGCTTGCTGGAGTAGGGGCGCGTCGCCCGACAGTTTTCAAGTAGGCAAGCAAGGACCAGCGGAACCAGACAAGGAGAACCATGTCAACCGAAACCTTCGCCGCGAACGCGACAACGGGATGTGCCGGCTCGCAGCCGCCCACGTTCCAGGACATCGTCATGAACCTGCAGCACTACTGGGCCGCCCAGGGCTGCGTCGTTTTGCAGCCTTACGACGGCGCCGTGGGCGCGGGCACCAACCACACCGCCACCACGCTGCGCTCGCTCGGCCCCGACACGTGGCGCACCTGCTACGTGCAGGGTTGCCGCCGTCCCACCGACGGCCGCTACGGCGAGAACCCCAACCGCCTGCAGTACTACTACCAGTTCCAGGTGCTCATGAAGCCCAGCCCGGACAACATCCAGGACCTGTACCTGGGCAGCCTGCGCGCCATCGGCATCGACCCGGACAAGCATGACGTGCGCTTCGTCGAGGACGACTGGGAGTCGCCCACGCTCGGCGCATGGGGCCTTGGCTGGGAGGTGTGGCTCAACGGCATGGAGGTCACGCAGTTCACCTACTTCCAGCAGGTGGGCGGCTTCGAGTGCGCTCCCGTGCCCGTGGAGATCGCATACGGCCTTGAGCGCCTGACCATGTACATCCAGGGCGTCGACAGCGTCTACGACATCATCTGGGCCCGCGGCGACGACGGCGTGGAGTTCACCTACGGCGACGTGTACCTGGAGAACGAGCGCGAATTCTCCACGTACAACTTCGAGGTGGGTAACACCGAGTTTCTGTTCGAGGCCTTCAACCAGTACGAACGCGAGGCCGGCCTGTGCCTGGAGCACAACCTGCCGCTGCCCGCATACGACTGGGTGCTGAAGTGCTGCCATACGTTCAACCTGCTCGACGCCCGCGGCGTCATCTCCGCAACCGAGCGCATGGCCTATATCCTGCGCGTGCGCTCCATGGTCAAGGAGTGCTGCGCCTCCTACATCGCCACCGTCGTCGGCGACGATCAGGACGATCAGAACGAGAAAGGGGAGTAACCATGGCCGATAAGCACACTCTCGCGTTCGAGATCGGCGTGGAGGAAATCCCCGCGTTCGACCTCGATTCCGCCAACAAGCAGCTCGAGAAGATGGTGCCCGCGGCGTTCGCCGATGCGCGCATCCCCTTCGATTCCATCGAGATCCACTCCAGTCCCCGCCGCCTGATCGTCATGGCCTACGGCGTGGCCGACGCCACCGAGGCGCTCGTGGAGGAGTACAAGGGCCCCGCGGCCAAGATCGCCTTCGACGCCGACGGCAACCCCACCAAGGCGGCCATCGGCTTCGCCCGCGGCAAGGGTCTTGCGCCTGAGAACCTCGAGCGCCGCGAGGTCAACGGCACCGAGTACGTGTTCGCCACCAAGAACATCCCGGCAACGCCTGTGGCCGACCTGCTGCCCGATGTCCTGGCGGGCTTCATCACCGCCATCAAGTGGCCCCGCTCCTGCCGCTGGGCCGCGTACCGCGAGTACTTCGTGCGCCCCGTGCGCTGGATCGTGGCCATGCTCGACGATGTCGTGCTGCCCGTCAGCTACGCCGGCGCCGAGTCCTCCAACTTCACCATGGGCCATCGCGTGCTGGCTCCCGGCAAGCACACGGTCGACACCGCCGAGAACCTGCTCGACGTCATCCGCGCCGCCTACGTGATCCCCACGCAGGCCGAGCGCGAGCGCATCATCCGCGAGGGCGTCGCCGCCATCGAGGCCGAAACGGGCTTCACCGCCGACCTTCCCGCGAAGACGCTGCTCGAGGTGGTCAACCTCTCCGAGTACCCGCAGCCGCTCGTCTCCACCTTCGACGAGGAGTTTCTGCAGGTGCCCGAGGAGATCATCGTCGACGCCATGCTCATGCATCAGCGCTACTTCCCGCTCTACGATGCGGTGGGCAAGCTGACGAACAAGTTCATCATCGTCTCCAACGGCAACCCCGAATGCGCCGCCACCATCATCGACGGCAACGAGCGCGTGGTGCGCGCCCGCCTCGACGATGCGAAGTTCTTCTACGAGGAGGACCTCAAGCACCCGCTGGAGTCCTACATCGAGAAGCTCGACAAGGTGGTGTTCCAGGAATCCCTGGGCACGGTGCGCCAGAAGGCCGAGCGCCTGGAGAAGCTGGCTTGCGCCCTTTCCGCCGACGCTCAGCTTGATTCCGCCGACGCCGCCGATGCGAAGCGCGCCGCACGCCTGTGCAAGGCCGACTTGGTCACCAACGCCGTCATCGAGTTCACCAGCGTCCAGGGCGTCATGGGCAGCTACTACGCCGCCGCCTCCGGGGAAACCCCGCAGGTCGCCCAGGCCATCGGTCAGCACTATCAGCCGCGCTTCGCCGGCGATGCGCTGCCCGACACCACGGTGGGCAAGCTGGTCGCCTTGGCCGACAAGCTCGACACCATCTGCGGCCTGTTCGCGGTCGGCCAGGGTCCCACCGGCTCGTCCGACCCGTTCGCGCTGCGCCGTAGCGCCATCGGTATCGTGAACATGCTCGAGGCAGGTCTTCCCATCTCGCTTGCCGCCGCCATCGACGAGTCGCTGGCCAGCTTCGCCGACCAGGGCGTTGCCTTCGACGCGGCCGCCGTGCGCGCCGAGGTGGTGGACTTCTTCGTCACCCGCACCAAGGTCATGCTCAAGGACGCAGGCAACGGTGCCGAC
>NZ_CAKTYH010000088.1 GCF_934632265.1 uncultured Senegalimassilia sp.
ACCGAACTTGATCTGCTCGACGGCGACGGTGTCGTTCTCGTTGATGATGGGCACCACGCCCAGCTCCAGCAAGCGCAGAAGCGTGTTGCGGGCGTGCAGATACGCATGACGGTCGGCAGTATCGCGACGGGTCAGCAAAACCGTCGAAGTGACGATACCGTGGGCCGCGAACGCCTCGGCATACGCCGTGGCCAAAGCCGACTGCCCCACCGATGCCGCAGCCTGCAGGCTCGGCATGTCGCTGGGGCGCTTCTGGATGCCCAGGGCCTCAAGGCCGCACGCGATGGCGGCCGACGTCACGATGACGGGCTGCCAACCGGCGGCCCGCACCTTCGCGATCTGGTCGGCAAGCGCCGCCAGGTACTCGTAATCGATGCTGCTCTCCGACGTGGTGAGCGTCGAAGAACCGATCTTTATGACCAGGCGCCGTGCAGCGCCCGCCTTAGCATCCAGCTGCTCCATTAGATATCAAGCTCCTCGAACAGATCGGCGGCCGTCCTGGTGGATTCGAACTCGAAGGCGCGCCCGCAGATGCGGATCTCGTCGCCATCGACGGCGCCTGCCTTCTCGAGCGCCTCCTCGACGCCCACGCGCTTGAGGCGATGCTGCAGAAACACCACAGCCTCCTCGTTTTCCCAATCGCACTGCACCACCATGCGCTCGACCTGGGTGCCCACCACGCGGAACACGCCCTCGGAGAGCTTGCGAACGGTGAAGCGCTTGTCGCGGGCCTCGCGCTTAAGCTCCCAGACGTGCTCGTACTGCACGTCGGATGCCTCGGCCTGGCGAGCCTGCTCGCGATGCTCGTGGACCTGGTTGGCGATTGCGGCTTTCAGGCTGTCCACGCCCTCGCCGGTGAGCGCGCTGATGCAGTACACCTTCGGGTCGATGGGGCTGGGGGCGAACTCGTTGCCGCCGGCAGCGGCAATGGAATCGGCCTTAACCTGCGCCTTCAGACGCTCAAGCGCCTCCTCGGTGCCCGCAACGTCGATCTTGTTCGCCACCACGATGCGCGGGCGCGCCGCCAGCTCGTCGGCGTAAAGCGCCAGCTCGTTGTTGATGATCTTGTAATCCTCGAGCGGGTCGCGGCCCTACCAGTCGCCGGTAAGGTCGACCACGTGCACGATGAGCGCCGTGCGCTCGATATGGCGGAGGAACTCATGCCCCAGGCCGCGTCCTTCGTGCGCGCCCTCGATGAGGCCGGGGATGTCGGCCACGACGAAGCTCAAGTCACCCGAGCGCGCCACACCCAGGTTGGGCACAAGGGTGGTGAACGGGTAATCCGCGATCTTCGGACGGGCCGCCGAGATCTTCGAGATGAGCGAGCTTTTGCCGGCGGAGGGCATGCCCACGAGCGCCGCATCTGCCATGAGCTTCATCTCGAGCTCGATCCAGCGCTCCTGCGCAGGCTCGCCGAGCTCGGCGAACGCCGGCGCGCGACGCGTGGAGGTGACGAAGTGGATGTTGCCGCGGCCGCCCATGCCGCCGTCGGCCACGGTGATGCGCTCGCCGTCGTGGGTGAGGTCGGCCATAAGCTCGCCGGTTTCCTTCGAATCCTCGAAGTACTCGTGGACCACGGTGCCTACCGGCACCTTGAGCACCAAGTCGTCGCCCGTGGCGCCGTGCATGCGGCTACCCTTGCCGTGCGTGCCGCGCTCGGCCTTGAAGTGATGCTTGAAGCGGTAGTCGATCAGCGAAGAAACGCTGGCATCGGCTTCAAGCACCACGTTGCCGCCATGACCGCCGTCGCCGCCGTCGGGACCGCCCTTGGGAACATGGGCCTCACGGCGAAACGACATGCAGCCGGCGCCGCCGTCGCCGCCCTTGACGTGGATTCGGACCTTATCAATGAACACGATGTGACCTCCATCGGTTTTCGGATTGCGTGTATCGCCTGATTGTATACGAAAAAAGCCCCCTGCAAGGCAGGGGGCTTTGCGAATGCATAGATGCCACGCACACGCGTGCGGCTTGTGCTACGCCTGGGGGCGGACATGCACGCGACGCTTCACGCCGCGCGTGAACTCCAGCGTGCCGTCGCACAGAGCGAACAGCGTGTCGTCCTTGCCACGGCCGACGTTGTCGCCGGGATGGAACTTGGTGCCGCGCTGACGGACGATGATCTGGCCCGTCTTGATCTGCTGGCCGGCGAACATCTTCACGCCCAGTCGTTTTGCGTGGGAATCGCGGCCGTTACGGGTAGAACCGAGACCTTTCTTATGTGCCATTTCATTCCCTCCTTACAATTAAGCGATGGACTTGATTTCAACGCGCGTGAGCTGCTGGCGATGGCCGCGCAGCTTCTTGTAGTTCTTGCGCTTCTTGAACTTGAACACCAGCTGCTTGGGGCCCTTGAACTGCTCGACGACCTCAGCGGTGACCTTCTTGGCAGCTGCCTTGGCCGGATCGGCCTCGACGGTGGCACCGTCGACGAAGCAGATGACCGGAAGCTCGACGGTGGCGCCGACCTCGGCGTCCAGCTTCTCGATGTTGAGCTTGTCCCCGACGGCAACCTTGTACTGCTTGCCGCCCGTTTTCACGATTGCGTACATGTTTTCTCCTACTTTCGAAATAAACGCAAGGCGATAGCTTAGCAGCGCGACCGTAGCAAGTCAACGAAGCGATCCTATGCACAGTCTCCGCGTATCATCGCACTTATTTCCGTTGCGCCTCCTCGGGCACAACATTCGATATGATACCAGATGTTGTGGACACACGCGGCGGCGTTGCCGGGTTTTCCCGCATTACCGCTGCGCTTCACGGAATGCCCACAAGCTAGTGCGCTTCAGCCCAGGTATCGGCCGCCGAGATGTCGGCGAGCAAGGGCACCTTGAGCTCCGCCACATGCTCCATGACATCGCGGACCATGGCCGAGAGCGCCTCCACTTCCCCATCGGGCACGCTAAAGTCCAGCTCGTCGTGCACCTGCACGAGCAAACGGGCCTTGAAGCCCTCTTCCATAAGGAGCTGCTGCACCTGGCGCATGGCAAGCTTGATGATGTCGGCGGCGCTGCCCTGCATGGGATGGTTCATGGCGGTACGCTCGCCGAAGCCGCGCGTGTTGCCGTTGGCGGCGTGCAGCTCGGGGATATGGCGCTTTCGCCCGAACATGGTTTCCGCATAGCCGTTGGCGCGGGCCTGCTCGACCGTTTCATCGAGATAAGCGCGCACGCCGGGGTGCACCTCGAAGTAGCGGTCGATCATGCCCTTCGCCTCGGCGATGGAGATCCCTAAGCTCTGCGCCAGGCCGAACGCCTGCTGGCCGTAGACGATGCCGAAGTTCACCGCCTTGGCGCGGCTGCGCTGCTCGGGCGTGACCTGGTCGATGGGCACGTCGAACACGCGCGACGCCGTGGAGGCATGGAAGTCGGCACCGCTGGTGAACGCCTGGACGAGCGCTTCGTCGCCTGAAAGGTGCGCGAGCAGACGCAGCTCGATCTGCGAGTAGTCCGCCGAAAGGAACTTGCAGCCCGGCTCGAGCGGGATGAAGCACTCGCGGATGTGGCGCCCGAACTGCGTGCGCACGGGGATGTTCTGCAGGTTGGGGTCCGAAGACGACAGGCGCCCGGTGGTGGTGACGGTCTCGTTGAAGCTGGAGTGCACACGCCCGTCGCCGGCGCGCATGCGCGGCAGCGCGTCGATGTAGGTGGACTTGATCTTCGCCAGCTCGCGATAACGCAGCACAAGGGCGGGAAGCTCGTGGATCTCGGCAAGGTCTTTGAGCACCTTCGCGTCGGTGGAATAGCCGCGCTGGGTCTTCTTGCGCGCGGGCAGGCCGAGCACCTCGAACAGGATGCGCCCGAGCTGCTTGGGGGAATCCACGTTGAACTCCTGACCGGCAAGCTCGAAGATCTGCGTGCGCAGGCTTTCGATCTGCCCGCCCGTGGACGCACCCAGCTGCGCGAGGCGCTCGACGTCGATGGCCGCGCCCGTGCGCTCCATGATGGCGAGCACCGCCACAAGCGGCAGGTCGATGTCGAAATAGGCGCGCTCGGAACCCTCGTCCTTGAGGGCGCGCGTCAGCGGGCCGACCAGCGCGCGCGCCGCGGCGGCCTGGGCGGCTGCACGCTGCTCGTCGGTTTTCGCCTCGGGCAGCACGCCTCCCATATAGGTATCGAGCAGCACGTCGTAGGTGTACTCGGACACCGACGAGTTCAAAACGTATCCGGCAAGCCCCAGGTCGAAGGCGCGCATGGACATGAGCTGCCCATCATCGACCAGCGCGGGAAGGGCGTTGTCGGCGGGATAGACGCGATGCGCGGCCTCCTTCACGTCGAGCGCGGCGAAGCTGCCGCCGGCAATCAAACGCGCAAGCTGGGAGAACGCGGCATCATCGGTAAACACGGCGCAGCTCTGCGAAGCGGACACCGCCACAACCGACCCGCCGCCGAACAGCGACTCCTGCTCGGGGTCGACGATGGCCACGCCCACCTGCTCGCCCGATTCCAAAACCGCATCCACAAGCTTCTCGGCCTCTTCGCCGCGCAGCACCTGGCCTACCTCGATGGCGGCGGACTCGCGCTTGGGGGCCTCGCCCACCAGCTTGAGCACGCGCGTCAGATGAGAGTTGAAACGATACTTGGAGAACGCCTCGGTGACGGCCTGCGCGCTGAACGCCGGGAACGCCGCGCCCTCAAGGTCCAGGGGGAAATCCAGGTCGCGCACGATGGTTGCCACCTTGCGGCTGGTGAACGCCGCCTCGCGGTTTTCCTCCATGCGCTCCTTCTGCTTGCCGCGCAGCTCGTCGATATGCTCGTAGATGCCCTCAAGGCTGCCGTAGGCGCCCAGCAGCTTCGCCGCGGTCTTGTCGCCCACGCCCGGCACGCCGGGGATGTTGTCGGAGCTGTCGCCCTTAAGGCCCAGGAAGTCGGGGAACTGCGAAGGCTCCACGCCGTAACGCTCGCGCACCTCGCCGGGGCCGTAGATGGCCACATCGGTGATGCCCTTGCGCGTGGTGACCACGTGCGTGAGCTCGGAGCACAGCTGGTAGACGTCCTTATCGCCCGAGACCAACAACGTGCGATAACCCAGCTCCTCATCGCGCGCCGCAACGGTGCCCAGGATGTCGTCACCTTCCCAGCCCGTCACGCGCACCACAGGGATGCTCATGGATTCGAGCAGCTCCTCGATGATGGGGAACTGCGCCTTCAGGCCCGGGTCCATGGGAGGACGCTGGGCCTTGTACTGCTCGAGCGCCTCGGTGCGGAACTTCGGGCGCCCGGCATCGAAGGCGCACACGATGGCGTCGGGATTGGAGATGTCGATGAACTTGAGCAGCATGGCTATGAAGCCGAACACCGCGTTGGTGGGCGTGCCGTCGGGGGCGTTCATGGTCGGCGGCACCGCATGGAAGGCGCGGTGCATCAACGAGTTGCCGTCGATGACGGCCACTTTCTTCTCAGGCATAAGGCTTCCTTCAGGTTGGTTGCGCTTTCCCTCCATTATATAAGCGGCGAAGGGAAAGCGGCGCCAACCGCATCAGACAAGCACGCTTGCCGGCTACGCGCTCCAAAGGTAGCCGACGCCGCGCACCGTTTCCAGATGTTGCGAAAGCTCGGGACCGAGCTTGGCGCGCACGCGCCTGACGTGCACGTCGACGGTGCGGCTGCCGCCGTAGTAGTCGAAGCCCCACACGCGGCGCAGCAGGGCATCGCGGCTGTAGGTGCGGCCCGGATGGGTGACCAGGAACGCCAGCAGCGCGTATTCCAGGTACGTGAAATCAAGCGGCTCCCCGCCCACCGTGACCTGGTACGTGGCCAGGTTGATGGTCATATTGTCCACCGTCACGAAATCGGTCGAGGTGCTCTCGTTGCCCGGCCACAAAAGCTGGCGGATGCGCGCGGCGCACTCCTCGCACCCGGCGCCGTGGACGACGAAATCGCTTTTCACCTGCACCGGAAGACGGAACTCGGAAAGCTGCGCCTCGTTGACGATGACCAGCAGAGAGGCCGACCCATCTTCGAGCAGCACCGACTCCACCTGCGACAAGGTTGCCAGCGCATCGGCGCGCGCCTCGTAGATGACCAGGTCATAGGAAGGATGCTGGGACAGCAGCTTCTTGAACTGCACCGAAGACCCCGCCGCGACATCGACGTCCAGACCCGAAAGCACCTGCTGGAACTTGTGGGCGTTATCAAGGCTGTCGGCGATGAATATGACCGTTTTCCTCATTGTTAGCGCACCTCCTTACGTCGCATCCCGCGCACCTCTACAGAACCGCCAGGTAGCGGTCAAGCTCCCAGGTGGACACGTTGGACTGGTACTCGTCCCATTCGGCCTGCTTGGCTTCCACCAGGTAATCGCAGATGTGGTCGCCCAGGGTTTCGCGCATGAGCTTCGAGGCGCTGAACAGCTCGACGGCCTGGCCAAGGCTTTCGGGAAGCGTGCGGAACCCTTGGCGGCGCAGCTCCTGGCGCGATTGGGTGAACAGGTCGCGATCCTCGACCGGCGCCGGGGGCTCAAGGCCCTCCTCGATGCCGGCCAAGCCAGCTGCCAGCATAACCGCGAAGGTGAGATAGGGGTTGGCGCTGGGGTCGGGGCTGCGCAGCTCCAGGCGGCACGCCATCTCACGGTTGGGACGATAGCCGGGCACGCGCACGAGCGTGGAGCGGTTGGCGCGGGCCCAGGAAAGGTAGATGGGTGCCTCGCCGCCGGCGAGCAGGCGCTTGTAGGAGTTGACGCAGGGGTTGGTGATCAGAGCGAACTCGGGCGCGTACTTCAGGATGCCCGCGAGGAAGCTTTTCGCGGTGGCCGACAGATGATAGCCCTGCGGGTCGTCGGGGTCGAAGAACACGTTGCCGCCATCGAAATCGAACAGGCTCATGTGCACGTGCATGCCGCTGCCAGGCGCATCGGAAAGGGGCTTGGGCATGAAGGACGCGTACACGCCGTGCTTCATGGCGATCTCCTTCACCACCAGCTTGTAGGTCATGACCGCATCGGCCATGGACAGGGCATCGGTGAAGCGAAGGTCGATCTCGTGCTGGGAGGGGCCGTTCTCATGGTGGCTGTACTCCACGGGGATGCCCATCTTCTCAAGGGTGAGCACCGTGTCGCGTCGCAGGTCGCTGGCGTAATCCAAGCTGGTCAGGTCGAAATAGCCGCCGCGGTCCAAAAGCTCGGTGCCTTCGGCGTCCTTGAAATAGTAGAACTCCACCTCGGGGCCGACGTTGAACACATACCCCATGTCCTGGGCCTTGCCCACCACGCGCGCGAGCACATGGCGCGGATCACCTTCAAAGGGCTTGCCGTCGGGTGTGCGGATATCGCAGAACATGCGGGCGACGGCGTTGCTCTCAGGGCGCCACGGCAGCACCTGGAACGTGGAGGCATCGGGGAACGCCAGCATGTCGGATTCCTCGGTACGGCAGAAACCCTCGATGCAGCTGCCGTCGAAGCCCATGCCGTCGGCGAAGGCGTCCTCAAGCTCGCTGGGGATGACGGCGAACGATTTCATGCTGCCGAGCACATCGGTGAACCAGAAGCGCACGAAGTGCACATCGCGGCTTTTGATGGTTTTCAGAACGAAATCCTGTTCCGGGTTGGAAGCCATGAACGGTTCCTCCTTCGCGCGCCAGGCCATGCGGCGGCGCTGATCCTGACAACTTCTTAAAGGATGATTATATCAGCGCATGTTGCCAACACGTTACGCGCCCGAAGCATTGTCGAGGCCGATCGCAACGCAACGCATCGGCAGCGCGACGCTTGGCCGATTCCTGCCCGCAGATACGGAAAAGGCCGCCTGAATAGGCGGCCTTGATACCGTTTGATGCCCTTCAACACAAGCTTGCGCACGACATAGCGCGCAACGCCCGCTAGAGCGAGGGAGCGAAGGCCCTAGGACCTGCGGACGCGCTTGTCCACCAGTCGTGCGACCAGGTCGCCGATGGACTGGAACACCTGCACGAGCACGATGCACAGCACGATGGAGGCGATCATGACGTCGCCCAGGTAGCGCTGGTAGCCGTAGCGGATGGCGATGTCGCCGATGCCGCCCGCGCCCACCGCGCCGGCCATGGCGGTATAGCCGAACAAGGTGATGACGGTGATGGAGGCGCCGCGCACCAGGCTGGGCAGGCTTTCGCGCAGCATGACCTTGCACACGATCTGCCAGGTGTTCGCGCCGAAGCTTTGCGCGGCCTCGCCCTTCTCGCCGCGAAGCTCGAGCGGGAAGGTGACGTTGCGCAAGACGGTGCGCTGCTGGAACAGGCT
>NZ_CAKTYH010000089.1 GCF_934632265.1 uncultured Senegalimassilia sp.
GCACGCCGTTTTCCGCGCAGTACTCGTACAGGTTCTCCAGCGCGTTCATGCCCGTGGCGTCCAGCGAGGGCACGCCGCGCATGCGGATGATCAGGTACTTCGTGAAATCCTTCACCGAGATGTCGGAGATGCGGTCGGTCATGCCGAAGAACATCGGGCCGTTGATCTCGTACACGCGCACGCTCTTGGGCAGCTCGCGTAGGTGCGTGACCTCGGAGTCCTTGTCGCAGAAGTACGTCCAGCCCTTCACCTCGGTCTCCTCGGAAACCATCTTCATGAACAGCACCACCGTGATGAGCATGCCCACGGCAATAGCGGTGACCAGGTCGAACACGATAGTCAGCGTGAACGTCAGCAGCAACGTGGCCACGGCGCCGCGCGAGGCGGTGGCGCAAAGGTGGGCGAAGTTGCGCCAACCCGACATGTTGTAGGCTACTTGCAGCAGGATAGCGGCGATGGTGGGCATGGGGATGAGCGCAGCGTAGGGCATCAGGAACACCAGCACCAGCAGCAGCACCGCGGCGTGCACCATGCCGGCGATGGGCGTGCGGCCTCCGCTTTTCACGTTGGCGGCGGTACGCGCGATGGCGCCCGTGGCGGGGATGCCGCCGAACCGCACCGAGCCCATGTTGCCGACGCCCTGCGCCACCAGCTCCATGTTGCAGCGGTGATGGCCGGAAATCATGGAGTCGGCGACCACGCACGATAGCAGCGACTCGATGGCCGCAAGGATGGCGATGGTGATGCCGTTGGCAAGCTCGTCGCGGAACAGGTCCAGGCTGAGCTGGGGGAATTGCAGCGTGGGCAGGCCCGCCTCGATGGTGTACAGGTCGCCGATGGTGTTGACCTGCAGGCCGAACGCGGGCACCATGGCGGCGCCCACGATGACGGCAACCAGCGAGCCGGGGATGCGCTTGGACACCTTCGGCCACAGCATCAGGATGGCAAGGCACACCACGCCCACCAGCACGGCCTGCCAGTTCACCGTGGAGATGTTGGCGGCCAGAGCGCTGATCTTGTCCGTGGTGTCGACGGTAACGGTACCGGTGGGGTACGTCAGCCCCAGCAGGTCCTTGATCTGCCCGATCACGATGGTCACCGCGATACCCGCGGTAAAGCCGGTGGTGATCGTGTAGGGAACGAAGCGGATGAGCGTGCCGAGCTTCAGCAGGCCCATGAGCACGAGCATCACGCCGGCGATGATGGTGGCCGCCACCAGGCCCTCCATGCCGTCGGTGGCCACGATGCCCGCGACGATGGTGGCGAAGGCGGCGGTGGGGCCGGAGATCTGCACGCGACTGCCGCCCAAGAACGCGATCAGGAAGCCCGCGACGATGGCGGTGTAAAGACCCTGCTCAGGGCCTACGCCCGATGCGATGGCCAGCGCGATGGAAAGAGGCAGCGCCACCACGGCCACCACCACGCCCGAGACGACGTCCTTCGGGATCTGGCGGCGCAGCTCCTCTTTGCTGGAGTGCTTGATGATGCTGAATAATATGGGCTTGATCTTGTCTCGCTGCATGGCCTTCGTTTCGCGTCGGGATGGTCGGTTTCAAAGCTCCTGCAACGCGGCCCGCCGGGCGATGGAGACGACAAAGCCCCAACCGGGCCGTTTCCCCGGATGGAGCGTGATGTGTCTTCAGATTGTACGGCATGCCTAGCCGCAAGAGGGTGTTTATGGTAACGCGGCAAAGCCGCCCACCGCCCGACCACACAAAATCGCCAGCAAGAGGGAAGCGTGCGCGAGAGGCCTACGAGGGCGCTGCCGGCGCCGACGCTACGGCCGGATGCGCTTTGAACGATGCGAATATGATGATGCGAGATGTTGCAATTGTAGGGAATCAGCCTACAATTGCAACATGACTAAAAGGAATCACATATCAGCGATCCTGGAGCTCGCGGAATCTGAGGGCGTATTTACCACCGCTCAAGCGGCTAGGCTCGGCATTCCCCGCGATGCCCTGCATGACGCCTGCGCGTCCGGGCTCCTCGAGCGCGTTGCCCACGGGGCATACCGCCTTATAGGCTCGGGATCAAGCGAGACCGATGGGCTTGTCGCCCTCTGGAAGCTCACCAACCCGAAGCTGTTCGCGCATGAACGACTGACAAAATGGGATGGCATATGCATCGGCGGCTCAAGCGCGGCTTATCTCAACGGCATGGGCGACCTGCCTCTTTCGCCATACAGAATCTATTCAGGAAAGCGCATCAACTCTCGAAGCCCATTCGCCAAGTTCGGTGTTCGCCATGTGAACCGAAGGGACGTCTCGTTCGAGCGGGGCATCCCCGTCACCAGACCTGAGCGCACGGTGTTCGACTTGATGCTCGACCGAGAGGATCCATCGCTCGTTGCCGATGCGCTGCGCGACGCCGCATCCTCAAGCGGCGGCTTCGACTTCGCAAGGCTGGAAGAAATGCTTGGCGGCAAATTTGGCAAAGCCAAGGGAGCGTCCCTTCTAAAAGTCCTCCTTGTAGATTCAGGAATTCCGGAAGGAGCGATACGATGACGTACAAGACACCCGCATCTCTTGAGATGGCCGAATGAACAGGGGACGGAGGTGTGTTCACGCGGAACGTTGGCGAGGCGCGATCGGCCCCGGCAGGCAAAACTCCTGCCAACCATCTAACGAAAACGTAGTCTTGCTGCGCAACTCTCGCACGTCGCTCGCTCCTCGCTATCCCTCCCGCGCGTCGCGCCATTCGGTGGGGGAGGTTCCGGTCGCTTGCTTGAACGCTTGCGAGAACGCCGAGGGTCGCGGCCAGCCTAGCCGCGCTGCCACGTACGCGACCGAATTACCGCTTGCAAGCAGGGACTTCGCGCGCTCAATCCGGCGCGCTTTGGCGTATCGCCCGATGCTTTGCCCCGTCTCGCGCGAGAACGCCGCGCACAGGTGAGAGCGGCTTACGAACAGCATGCTCGCAAGCTCGTCCAGCCCGGGCGCGCGTCCCTCGTCGAGCATGCGCTCGATGGCGGCCTGCGCCTCAAGGGCAAGCCCCGACCGCTTGTGCGTCGAAGAGCCGCAACGCGCGGCATCGTCGCCGGCGCACGATGCGGCCAGCGCGGCCACCATCTGCTCGACGCGCGCCTGGATGAGCAGCGCCGAACCCGGCTGGCATTGCGGCCCGGTCCCCAGCAACGCTGACATGATGATGCGCGATTGCGCCTCGTCCCACGTGCCTCCGAACCGCTCGAACATGCCCGAGAACGCGCCTGGCCAGCGTCGATCCAGCTCCTCGAAATACTGCGGCAGAAAGCAGATGCAGCGCGACGAATACAGGCCTCCCCGGCGCAATGTACCGGAAAACGAGCCCGCAGGCTGCACGAACGAGTACAGCGACCCGTCGAGCAGCGCCCGCGGCCGGTCGATCATCCGCGGCATGGTGGCCTTGGAATCCTCCGACACCATGCACACGCACGCATACGCGCTCTCGGGCGACTCGACTAGCGCCATATCGCGCTCCATATACACCTCGTGGCTGAACGCGATGCAGAAATCCCCGACGGGCATGCCCCAGGCCGACCCGCGGCCCCACGCGCTCCGACCCGTGCCCGACCAGCCCTCGCCGTTGCGGCGGACGACGATCCCGAACTGCTCGAGCTGCGGCTCGTACAGCGAGCGAACCGCGCGCGGGATGGCGTTGTAGGCGGAAGCGTCGGACATTCGGATTCGTCTCTCGTTGTTTCGGTTTCGTGCACGCGCTCAGCGGGAATGTTTGCCAAGGCTTCCTTGCATGATAAGTTACGCGAAGGTAACTAGCAAGGGGCATTCCGCGCCGGCAAAACGCCCAAAACGCGCCGCGCAAAAGCCCCGAATAGGGAAGGAACGAACATGGCCGAAGAGGAACCCCGCCCAACACCTCGCCAAACCGCCGGCGAAGCGGCAAACGCCGCCGCCCCGCCAGCAACCACGCCCACCCCCAAGCGCAACGACATCTCCCAGCTCCTCGACTTTGCAGGCAGCAGAAAACCGCTCACGTATCTCGGCCTGGCGCTCAGCGCCGTATCGCAGCTGCTCGGGTTCGTGCCCTACGTGTGCATCTGGCTTGTCGCGCGCGACCTTATCGAAGTCGCGCCGAATTGGCAGGCCGCGCACGGCATCGCCGCGTACGGCTGGTGGGCCATCGGCGGCGCGGTCGCCTCGATCGCGGCCTATTTCCTCGCGCTCATGTGCACGCACCTGGCCGCGTTCCGCACGGCGTCGAACATGCGCAAGCAAACCACCGAGCACCTCATGCGCCTGCCGCTCGGCTACTTCGACACGCACGCAACCGGTGAGCTGCGCCGCGTGATCGACGGCTGCGCCGCCAGCACCGAATCGCTGCTCGCGCATGTGCTGCCCGATGCGGCGGGCTCGATCGCCATGGTGGTCGGCATGCTCGCGCTGCTGTTCGCCTTCGATTGGCGCCTTGGTCTTGCGTGCCTGGTCGCGGTCGTGATCTCGGTCTGCTGTCTCATGACCATGATGTCCGGCAAGGGCATGGAGTTCATGAAAAGCTACATGGGCGCGCTTGTGCGCATGAACGAAACCGGCACCGAATACGTGCGCGGCATCCCCGTGGTGAAGGTGTTTCAGCAAACGGTGCACTCCTTCAAGGCGTTCCACGACGCCATCGCGGACTACGCGCGCATGGCGCAGGACTACGCGGGCACGTTCTGCCGAAAACCGCAGGTCTTTCAGCTGTCGGTGCTCAACGGCCTGGTGGTGTTCCTGCTTCCCGTGGCGCTTATCCTGGCGCCGGGCGAAGCGGATTTCCCCAGCTTCGTGGCCGACTTCGCCTTCTACGCCATCTTCTCGGCGGTCATCCCCACGGCCATGGCGAAGCTCATGTTCATGAGCGAGGCGTCGCAGATGGCGGGCGACTCCCTCGGCCGCGTGCGCGCGATCTTGGAGGCGAAGCCGCTCGAGACCCCCGCGAACCCGCGCGCCATCGAAGGCGGCGACGTGCGCTTCGAACACGTGTCGTTCGCCTACGAAGGCGCCCTAACCAACGCGCTCGACGACGTGAGCTTCGAAGTCCCCGCCGGCACGACCCTTGCGCTTGTGGGGCCGTCGGGCGGCGGCAAGTCGACGTGCGCAAGCCTGGTCCCGCGCTTCTGGGACGCCACCGCCGGGCGCGTGCTCGTTGGCGGCGTGGACGTGCGCGACGCCGACCCGCACGAGCTTATGGACAAGATCGCGTTCGTCTTCCAAATCAACCAGCTGTTCAGCCAGACGCTCGAGGAAAACGTGCGCGCAGCCAGGCCCGATGCCACGCGCGAGCAGGTTCTGGCCGCGCTGCGCGCCGCGCAATGCGACGAGATCGTGGCGAAGCTGCCGCAGGGCATCGACACGCGCCTGGGCGCCGGCGGGGCGTACCTGTCGGGCGGCGAAGTGCAGCGCGTCGCCCTTGCCCGCGCGATCCTCAAGGACGCGCCCATCGTGGTGCTCGACGAGGCCACGGCGTTCGCCGACCCCGAGAACGAGGCCCTCATCCAGCGCGCGTTCGCGAAGCTGGCCGAGAACCGCACGGTGATCATGATCGCCCACCGGCTCTCGACGGTGGTGGGCGCCGACCAGATCGTGGTGCTCGATCAGGGCCGCGTGGCCGAGCGCGGAACGCATGCCGAACTGGTTAAAGCCGGCGGGCTGTACGCCTCCATGTGGGCCGACTACGAGCAGGCCGCAAGCTGGAAGATCGCGGGCGCGCAAACGGAAGCGGCAGCCCTGAAGGGAGGTGAGGCATGATGTTCGCCTCGTTCAAGAAGAAGTACTTCCTTTCGGACAAGGGCATGTCCGGCGTGAAGCGCGGCGTGTTCTGGACGTGCGTCACGAACCTGGTCACCATGGCCGGCATGGCGTTTCTGTTCCTGGTGATGGACGGGTTCGTGAAGCACCTGATCGAAGGCGCCGACCTGCCTGCCGCGGCGCCGTTCGCCATAGGGCTTGCGGTGTTCTTCGCGGCGCTGCTGCTGTCCAATTGGCAGCAGTACTATTACTCCTACTGCATCTACTACGAGGAATGCGGCAATCAGCGCATCGAGATCGCCGAGCGCCTGCGCAAACTGCCGCTTTCGTTCTTCGGTCGGCGCGATCTGGCCGATTTGACCGAAACCATCATGGGCGACGTACAGGCCATGGAGCACGCTTACAGCCATGTGCTCGGCGAGCTGTGGGGCGCCGTGATCTCGACGTCCATCGTGTTCGTGGGCTCGCTGTTCTTCTGCTGGCAGCTTTCGATCGCGGCGTTTTGGAGCGTTCCGGTGGCTTTTGCCCTGCTGTTCGCCACGCGCAAGCCGATGAAGCCGGTGTTTGAGCGCAATAGGATGGCGAAGCTGAAGGTGACGCAGGGCATCCAGGAGACGCTCGACTGCGTGCGCGAGATCCGTGCCACCAATCAGGAGCGGCACTACCTGGCGGGCCTGAACGCCACGATCGACGCCACCGAGCGCGAATGCGCGAAGGGCGAGCTGACCAACGGCCTGCTGGTGAACACGGCGTACGCGATTCTGCGCCTGGGCATCGCCACCACGCTCATCGCGGGCGCGGCCCTTATCGCCGCGGGCCAGATCGACTTCATGGTCATGTTCGCGTACCTGCTGGTGATCTCGCGCATCTACGCCCCGTTCGACCAGGCGCTCGCGCTGGTCAGCGAGCTGTTCGCCTCCGAGACGTCGGCGGCGCGCATGCGCTCGATCATGGAGGAGCCCATGGCATCGAGCACGGCCGAGTTCGCGCCAGCGGGCCACGACATCGAGTTCGACCACGTGGCGTTCTCCTACGGCGCCGGCGACGACGGTCGAGCAGGGGAGCGCGTGCTGGCCGACGTGAGCTTCACGGCGCGGGAAGGCCAGGTGACGGCGCTGGTGGGGCCGTCGGGCTCGGGCAAGTCCACCTGCGCGCGCCTGGCCGCGCGGTTCTGGGACGCCACGGGCGGCACGGTGCGCGTGGGCGGCGTCGACGTGTCCACGGTGGATCCCGAAACGCTGCTGCGCGATTATGCCATCGTGTTCCAGGACGTGCTGCTGTTCGACGACACGGTGATGGGCAACATCCGCCTTGGCCGCCGCGACGCCACCGACGCCGAGGTGCTGGCCGCCGCGCGGGCTGCGAACTGCGACGAGTTCGTCAGCCGCATGCCGCAGGGCTACGACACGAAGATCGGCGAGAACGGCTCCAAGCTCTCCGGCGGCGAGCGCCAGCGCATCTCGATCGCCCGCGCGCTGTTGAAGAACGCGCCCATCGTACTGCTCGACGAGGCGACCGCATCGCTTGATGTGGAGAACGAAACCAAGGTGCAATCGGCTCTCTCAAGGCTGCTAGCAGGCAAAACGGTCATCGTGATCGCGCACCGCATGCGCACAGTCGAAGCCGCTGACAAAGTAGTGGTCCTCAAAGACGGCCAAGTAGCCGAACAAGGATCGCCCGAGCACCTGAAAGCCGCCGACGGCCAATTCGCCCGAATGATAGCCCTACAAAAAGAAACCGAAACCTGGCAACTGTAATCCAAGAAGCGGCGGGGTAAGCCCCGCCGCTGCCGCTTCTCGTGTGAACAGGGGACGGAGGTGCGTTCATGCGGGGACGGTTAAGCGCTTATGGGGTCGCCGTACTCTCGCGACATTGCGCTGCGGTTGACCACCCATTGCTTCCCGAACTTGCGAGCGTCAACTCCTGGGACGATCTTTCCGTACGCGATGGCCTTGCGCAGCGTCGACTCGCTCAGACCCCACAGCTCGCTTGCATCGGAGAACGACATAAGCCCATCGAAGGGAGTCACGACTTCCGTGCCCTCCTCCCAAAGCTCGTCGCAGGAGAGGTCGAGGTCGTCATTCCAGATGATGCCGTAACCGCCCTGGTCGACAGCCACGCTGCCGAAGAGAGCCTCGTCCTCTAAAGCCTTGAAAGCGACAAAACGCTGCTCGAGGGGCCTGACGTCGTAAATCTTTGTGGTGCCGTTTGCGAACTGCACGCTCAGCTTCATATCGGGAAGAGCCGATACATCCTTAACCTTATGGAACTTCATGGCATACCTCCTTAATCGAGAGGATCGTGAGCGTCAAAACAAGCGCGTAGAACGATAAACCTCTCGGAGTTTTCCCGTTTCGGTTGAGAGAACTCCGAGAGG
>NZ_CAKTYH010000090.1 GCF_934632265.1 uncultured Senegalimassilia sp.
CAGACTTAGCCGAGCCATTCTGTCGGCACCGAGAGCGTCCTATCTGGAACCGAGGTTGAAGGCCTTCGCTCGCGAAAGGCGCGACAAGGCGAAGATTGCGGAGGCAATGTCGCACATGGGAGCGGGCATGCGGTGAGGAATCCGCTTGCGCTCGCGGTGTGTGGCGCCCGTTCGTTCCTTTCTCCTTCTGTTTTCCTTGAGATGGGCGGTTGTAGGAAGGGATTTGTCGCTTGCTGCGTCGGCGCGGCGTTGCGTTTGTCTTCCTTGGGAATGACGTGGCCCGCTTTTGCATGCGCTTCCCCTTCTTCCGTGGTGATGTCGGCCGCTGGAGGGCTGCGCGCGCCCGTGATGCTAGGATGAACGCGAAACACGAAACCGCCGCTTTTGCGGCGCGCGCGAAAGGGGCGGCATGGCCGAGAACGAGAACAACAAGAATGCGACGATTGCGGCCGCCACGCCGCGTACGCGCGAGGAGATCGCCGAGTCGCTGCGCGTCCGCACGCGCCGCGGCACGCCCACCGAGAAGCTCGAGGTCATCATGACCAGCGCCGGCCTCGACCGCGTGGAGGCCGCCACCGTCATGGTCATCGGCCTGGGCGGCGTGGGGTCGAACTGCGTGGAGGCGCTGGCTCGCGGCGGCGTGGGGCACCTGATCGTCCTCGACCACGACATCGTCGGCCTGTCCAACATCAACCGCCAGGCCATCGCCTTCCACAGCACGCTCGGGCGCAAAAAGCACGAAGTGGTGCGCGACATGGTCCACGACATCAATCCCGACTGCCAGGTTGAGGCGCTCGACATGTTCCTGCGCGCCGACGACGTGGCGCCGCTGCTCGACCGCTACCTGGGGAAAGTCGACATACTCATCGACGCCATCGACTCCGTTTCCGCAAAACTGGCCATCGCCGAGTACGCCGACCGCACGGGGATGCCGCTCATCTCCAGCATGGGTGGCGCCAACAAGCTGCACCCCGAGTGCCTGCGCTTCGCCGACGTCTCCGAAACGCGCAACGACCCGCTCGCGCGCGTCATGCGCAAGGAGTGCCGCAAGCGCGGCATCCGCCGCCTGCGCGTGCTGTACTCGTGCGAGGAGCCGGTGAAGCGCCCCGCCGTGGAGGGCGCCGAGCGCCGCGAGCGCACGAACCTGGGCACGGCGTCGTTCATGCCGCCCATCTTCGGCCAGATGCTGGCAGGCAAGGTGCTCTGCGAGATCGCCCAGGTGCCGGAAGCGTAGGCTCGGGAGGACGCCGGTGCCACGATAAAGGATGCGGAATATGTCGCCAGATTTGTTTGATATGCATTGTCATCTGGGGTTTTGCGCGAATTCGGCGCAAGCCGCGCGCGAGCTTGCCGCGCAGGGCGTGGGCGCGTTCTCGAACACGGTGACGCCCGCGGAGTTCGCGGAGCAGCAAGCGGCGCTCGCGGATGCCGCCAACGTGCGCACGGGTGTGGGCCTGCACCCCTGGTGGGCCGGCGAATTCGACCCGTTCGCTGATTGGGATCGCTTGTACGGCCTTGTTGCGCGCAATCGATTCATCGGCGAGGTGGGATTAGATTTCTCGCCGCGTCATGCCGATACGCGCAAAGCGCAGCTTGATGCGTTGGTGTGCGTCGCCCATGCGTGCGCCCGCACGGGGAACAAGGTGCTGTCCATCCATGCCGCTCGCGCGGTTGACCAGGTGCTCGACGTGCTTGAGCGCGCGAGCGTGTTCGGGGGTTTGACGGGCAACGCCTGCATCATCCATTGGTTCTCCGGCACGTCCGACCAGCTCGCGCGCGCGCGACGCGCAGGTTGCTACTTTAGCGTGAACCCGCGCATGCTGGAATCGAAGCGCGGACGAGCCTACGCGCAGGCCATCCCGGCGGACCGGCTGCTGCTGGAAACCGATGAACCTGCGTCTGAGGGCGCGCCGTGGGACGCCGCCCGCGTGCGCGGCCTGCTCGAGGAAACGCTGCAGCAGCTCGCAGCCTTGCGAGGCGACGACCCCGCCGAATTGCGCGAGCACATCGCGCAAACCAGCCGAACCTTGCTGCAGCGATAGGCCCGCCGCAACGCCAAAGCCGAACTCGCAGCCCTATGCGAACCCGTAGCCGAAACCAGCTATGCGCTGCTGGCATGAAAAGCTAGCGAGTTGAAGCGAATCGGAGCTATTGATTCACCCGAATAAGTCAATGGCTCCGGCTTGTTTTGGCTCGCAAACTTTTTAAGCTTCCGCCCAAAACGCCTTCAGCAGTTCGTTGCGGTTTGCGGTGCCCGTTTTCTTGAACACGTTGTGCACGTGCGTTTTCACCGTTCCCAGCGCCAGTTGCAAATCTTGCGCTATATGCGTGTTGTCGGCGCCGTCGAGCACCATCTTTAGAATTTCCTGTTCGCGCGCCGTGAGTCCATGGCGTTCGGCGAAATAGGGTAATAGGTCATCGATCTCCTCTTGGTGCTGTGATGCAGCAGGCTCCGGCTCGATGCTCTTTAGCTTTAAAACCTGAATGCACAGGTTCACGGTATATACCGTAAGCAACGTCATAAGCATGCATTCGCTGATGTTGCGGCGATAGAGGAAATGCAGCAGTTCCGACTCGGCGAAAGATGAAGGGTCGACAAACAGCATGACAAGGGAATCCTCGACCAGCACGGCTACAGTAAGTATGGCAAAGGCAAGCAAGAACAGCGCTTTTTTGCGGCCGCGCGTTCTAAGCGCTTCCGAATGGGTAGCGTGATAGGTCAGCAAGCTATACGCGACGATCCATAGCAAAAATACCTGCCGCATGGCGTAAAACGCCCATTTCCGCATTTGATCGCCTAGCGCTGGCGCATATAAGATGGCGAGCGATGCGACAGCGAACACGCAAATTGGCGTGATGATGAGCACGAGGCTTTTCTCGTTAAAGAAGTAACAAAATGCCATCCAAAGCGATTGGAGCATGATAATGCCGAGAACAAGGTGCAGAAGCGGATCCTCCATCGCGTAGAAATGCCCGGTGACAACCTTGTCTTGGGTAAGAAACTCGTTTTGGAATACAAGCAGTTGTTCGAACATGTAGCTGGCTAGAAATAAGCCGAGAAATAGCAGCATCTTGCGTTTCGAGATGGAATACGTGACCAAGGAAACCAATGCTGATGAGCAGCAAATGAGCACAACGCCGCTGGCAAGATAGAAATTCAACAGCTCCATTGCCATCCCCTTTTGCAATTCCGTCATTAATTGCAACTTTGCCCGTTTGTTTATGGAAACATCTAGATTGTACAGCATGAGTTTTATCTAAACTAGGTTGAGTCAAGGTTTAAAACCGCAGGTCATAGTCCGCTTTTGAAAGATTATGAGAGATTAGAACCCTCTGTTCGCGAGATTACCGGAACATTCGGTGAAGATTACTGCAATTTGTAGTCCAGAAGAGAACAAAGCCCTCAGAAAAATAATCCCGATTCGTACTTTGCGGCCTTTTTCGTGTGGCATAGCGTTTGCGACATCGAAGCGAGCTTGCATGGGGCAAGCACGCGCAAACCGTAAAGGAGGAGTCATGGATAACGGCTTTAGGTATCCTGGCGAGTTCGAACCGCAGACTGATGTTTTCGTGGAGTGGGTCCCCTTCGCGGAGCCTATTAAGGGCTATGACGCGTGGGCGCCCATCACCGAGATCGTGCGTAACCTTATGGAAGAGGTCACCGTTCATATCAATTGCTGCCCTACGGTAGCTGGCCTTTTGGCTGATTGCAAGAAAACGCTGGTCGATGCCGGCATCGATATCGAGCAGATAAAGTTCACGCAGTTCGATGAGGATCCCACCTCTTTCTATTTCCGCGATAACGGTCCCAACGTCATGGTGAACGACAAGGGCGAAACGCTGGTGGTGAACCCCAGCTGGAGCTTCTACGGTCGTTACGGCAAAAACGACGGTTTGCAAAACTTCTCTCGTTTGGCAGGCGTGCATGCTGCGGTAACGCTGGGCTGCACCAACATCGTCGATTCCGACATGGTTTCCGAGGGCGGCAATCGCGAATTCAACGGCGCCGGTATCCTCATGGCCGTGGAGGATACCGAAGTGCGCAAGCGCAACCCCGAGTACACCAAGGAGCAAATCGAGGCCGAGTACAAAAAGATCTGGAACGTCGAGAAGATTATCTGGCTGCCTCAGCCGTTGTTCGACGACGATGATTTCACGCAGGCGCCGCTTGACTTCAAGGAAGACGGCACGCCCATCGTCGGTTCCAGCTTCGCCGCGCACACGGATGAGATGTGCCGTTTCATCGGCAAGAACAAGATCTTGCTTGCCGAGGTTTCCGAAGAAGAGGCCGCTTCCAACGTGATTTCTCGCGAGAACAAACGCCGCCTGGATGCTTGCTACGAGATCCTGAAAAACGAGACCGATCTTGAGGGCAACCCGTTCGAAATCTACCGCATTCCCACGTCGGCGCATATCGAGTATATCCAGCGACCTGGTGACGACTTGTTCGATTATTACCACGAGTTGGTCGGCGACAGCTTCAAGGATGGCACCCCGTGGGATAACGAGGGCGACCTGCACCTGTTCGCTGCTACGAGCTATTGCAACTTCCTGGTGTGCAACGGCGTGGTGTTGGGCCAGCGTTATTGGCAGCCCGGCATGGACGAGGCCATCAAGGTTAAAGATGCTCAGGCGGAAGAGGCGCTTAACAAGTGCTTCCCGGACCGCAAGGTGGTCATGATCGACTCGTTGGCCTTGAACTTCGCCGGCGGCGGCGTGCACTGCTGGACCAAAAACGTGTTCATCCCCTCTCGGGCTTAGGCGCGAAGCACATAGCTCCCTCTAGATAAGACGGCACAGCCTGTGCGCTGCGCCGTGAACGCGAAAGAAAGGAAACAATAATGCGAAATACCCTTCGTGGCCAAGACTTCATCAACCTGCGCGATTTGACCCCCGAGCAGTTCCGTTACCTGCTTGATCTTGCTCACACCTTGAAGGCCGAAAAGCGTGCCGGCGTCGACCAGCGTCGCTTTACCGGCAAGAACGTTATCGCTCAGTTCGAGTGGGGATCGACCCGCACGCGCTGCGCCTTTGAAACCTCCTGCCACGACCTGGGCATTGGTTTCACCTATCTGTCCAACTCCCATGTTGGCATTCAGGAAACGGTTAAGGACACTATCCGCGTGTTCTCCGAGATGTACGATGCCATCGTGTGGCGCTCTCAAGGGCCCGAGAAGTTCATGTACGAGATTGCCGACTACGCCGATATCCCTGTCATTAACGCGTTGACCACCGAGGACCATCCCACGCAGATGCTGGCCGATGCCATGACGCTCGAAGAGCTGTGGGGCGGCGCAGGTTCGTGCAAGGGCAAGAAGATGGCATACCTGGGCGCGGCTGCTATCGAGCCTCTGTGGTATGGCCGTATGTGCGCTTATCTGGGCATGGATTTGTATGTTATCGGGCCTGACTTGTACGATCACAAAATGCTCCCTGAGTATATCGAGGAGCTCGAGGGCCTGTTCGCCAAGTATTCGCCGCAGAACAAGCTGGTCATCTCCGATGATCCGAACCTGCTTGAGGGCATGGATGTGCTGACTACCGAGGAATGGGAGTACACGAACTCCTCCACCGGCGACGACCATGGCTACGATTGCTGGATGCACTACGCCAAGGAGCTGACGCCGTATCGTCTGACTTCCGATCTCATGAAGTACGTGAAGAACCCCGACGTTGTGGTGCTGCACATGCTCCCTTCGCTGCATAACGCCGACCATAAGCTGGGCCAGCAGCTGCTCGAGGAGGCGCCTGATCAGGCTTCCAGGGACCTGATTGCATCTGGTCTGGAGATCTCCGACGAGTTTTTCGAGAAGCACGCTTCCGAGATTTTCCGCGAGGCAGGCACCCGCCAGCACACGATCAAGGCCGTTTTGGCTGCCACCATTGGCTGCTAGCAGCAGATTTCGACTTTGCGCGCGCCGCTTGTGTGCGGCGCGCGCCACCTTTGGAGGGTGGACATGGAAAAGGAAAGCAAGTTCCACTATGCCTGGCTCGTGGTTTTGGGCTGCGGCATGCTGATTGCCGGTACAGTGACGTTTTATACCGTGGTCATCGGCAACTTCTTCGTTCCGGCTGCCGAGAGCATGGGCGTAGAGTATTCGAGCATCTCGCTCTACTCCACGCTTGTGTATCTGGGCATTGCGGCAGGGCTGCCTTTTGTGGGTAATATGATTGAGGAAATGCCGCCGATCGGCATTGCGGCTTTCGCGGGCATCCAGTCGGTCATCATCGCCATTTTGTCGTTTACCAATAGCGTGGCGCTGTGGTGGGTTGGCGGTGCCATCGTGGGCATCGGCATGTCCTTTACCAGCATCGTGTTTGTTTCCACGGTGCTTACGAACTGGTTCGAGAAGAAAACGGGTTTCGCTATCGGGTTGGCTTGGGCGCTTGCGTCCGTGGCTTCTGCCATCATGAGCCCGTTGAGCGTTATGATGATCGATGCGATGGGCTGGCGTATGGCTCTGCTGGTGTTCGCTATTGTTGCGGCGTGTCTTGCTGTGCCTGCGGCTTTGCTTATCGTGCAGTATAGCCCCGAGCGCAAGGGCATGAAGCCTTACGGGTATGATCCGGCTGCCCATGCAGAGGGCGAGATGGCGGCAGGCGTGCCGTTTTCGAAGGCTATTCGCTCCGCGGCGTTCGTGCTTTTGGCTTTTGCTCTGGCGGCAACGCAGATCGCGTCGGTCATCAACACGTATTTCCCTGTGTATGCTGAAAGCGTCGGCTTTGCTCCTACCGTTGGCGCGTTGATGATTTCAGTGGCGCTTATCTTCGACATTGGTTTGAACCCATTGGTTGGCTGGACCATCGACAAGTTTGGTGCCGTCAAGGCTTTTGTGGCGTGGATGGCAGTGGGCATTTTGTCTATGGTCATTCTGATGGCGAGCGCAGGAAACGTGATCATGGCGTATCTTGGCGCGGGCCTTGGCGATGTGCTGTACGTGCTGTTGGGCGTTGGCATCGCCAGCGTTGCGTCTACGGTGTTTGGTACGAAAGACTACGGCAAGATTTTCGCATATATGACCATTGCGGGTTTTGCGGCAGGTTCGATTGGCGGTTTCGTGATCACCAAGCTCTATGAGGTAACGGGGTCGTTCGATGCAGTGTTCATGTTCGTTATCGGCACCGTTGTCGCGATTTCTGCGGCCGTTGTGGTGGCGGGAGCCCTCGGTAAGAAACTTCCTTGGGAAGGCGAGCGCGCGTAGCGCTTTGGATTGGATTGCGGTTGCAATCGGTGGCCGCAATGCAGCTTCGTTTTGACTTTGTTCCTCAATTGCATAGCTATTTAAGGAGGCAATCATGCCCTACGCAAAAGGTGAAGGTCCTTCCGTAGTCATCGCCCTCGGCGGCAACGCTCTCGGAAACAGCCCGCAGGAGCAGCTTGAGCTGGTGAAGAACACCGCCAAGCACATCGTCGACATGGTCGGCGACGGTGTCAACGTCGTCGTCTCCCACGGCAACGGCCCCCAGGTCGGCATGGTCAACAACGCTTTCGCCTACGCCGCCGCCAACGACGGCAAGACCCCGGAGATGCCTTTCCCCGAGGCCGGCGCGATGTCCCAGGGCTACATCGGCTACCAGCTGTCCCAGGCCATCCTGAACGACC
This sequence comes from uncultured Senegalimassilia sp., assembly GCF_934632265.1. GTDB lineage: Bacteria > Actinomycetota > Coriobacteriia > Coriobacteriales > Eggerthellaceae > Senegalimassilia. The sequence continues at coordinate 7,604 of NZ_CAKTYH010000090.1, forward strand.
TGAAGTCCCGCGGCATCATGCGCTCCGTCGCCAACGTCATCACCCAGACCGTCGTCAACCCCGAGGATCCGGCGTTCCAGAACCCCACCAAGCCCGTCGGCGCCTTCATGACCGAGGAAGAGGCCAAGGCCAAGGCCGCTGAGACCGGCTGGACCTTCAAGGAGGACGCCGGCCGCGGTTGGCGTCAGGTCGTCGCCTCCCCGAAGCCCGAGCGCATCGTCGAGTTCGACGCCGTCAAGGACCTCATGGACAACGGCTACATCGTCGTTTCCACCGGTGGCGGCGGCGTGCCGGTCTTCGAGACCGACAAGGGCTACGAGGGCGTTCCGGCCGTCATCGACAAGGACCGCTCCTCCGCCAAGCTGGCTTCCGACTTCGGCGCCGACATGCTGGTCATCCTGACCGCCGTCGAGAAGGTCTGCATCAACTTCAACAAGCCCGACCAGGA
>NZ_CAKTYH010000091.1 GCF_934632265.1 uncultured Senegalimassilia sp.
GGCTTCACTGGCTAATTGATAGTTTAAAGTGATTCCGTCTGTCCAGTATCCGGTTCTCAAGGTTCCCGCCTGCGGGGTTCGTCCCCCGCGGCTTTCGCTCAAGCGCTTTCGTGCTTGGCGCAAGATTGAATAATACGCGCACCCCCGGGCCGTGTCCAGAACTATTTTGCCTTTGGCGTCATCTTCACATTCTGCACACATGTGGGGTTTGGAGGGGTCCGGAGCCTAGGCGCACGATGCTTCTGTCTTAGTTCTTAGAGCATGCCGAACTGCGTGTTCAGACTCAATCGGACAGACGGGTATTTCGATGCAGCTTGAGCAGATTCGAGGCCTGGCTTCTCCCTTACTGATGTAATACCTGCTTTTTACATTCGGTCGTTAGTATTCGATTTAGGTTAGGCGGGTTGGACCGCGGATGGCAAGAATGCCAAAGGACTGCAGTCGGCGTTGCTTGACGTTCGCACGTCTAGGAGTCTCGGGTCGTCTGCGTAGGCTGATGGCGATTGAGGAGGTTTGGCATGGGACGCGTGAAGCTTCATCTTGTGAGGTACATGGCTACGTACACCATCTTGATGTTCGTCAGCTTCCTATTATGGCAAGCTGCTGGAAGCCCCGCGGGGGCCTTGAGCGTAGGGGCTTCTGCTTGGGACACTGCTTTTACGGCGGGCGCATCGGGCAATCCCCTGGCGCTTGCTTCCGACTTCCTTATCGGGTTCTCTCTTGTGGCGTATCCGCTGTATTGCGCGATTAAGGGCTTTTGCAAGCGCATCTTCGGTCGCAAGGGCGGACTGCGTGGGGCGCAAGGAGCGCTTTCCTGCGATACACCCTCGGCTTCCGCCCGCTAGAGCATAATATGAATCGCCCTGTTGACGCTTTTCGCCACGATTCGCCTTGAGGCTTGTTGGGGCCACGTTGGCGATGTGGGATTCATAGCATGATTGCGTTTTGCAGGTTGGCATCTTCGCTTACCAATATGAGGGGGCTTTTGCGTGGTCGCAAAAGCCCCCTTTCTTATTAGGCGGCGGCTGAGCGCACGCTATCGCGACTTTTGATTCGCTCCTTTTTCTTCCAGTTGCCGATCTTCGACAAATGCTGTTTTCGGCGTTTCCGCGCTTTGCCCTAAGACTCCGAACCGCCATATCATTACTATCTTGCATAGCGCATACCGCGCTGCTGATGCGTCTGCCGCTTCGAAAGCGCGCATAGCCGCCGAGGAGCGCGATAAACTGAACGAGCATCATAAGCGATTTAGCGCAATGCGCACGGCAGGGCTTTTGCCATGAACGATTCGCATGTACGCGATCGCGCAGGGCGGCGCGATGAGTCAGAAGCATGGCGCCGACCTTTATCTCGGACTCCGGACTGTTCGAGCTTATGGAATCGCGTCAATGCGTAGGGCTCCGATGTGAGCGACTATGGAGGCATGGCTGAGGGTTTACGAAATGCGCCGGAGACCCGAAGGGCCTGTAGGCTATCCCGCTGAACGACGATGAAAGGAACGGCGAATGAGCGCAGAGAACGCTTCGCAAATCAACGATTTGAGGTTCAAGGTGGAAAACGAGGACGGCGCTGTGCTGGAATGCGAGGCGCTGCTAATGTTCGATAGCCCGTTTTTCGGGAAAAGCTACGTCGTGTACACCGACGGCGGCACCGACGAGGACGGCTTCACGAACGTGTATGCGTCCTCCTACAACAAAGATACGCTGACGCTGCCCGAGGATTCGGGGTTCGCGTCCATCGACCTGTCCCCCATCGAGGACGACGAGGAGTGGAACATCATCCAGGAGCAGCTTGAACGGTATCAGCAGGCGGCGGGCGGCGCCGAGCCGCAAGACGGCGAAGACCCGATCCCGCTAATCACCGAGCTGAACAACGGAGCCGAGCTGGAGCCTTCCTTCGAATATCGCTTCGAAGACGGCAGCACGGTGACGTTCCTCATGGAGCTGAACGAGGCGCCCGAAAATGAGCTTGACCTGGTGCGATTCAGCATGCCTTCAAGTGAGCACGAGCGACTGGTGAACGCGTTCCTTCAGGAGCAGTTCGGAGGGTTCGACCCCGCCGACTCCGGGCAGCAGCGTACCCGCCAGGTATTGGAGGCCATGGTGGTGAGCCGCGGCGAGGACGGGATGTGCATGCTGGAGCCTCAGCAGTGCCACGTGTTCTACAAGCATCGCAACGACGCGCTGCAGGCGTAGCACGAAAGCGAGAAGAGCGAAGGGCCGAATCCTCGCGGGTTCGGCCCTTCTTGTTGCAACCCGGCGTTTTTCGCGCGAAAAGCCTGGCAGGAAACCTAAAACCAAGCACAGGAAAGCCGCCCGAGGGCGGCTTTCCTGTTGTAATAGGTTGCTTGCGAAGCGGGCACCCCTGCGTTTGCGGGTGCAGCGCGGCCCTTGGGCAACGTACGGACCCGCTTGACGACCTACGATCACTGGCCGGCGTTCAGCCTCGCTTGGCGAACGGCTAGCCTGCGTTTACAGGTGCAGGACGCGGTCCTTGATTTCTTGGGTGCGGCCCTGGTTCCAGAACTGGGTTCCGATGTATCCGCAGGTACGGCGCGCGACGTTGAGCTTCTCCTGATCGCGGTTGCCGCACTTCGGGCATTCCCACACGAGCTTGCCGTCGTCCTCGACGATCTGGATCTCGCCGTCGTAGCCGCATTCCTGGCAGTAGTCCGACTTCGTGTTCAGCTCCGCGTACATGATGTTGTCGTAGATGTACTGCATGACGCGGATGACGGCCTTGAGGTTGTCCTGCATGTTGGGCACCTCGACGTAGCTGATGGCCCCGCCAGGGGAAAGGCGCTGGAAGGCGCTTTCGAACTTCAGCTTGTCGAACGCGTCGATCTTCTCGGTGACGTGCACGTGGTAGCTGTTCGTGATGTAGCCCTTGTCCGTGATGCCCGGGATGATGCCGAAGCGGCGCTGCAAGGCCTTCGCGAACTTGTACGTGGTGGACTCGAGCGGCGTGCCGTACAGCGAGAAGTCGATGTTGGTGGCCGCCTTCCACTCGGCGCACTTGTCGTTCATGTGCTGCATGACCTCCATGGCGAACGGAGTGCCCTCGGCGTCGGTGTGGCTGTGGCCCGTCATGTACCTGACGCACTCGTACAGGCCGGCATAGCCCAGGCTGATGGTGGAGTAACCGCCGTAGAGCAGCTTGTCGATGGGCTCGCCCTTCTCAAGGCGTGCGAGCGCACCGTATTGCCACAGGATGGGCGCCGCGTCGGAGAGCGTGCCCTTCAGGCGGTTATGGCGGCACATGAGAGCCTTGTAGCACAGCTCGAGGCGCTCATCGAAGATCTGCCAGAATTTGTTCATGTCGCCGTACGAGGAAAGCGCCACGTCAGGCAGGCTGATGGTGACGACGCCCTGGTTGAAGCGGCCGTAGTACTTCGGCTTGCCCGGTTCGTAGTTGCCGGCGTTGGCCACGTTGTCGTAGCCGTTGCCGGAGCGGTCGGGCGTGAGGAAGCTGCGGCAGCCCATGCAGGTGTAGCAGTCGCCGTTGCCCTCGGTCTCGCCCTTCGACAGCTTCAGCTCGCGCATCTTCTTCTCGGAGATGTAGTCGGGGACCATGCGCTTGGCCGTGCACTTCGCCGCCATCTTGGTGAGGTAGAAGTACGGGCTGTCCTCGGTGACGTTGTCTTCCTCGAGCACGTAGATGAGCTTGGGGAACGCCGGGGTGATCCACACGCCTTCCTCGTTTTTGACGCCCTCGTAGCGCTGGGCGAGCGTTTCCTCGATGATCATGGCGAGGTCGCGCTTCTCCGCTTCGCTGCGCGCCTCGTTGAGGTACATGAAGACGGTGACGAACGGCGCCTGGCCGTTGGTGGTCATGAGCGTGACCACCTGATATTGGATGGTTTGCACGCCGCGGCGGATCTCGTCGCGCAGACGGCCCTCGACGACCTCGGTGATGCGGTCGGCGTTGGCCTCAAGGCCCAGGGCGTTGATCTCCTGCAGCACCTGGCGACGGATCTTCTGACGGCTGACCTCAACGAACGGCGCGAGATGCGTCAGCGAGATGGACTGGCCGCCGTACTGGCAGCTGGCCACCTGGGCGATGATCTGCGTGGCGATGTTGCAGGCGGTGGAGAAGCTGTGCGGGCGCTCGATGAGCGTGCCGGTGATGACGGTGCCGTTTTGCAGCATGTCCTCCAGGTTCACCAGGTCGCAGTTGTGCATGTGCTGCGCGAAGTAGTCGGAGTCGTGGAAGTGGATGATGCCCTCGTTGTGAGCCTCAACCACGTCGGCCGGCAGGAGCAGGCGCATGGTGATGTCCTTGGAGACCTCGCCCGCCATGTAGTCGCGCTGCACGGAGTTGACCGTAGGGTTCTTGTTCGAGTTCTCCTGCTTGGCTTCCTCGTTGTTGCACTCGATGAGCGACAGGATCTTGTCGTCAGTGGTGTTGGACTGGCGCTTGAGCGTTTGGTTGTAGCGATAGATGATGTACTTGCGCGCGACGGAGTAACGGCCCTGCGCCATGATCTGATTCTCGACCATGTCCTGGACCTCTTCCACGGACACGGTATGGCCCGAGCGGCTGCAAAGCCACTCGACGCTGTGCGCCGCCAGCGCGATCTGGTCTTCGGTCAGGCGCTCCTCGGGAACGACGTCCCCGTTGGCACCCTTGATGGCGTTGACGATCTTGTTGATGTCGAACGTGACCTCGGAGCCGCTGCGCTTGATGATCTTCATGCCGCTCACACCCTTCTTGCTTCTCGCGCAAGGTGCCTGGCGGGCGCCTTGCGGATTACCTTCATCCGAGCGCAAAAGGCCACACAGGGCATGACCTGCGCGTTCGGAAATTTCGTGAAAATTTGCGACCTCGGTGCGTTCGGGTCGCTTGGTTGGTGTCCCTATCATACGCTATTTCGCCCCAATATATTGTGTTTTATTCCGCTGAAAAATCCATGGATGGGGGTATGGGGTTGTTTTCCACCATGCCTGGAAAACCGCGAAACCCCCGGTCGCCATTCGTAAAGCGGCATTTTTCGAAAGCGTTTTCGGCAGTGGTTTTCCACCATCCAAAACAATGCGGATTTCGGCGAAAGGGGCGGCAAACGCATGGGTTTCGCGACACTTTCGCAAGAAGGGGTTGACGCGGCCGGGCTTCTAGTTAGGGGCGAGAGCGAGCGGCGTTCTCGGGCACGTTTTCCGGATCAGGAGCCGACGCCGGCGACGATGCGAGGCGGGGAACCGGACGCTGCTTTCGCCCGATTTCCCGCGAAACCGCCCAGAACATGCCCTCTATTGTTAAAAATTTTCACGAACCGCAAGTCACCGATGACATACCCGGTGCGCGTGCTTAGTATGGGTTTATTTCAAAAGCGCTTTGCCGCCCGGTGGGCTGGAAAACCATGCGGCAGGCGATGCAGGAGGATCGGCATTATGGATACAGAAAAGCGCGCAAATAGCGCAGCGGCGGGCGGAACCGCCGGCTCGGAGCTTGATGAGAAGCGTATCGCGAACAAGCTTGCCATCGTGGGAGTAAGCGGCAACGTGGCGCTGTCGGCGTTCAAGTTGTTCGCAGGCATATTCGGCAACTCGGCAGCCATGGTCTCAGACGCCGTGCATTCGCTGTCCGATGTGTTCGCCACCGCCATTGCCTTCCTGGGCGTGAGGATATCGCAGCGAGACGCGGACGAGAGCCACCCGTACGGCCACGAACGTTTCGAATGCCTGGCGTCGATGGCGCTTGGCCTGATATTGGCCGCAACGGGCGCCGGCATCGGATTCGCCTCGATCCAGTCGATCGCCACGGGCGCGTACCAACATGCAACGGCCCCCGGCTGGCTGGCGCTATCGGCCGCGGTGGTGAGCATCGTCGCAAAGGAGGGCATGTTCTGGTACACGCGGTATTGGGCGCGCGCCATGAACTCCGACGCGTTCATGGCAGACGCTTGGCACCACCGCTCCGATGCGCTGTCGTCGGCCGGCGCGCTTGTGGGCATCGGCGGCGCCATGCTCGGGTGGGGCGTGTGCGATCCGCTGGCGTCCATCGTCATCTGCCTGATCATCTTCAAAGTGGCGTTCGAAGTGCTGCGCGATGCGGTGGACAAAGTGACCGACACGCCTTGCGCGCCCACGTTCGAGCTTGAGGTGCGCGATTGCATCCTGGCGCAAGACGGGGTGATGCGCATCGACGCGCTGCGCACACGCAAGTTCGGCAACAAGGTATATGTAGATGCGGAAATCGCCGTCGATGGGCAACTGCGGCTGGTGGACGCCCATGCGATAGCCGAGCGCGCCCACGATGCCGTCGAGCAGCGCTTCCCCACCGTGAAGCACATCATGATCCACGAGAATCCCGCGTAAGGGCCGCGAACGCGACGGCTTTTGCGGGAAGAGCTGCGGGAGAGCACGACCGCCCGCAAACGACGTCGGAGGGGCGAAAGCGGAATACGCGCTGCCGGAATACAGCTGAAGCGTTGCCGACGCGATAAAGGGCGAGCACGATGATAGCAGTCGAACCAGCAAACGCCATCGGGCCAGCCGCAGCCGAGAACAGCTGCCCCTGGCAAATCGCTGCGTGTTGCGGGGATAGGATGAGGGGCTTTCCCTATTCGCTATACTGGGGCGCATGGCAAGTTACCAACATATATCGCATTATCTATCGGGTAGCAAATAAAAAGCGAGGTCAGAACCCATATCCTGACCTCGCCGTATCGTCTCGGTACACCCGGCGGTACAAAACTGCCAGAAAAGTCACCCGTTGAGCATCTGCAGCAGGTTGCGAGCCGCCGCCGTCTCGTCGATGATGCGGGCGCGCTCGAAGTCCCACACGCGCTCCATGGCGGCCCGCACGCGGGAGTAGCCGCATCCGCACACCAGGTACACCGCTTCGCGCTGGGCGGGCGGCATGGTGGTACGCTCAAGCTTCGCCGCAAGCTCGGCCTTGGTGGCTATCTGCTTGAGCCTGCGCCGCGCGTTATGTCTCGCATCGTCCATGCGGTAAAGCCTACAGGCGCGGCGGGCGGCAAAGGTTGCAGTTGCGGCAACGGATAGGTTACGGCTCGGTTTCCGACTGCAACGAGCAGGCAACGAGAAAGCCCCACTCCCAGTAGGAGCAGGGCTTCACAACCTTGCGGCTGTTCGAAGGCGCTTATGCGGCCGCCTGCAGGCTGAACGTGTAAGCCCGGCCGCCGTTGCCCGCGTAGTCGTCCCAGCTTCCGCCGGTGTCGGTCAGGTCGCGCATGTTCGGCAGTCCGTTGACGTTGTACTCCGCGACCAGCCAACCCGTCTTGTTCGGGTCGGCGGTCTCGTAGTAGCAACGCACGGCGGTGATGGGCGAGCCGTCTCCGGCGCAGCCCCACATCAGGTCGCCCTGGTTATAGCCGTACACGGGGTCGAGCCATCCAGATGCCTCGGTGCACACCTGGTACCAGCCAGGCATGTCGATGGCGAGCCAGCGGATAGGTTCGCCGTTGCCCGCGAACGTATCGCCGGAGCCGCCGGTGTCGGTGTGGTCAACCATCTCGGGGAGCCACCAGCTGCCGCTCGGGTCGGTGGATGCCGCGTAGGTGATGGCAATGTCGCTCTGGTTGTACTCAGGGTGCCAGTTGGTGCCGGACGTGTCGCCGGAGCCGGACGGCGTGTAGCCGCCGCCGATGTAGGCGTTTACGTCCTGCTTGAACTGGTCCCAGGAGCGCCCGAACTCGTTGAAGTACGTGGTCGGGTCCACGTGGTCCGTGCCGCCCCAGATGTAGCGGCAGTCGTTGTGGCTGAGCAGGCGGTCGATGCCCCAGCCGCGGCTGTTGAGGTAGTCGCCGGCCCAGGCTACGGCCTGGTCCCACTGCGCCGAGAAATCCTCCCAGTTCGTGGCGTGCGCCAGCTCGATGCCCACGGTGGCGTAGTTGCCGTTGCCCACGTGCCAGCACAATGCCCAGTCCGGGACCGTGTGGTACACCACGGAGCCGTCCAGC
>NZ_CAKTYH010000092.1 GCF_934632265.1 uncultured Senegalimassilia sp.
GACTTCGGCGCCGACATGCTGGTCATCCTGACCGCCGTCGAGAAGGTCTGCATCAACTTCAACAAGCCCGACCAGGAGGAGCTCTCCACGATGACCGTGGCCGAGGCCCGCGAGTACATCGCCCAGGGCCAGTTCGCCCCCGGCTCCATGCTGCCCAAGGTCGAGGCCTGCATCGAGTACGTCGAGGCTTTCCCGCAGGGCAAGGCCCTCATCACCTCCCTCGAGTGCGCCGCCGCCGGCCTCGAGGGCATGACGGGCACCGTCATCGTTGCGTAGCCTGTTTGCCGGCTTTGTCTGCCCGTCCTTTCAGGGATCGGCCGCGCCTAGGACGTTATGTTCGCCGTCGCAGGGCCCGGTCCTGGTGCGGCGGGTAGGGCGCCCCGCGGGCGTCCGCGGCTGCCGGGAATCGCAGACCCGCCGCCGCGTAGCGCCCGCGTTATGCTCAAAGACCGGCGCGGTCGCTTATCCCGTTCCGGTGTCTAAACGCTTACCCGCGGCAGTGCGTGCGCATGCACTGCCGCACCTCCTAATGCCTTTGTGTATATATTCGTGCGGCGGCTATTGAGTCGCCGCGTTTACCAACTGCAGACAAGGCTCCGTCGGCAACGCGGCGGAGCCTTGCCATATCTGAGATAATGAATCGATCGCCCCGTAAGGCATCGACTTACCAGCTTTTGCAGACGAAGGGAAACGCGCTATGCCGTACGAACACTTGACCAGCGCAAACGATGCGCGCTTGGCGCCGTATGCGCGTGTGCGCGATGCCGATCTGGCGGCTTGGCCCGACGCGCCCGCCGGCTTGTTTATGGCGGAGTCGCGTGCGGTCATTGCGGCGGCGATCGAGGCCGGCGCTCGTCCGCGTTCCTTCCTGGTAAGCGAGTCCTGGGCCGACGATGCCGCGCCGCTTGCTCGCCAGCTGCTCGCGCAACACCCCGCATGCCCGGCGCTGTGCGCGCCTGACTCTCTGTTCTCCCAGGTCACCGGCTACAAAATCGTGCGCGGCCCTGTAGCCGCTTTCGAGCGCCCCGCGCTGCCCGACCCTTCGCAGCTGCTTGCCGGCGCCCGCCGCGTGGCCGTGCTCGAGGACGTGGGCAACTACGCCAACATCGGCAGCGCGTTCCGCGCGGCGCACGCGTTCGGCGTCGACGCCGTGCTGGTCACGCCCTCGTGCCACGACCCGCTGTTCCGCCGCGCCAGCCGTATGAGCCAGGGTACGGTGCTGCAGGTGCCGTGGACGCGTATCGGCGCGCAGCGCGACTGGGCTGCCGAGGGTATCCCGCTGCTGCATGCGGCGGGGTTCAAGGTGGCGGCGCTGGCGCTTGAGGACCGGTCGCTTGCGCTGGGCGACCCGCAGCTTGCCGCATGCGAGCGGCTGGCCATGGTGCTCGGCACCGAGGGGGCGGGCCTGCACCCGTCGACCATCGCCGCCAGCGACTACACGGTGAAGATCCCCATGGCCCACGGCGTGGACAGCCTCAACGTCGCCGCCGCCAGCGCCGTAGCCTTCTGGGAGTTACGCGCGAGGTAGGGCCGCCAACGCCGTAGCGTTTTGGGAGCTCCGCGCAAGGTTGGGCCAATGGCGGGTTGCCCGGATTGTTGCGCGCCGGCGGCGGATCGCCCAGCTCGCCGAGCGCCGGCAGACAACCCCTACGAAAAGGCTGCGGCTTCGGTCTTGGCGGACGCTTGGCCATCATTTGCGGCCGCATCGTTGCCCCATCGTTAAATCTTCCCTCCCCGCCAGATTCCCGGACGTTTTCCTTGGCGGTTAGCGTATGATGGAACGCGTGCTCTCGAGGTGAGGGCGAGTGTTGCCGCCATGCAACGCGCAGTGTTACCCCCGTGCGATAGCGCGGGAGAGAAAAGAGGATTTAAAATGGCGGAAGGTACTGTTAAGTGGTTTAACCCCGAGAAGGGTTACGGCTTCATCTCTCAGAACGACGGCGAGGACCTGTTCGTGCATTTCTCTGAGATCAAGATGGACGGCTTCAAGACCCTCGACGAGGGCCAGGCTGTTTCCTTCGACGTGACCACTGGTCAGAACGGCAAGCTCCAGGCAAGCAACGTGGTTCGTCTGTAACCCACCGCTTTCTTAAACAGGTAGCTGAAAGCCCCTGCGTGTGCTGCGCAGGGGCTTTTTTTGTTACTCAGACCCGCACGCGGCGCCGGAAACGGTGGTTGCGCGACGAAAAGTCGATACGTCTGCGTTTAAATGGCGCACGGTGTAGTAGCTGGGAATCGTCCAAGCCTGTGAACTGGGCGTATGGAACACTCCCGAAGCGGGCTAGCGCCGGATGCGAGGTTAAAACGCAGACGTATCGACTTTTCGATCTTGCGCCGCGGTAGCGTGACGGGGATTGGGCGATTTGTTGCGCCTTCGGGCTAGTTGCGGGCCGAATCATAGAGGGGGCAGCAACATCGGAAAACCCTAGCCGAAACGAGAAAAGGCGCCGCCTCGATCGAGACGGCGCCTTTGCGAGCTTGAAAACGCAGCGGGCTGCGGTCGCAGTTGCAAGCCCGCGATATGCGGGCGCAGCCCAGTAGGCCCGTTACTCCAGGTCGGAGCCCTTCTTCTCGGGCAGGAAGAACATCGCGATGAACGCGACCACGTAGATGCAGGCCACGCAGCCGATGGCGAAGCCGAAGCCGTGGCCGGCGGCGATGATCGGGATGACCACCGGTGCCGACGCGCCGCCGATGAAGCGGCCGGCGTTGTACAGCGCGGTCTGCGCCGTGCCGCGCACCTCGGTGGGGAACAGCTCGGCGATCAGCGTGCCGTAGCCGCCGATCATACCGTTGGCGAACATGCCCATGAAGAAGCCGCCGAACAGCAGCGCCGTGGGGTCGGTCAGCTGGCTGTAGATGACGATCATGACGGCGGCGCCGATCTGGAAGGTCCAGAACGCGGGGCGACGGCCGGCCTTGTCGGCCAGCCAGCCGAACACCGAGATGCCGATCATCATGCCGATGACGGTGACGGCGGTCCACATGCCGGTGGAGGTCAGGCTCAGGCCCAGCTCGCCGTTGAGGTACTTCGGCAGCCAGGTCATGATGCCGAAGTAGCCGGCGTTCTGCACGGTGCACAGGATGATGATGATCACGGAGTACTTGATGCGCGTGGGCGAGTTGAACAGGCTGGCCAGGTTGCCGTGCTTCTTGCCGGAGGCCTTGTGCTCCTCGAAGATGGGCGGCTCGGGAACGAACGCGCGGATGATGATGGCGACGATGGCGGGTACGACGCCGACCGCGAACAGGCCGCGCCAGCCGAACGCGGCGATGATGGGCGCGGACGCCAGCGAAGCGACCAGCACGCCGACCTGGAAGCCCAGGCCGACGGCGGAAGTGGCCTTCGCGCGGTTAGCGGGGCTGGAAACCTCGGAGGCGATGGCCATGCCCAGGCCGAACTCGGCGCCGATGCCCAGGCCCGCCAGGAAGCGGAACAGCGCCATCAGCTCGAAGTTGGGGGCGAAGGCCGAGCACAGGGTGAACACGCCGAAGAAGATGACGGAGTAGGTCAGCACCCTGATGCGGCCGAGCTTGTCGGCCAGCGTGCCGAAGACCAGGCCGCCCAGGAAGGCGCCTGCCAGCGTGATGGACGTGAGCGAGCCGGCGGTGGCATTGTCCACGCCGAAGGTGGCGATGATGCCGGAGAGTGCGAAGCTCAAGATCATGAGGTCCAGGCCGTCGAGCGCGTGGCCGATGGCCGCGGAGAACACGGCTTTGCCGGCGTAGTGCTTCATCTCGGAAGCTTTTTCTTTGTGTGGCATAGTGATTTCCATCCCATTCCGCAAGTGGTCAAACTTTCAATGAAAATACTCTCATACTGAATATTTGCAAGGGTTTGTTGCAGATTTTACGTTCCCGAAATATAGCGGCGGGGAAGGCGCCTGTCGCGTGGGCCCGACGCGCTTCGCAAGCCCCGATTTCATGCCGTGAAGTGCGGTTTCGGTGGTGGTCGCAGGCTGTCCCGGCACGTTGGACTACTATTCCGGTATGAGAAAGGAGAAGCTATGCGGCACGCTATCGAAGACGTTGAGTATGCAGAATACCTTTTCGACCGGTTCTACGGCATCGGCAGCTGCGAGTCGGGCGGCGTGACCCGGCTCGGCTACACCGAGGTGGAGGACGAGATGCACCGGGCCCTGTGCGCGCTCGGCGAGGAGAAGGGCTACGGCCACTTCGCCGACCAGGTGGGCAACACCTACCTGTACCGCCCGCAGTACAGCATGGACGAGCCCTTCTGGCTGGTCGGCTCGCACCTGGATTCGGTGATCGAAGGCGGGCGCTACGACGGCGTCGCGGGCATCATCGCCGGGCTGCTGGTGATGGGGTGGGCCGAACGCGACGGCCTTGACCTGCCCATCCGCGTGGGTGCCATGCGCTGCGAGGAGTCCAGCAACTTCGGCAGGAGCACCATCGGCAGCGGCCTTATCACCAAGGAAATCTACAAGCACGACGTGGGCGAGGCCGTGAACAAGCAGGGCGAGACGCTGCACGAGGTGTTCGACCGCAAGGGCTACAGCCTGACGCCCGATCGCATCCAGGGCATCCACGAGTACCTTGAGCTGCACATCGAGCAGGGCAAGGTCTTGGAGGAATACGGCGACGCCGTGGGCATCGTGAGCACCATCGCCGGCCCGCGCCGCTTCAAGGTGCACGTGCACGGCAACGCGGAGCATTCGGGCGCCACGCCCATGGGCATGCGCTCCGACGCGCTTGCGGCGGCTGCCGAGATCATCCTGGAGGTCGAGGAGATTGGCAAATCCGAGGCCATGCACCAGTCCGTGGCCACGGTGGGCGTCATGACGAACCACCCCAACGCGCTCAACGTCATCCCCGGCGAGGTGGAGCTGGGCATCGACATGCGCGGCATCGACGTGGCCAGCCTCGATCGCATGGAGGCGCGCCTGAAGGCCGCGTGCACGCGCATCTGCGAGAAGCGCCGCCTCAAGTACTTCCGCGAGAAAACCTCCGACATCCCGCCCATCGAGATGTCGTCCGAGACGCAGCAGAAGCTGCTCGATGCGGCGAAGCGCCTGCGCATCCCGCATCGGCTGATGATCAGCGGCGCAGGTCACGACGCCATGTCGTTTGCGCACATCTGCGACACGGGCATGGTGTTCATCCCGTGCGTGAAGGGCATCAGCCACAACAAGAAGGAGTTCGCCACCATCGAATCGATCCTCGACGGCGCGATGGTGATGTACGAGCATTTGAAGGAAGAGGCGCTATGATCCTGGTGAAAGACGGCCGCGTCATCGACCCTGCGCGTGGCATCGACGATGTGCTCGACCTGGTGATAGACGGCGGCAAGATAGCGAAGATCGGCAAGTACCAGCGCTCGGAGGACTACGAGCGCATCATCGAGGCGAAGGGCTGCGTGGTGGCTCCGGGCCTGGTGGACGTGCACGTGCACTTCCGCGACCCGGGCTTCACGTACAAGGAGGACATCGAAAGCGGCGCCGCGTCGGCCGCGGCCGGCGGGTTCACCAGCGTGGTGTGCATGGCGAACACGAAGCCGCCCGTGGACAACGTGGAGACGCTCGGCTACGTGCTCGAACGCGGGGCGCGCTGCGGCATCAACGTGCTGACGTGCGCGACCATCAGCCGCGGCATGCAGGGGCGCGAGCTGGTGGACATGGAGGAGCTTGCCGCCCACGGGGCCGCGGGATTTACCGACGACGGCATCCCGCTGATGGACGAGGCCCTGGTCAAGTGTGCCATGGAGCGCGCGGCGAAGCTCGACCTGCCGCTTTCGTTCCACGAGGAGGACCGCGCGTTCATCGAGTCGCCGGGCGTGAACCAGGGCGCGGTGTCGAAGGCGCTGGGGCTGGGCGGCGCGCCGGCGCTGGCCGAGGACGTGCTGGTGGCGCGCGACTGCATGCTGGCGTTGCACACGGGCGCGCGGGTGAACATCCAGCACATCAGCTCGGCGAACTCCGTGCAGCTGGTGCGCCTGGCGAAGGAGATGGGCGCGCACGTGACGGCCGAGGCCACGCCGCATCATTTCTCGCTGACCGAGGACGCCGTGCTGGAGAAGGGCACGATGGCGAAGATGAACCCGCCGCTGCGAACGCAGGCTGACCGCTACGCCATCATCGAGGGCTTGAAGGACGGAGCGATCGACATCATCGCCACCGACCACGCGCCGCATTCCGCCGAGGAGAAGGCCAAGCTGTTCGCCGAGGCGCCCAGCGGCATCATCGGGCTGGAGACCGCGCTTGCCCTGGGCATCACGAACCTTGTGCGCAAGGGACATCTGACGCTCATGCAGCTGATCGAGAAGATGAGCCTGAACCCGGCGAAGCTCTACAAGTTGGACAAGGGCGCGATCGCGGAAGGCGCCGACGCTGACCTGGTGATCTTCAACGAAGGCGAGCGCTGGCACGTGGGCACGAAGTTCGTCTCGAAGGCGGCGAACACCCCGTTTGCGGGGGAGGACCTTTACGGGAAGGTGAAGTACACCATCTGCGCCGGCAACGTGGTATACGAGGACGGCGAGTAAGGAAGCCCCGGGTCGGGGCAGAGGTTGCTTGCTGCAAGGTTTCCCCCGGCGGTGCTGTGTGGCGCTGCCGGGGGATTTTTGGGCTAGCGGCCAGCGGCGGGCGAACATGTGCTTGTCCGGGCGGCACTTGCGGTGCTGCTCGGGCTTCTTGGGGTTAATAGAACAGCGCAAGCGCAAGCTCGTCTCCGTGGTCTTGGTCGGTGGGTAGCCAGCCGATATCGATGCTTGCGTGATCGTAGGCGCCCGTGTCTTGGCATTTCACGATGGTGAACCATCCTTCGCGCGGGTCGTCCCAGATGATGTAGTAGCCCTTGCGGTCCGGCGAGGGGCCTTTGGGCCACGTGATTTTCTGCTCGTTCGGGTTGAACCCGGAGATGCCGACCGTGATGCCGTCTGCAATCGCCTCGTTCAGCTGACCGAACTCGTCGGAGTCCGCGTATGCAAGGTCGGGGCCGTCAAACTCGACCACGTACGCTTCGCCCGCAATCAGCTCGTCAAGGCTGATGCTGAGGGAATAGTACTGCTCGAGCGCGCCCTTGCGAGAATCCGGCACGGGGTGTTGCGAGACTGTGAAAGGCACGGGCCCATGCGGCCCTGTGATGCGAAACGCTCCCAACGGGGTGCGAAATTCCGTTGCTCTGGTCTGTGGCAATTCGGCGGTCACTAATTCTCCTGGGGTTTGGTTGGCGGGGTGGGGCTGGTTGCGGTTGTTACGAGCTGTCGGGTGCAAGCTGTTTGGACGTGCAGTTTGCGGTTGCCCGTAATGCCGCGCTTCCTGCTGGACGACGGGCCGTGGCTATACACCCGTCTGCTATATAGCGCGTTTTTGCCCTCTGCTGGAATATAATGACGTTAATACGTCCGTATTGCATTCCGAGTGGTTTTGAGGTGCGTATTCGCGCCGTATCGACCTCTGATTGCGAGGTCAAGGTTCGTAATCGCCTTGCGGACGGAAAAGGTTTCGATAACGCTCGGAATACCTGTCATGCTTCACGACACGGCATAGGGCGCACCGTCTCTTTGCGAGATGAGCCGAAGTGCCTCCGTGCGCATATATATGATCGAAGAGCTTGCGAAGAAAGGTCAGCAGTTTCATGATCACAGGAGCAACCAAGAGCAAGGTTGACGCTATTTGGCAGAAGATGTGGGAAGGCGGTATCACTAATCCCATCGAAGTCATAAGTCAGCTGACCTATCTTATGTTCATGCGCTCGCTCGACGAAAAAGAACTCGAAACCGAGAAGATGGAGCAGGTGCTTGGCGTTAAGCAGAAGCGCATCTTCCCGGAGTCGTACCGAAACGTCTACGGCGCAGAGATACGCGGTGACCAGCTGCGTTGGAGTCGTTTTAAGGATAAGCCCGCGCAGGAAATGTATAGCGTTGTGAACGAGTT
>NZ_CAKTYH010000093.1 GCF_934632265.1 uncultured Senegalimassilia sp.
GTTCGTTGACTGCAAATGAAATGCTATATTATACAAATCGTTATCCATGAGCATTTACCTCAAAAGCATTTTTTCATGTCGATATCTGTTATTTATCATACCAGAATTCATTCAGCGTAACAAGAGCACATATTATATATAGTTACTAACTGTGCATATCTCTCGTCAAGAAAAACACTTCTCACCGTGAGAAGTGTTTTTTCATGCGCCCGGTGGGGCGCTTTTTTATTGCCCTGAATAAGGAAGGAGGCAGCGATGTATTTCACAGACGGCAAAAGACAGGCATTTGAGAAGCTGATGATAAGCAAGCCGGGGTTCGATCACTATGACACAGGCATAGACGGCGAACACCCGGAGTGCAAATCATGTGAGTTTCACAGGCCTCATTGGGATGGGCGGTCATGCGTGTATGAGCAGTGCCCATACTTGAGCAGCCGCACGGCAAAGGAGGTGATGCCGCCCGCAAAGTGACGCCCCAGTAAGCAGCAAATCTAAGGAACAGGAGGTTTTATGTCGAGAACAAAAACCATGTGGTGCAGACAGCTTTTGATGCTGATCTGTGCCATTGTCATTTTCAACGTATTTTTCACAGCGCACGCCTTTGCGGACTATGTCAACGTGACGACCGGCACAAGCTATTCGTACTTCCAGACCTTTTCCAGCAGCGGTGTATGGACAGGCATCGGGACTCCAACGCACACAATAGTCCAGACCGGAGCCCCGGCCTACTGCCTGCAAACAGAGTATACTTCCCCCAGCGGCGGAGGCTACACAACAACCGACCCGTGGTACTACTACGACGCTGCCACTATATACGGACTGCAAGCCATCCTTGAACACGGCTATCCCAACGATGACGGCGGCTATTCCGAAGAAGAAGCACGCTATGCGACCGCAAACGCCATTCGCTTCTGGCTTGCCGAGCGCGGAGCGCAGGGAGTACCGGCGTGGATGAACCTCACGCTGTACAGGCAGTTTTTCAGAGCAGTACCGGGATACGAAGACCTTTTCGACTGGTGCTTGTATTTGCTCGACTGCGCGAGAAATCAGGAAGTGTACGAACATGCAGTTTCATTTTCAAGCCTCAACCTTGTTGAAGATGGAGACTATTACACCGGCACTACTACCGTAACGCTTATAAACTGCGGAGGCGGCTACACGATAGACAAAAGCGGACTCCCGGAGGGTGCAATAGTTGACGGCTATACCGGTGACACCGGGGATGTGCTCACGATCCGAATCCCGACAAGGTATGCCGGTGCAGGCTATACTCTTTCAGCAACGGGTATAGATAATCAGACCGAGGCCAGCCTGATCTACTATGCCCCAGACAACTGGAACGAGCAGCGCGTGGTCACGTATGTCTACAACATTGAGGTCAAAGCCGCCGCAGCTTCATTAGAGGTAAGTCTCCCGGACAAGCCAAAGGACGGGAAGCTTATTATCCGCAAATATGACGCTGAGACCGGCGAGCCAATAGCCGGAGTAAGCTTCGGCTACGGCGGTTCTTCCGGAGACCAGCTTGCCGGGGCGATAACAGACAGCACCGGCACAGTCATTTTTACAGACATACCTGCCGGGGAATATTTCTTTCAGGAGATTTCCGCGCCCGGCCTGTACGTTGTAGATACTACGCGGCACACCTTCATCATAAGAGCCGGTGAAGAGCTGAGCTTTGACGTTTACAACACGCGAAAGACAGGCTCTATAACAGTCCGCAAGCAGGACGCATACGGAAACGCGCTTGCCGGAGCCGTGTTTGCGCTGGAGCACTCAGAAGACGATGGTACAACATGGAAGCAGATCGCAGAACAGACCTCTGCCGAAGACGGTGCTGCCGTATTCAGTGATCTCAGCGTAAGCGGCATTTATCGCGTAACAGAAACCAAGGCACCGATGGGGCATATGCTGCAAGCCGGGATTCTGTTTGAGGGAAAGCTTGAAGACTCTGACAGCTTCGACATCAGCTTTACCTCATGCGACTGCGCCATTACTGCGCTGCCATTCACCGGGCAGTCCGGCTTCCTCTATATCCCGGCAATATTGCTCATGCTGTGCATGGGCTTTTTCATTGCCTATAAACCGAAAAAGGAGAAACCTGAATGAAAACTATTAAGAAAGTACTCGCACTTATTCTTGCGGTCACGGCGCTGTTTTGTCTGCCTGTACAGGCAAGCGCGCTGGAGGCCTCGCCGACGATAGACTACAGCAAAACGGGCTCGCTCTCCGTATATAAGTATGATCTTACAAAAGCCGAGGCTGACGGAGCTTGGGACACCAACGCCTATGTTTCCACCGGATTATACGATCAGAGCGTCATAGACAAGATGGCAAACTACGCCGTACCCGGTGTTGAGTTTACATACCTGCGCGTAGCAGATATCGTACTGCACACAGAGCAGGATGACAGCGGGAGTAAAATCATTACCCTTTACGGATTTGCGGACAACGAGAGTACAAATACCGTCCTCTCGGCGATCGGTCTCAGTGCGTCAGAAGCGTATTCCAGTGAAAACGGAGTATTCTATTTCACTTCCGACAGCATAAACTCCGCGCTTGCGGCAGCTCTTGCCGCGAACTCTACAGTAGTGAAGACCGCGCTTGAGAGCCACATCAAAAGCGCGGGCGGCACAGCAATGAGCGTGACGGACGAATACGGACACAGTTCAGTAGACGGGCTGGAGCTTGGGCTTTATCTTATCGTCGAAACACTTGTGCCTGAGAATGTGACCAGCACCTGCAATCCGTTCCTTATCTCGTTGCCTATGACAACGCTTGACGGCAGCAGTTGGAACTACGACGTAACTGTTTATCCCAAAAACAAGACCGGCTACCCGACACTTGAAAAAACAGTACGTGAATCCGCCTCAGACACCGGCAAGAATAACGGCAGCACAATTGACATCACAGACGGCTATGCGCATAGCGCCAGCGCTTCGACCGGCGATATTGTGGAATACCAGTTTGTTTCCACCTTGCCTACAATCACGTCTCCGGCAAGCAATCTGAGCTGTTATACCTTTGTAGATAATCTCCCGCGCGGCATTACATATAACCGTGACGATGTAGTTATATATTTCTACAAGGATAAGGAATGCACGGAGCTTATAGACACTTGGAACATGAACAGCGGCAAATTTACCGTAAGCTATTCTGAGCAGTCTTCCGGGCAGCAGATGACTGTCGAGATAACGGCAAACGGCCTCAGCGAGATCAACAACAGCACAAAGGTTTACAGCCACGAGAGCCTTTACCGCGGCTACTCCGACTGTACTATGCGTGTGTGCTATTCCTGCACTATCAATTCTGATGCAAGCTTTATATATGGGGACAGCGGCAACACCAACAGTGTTACGCTGACTTGGAAGCGCACTAATTCTGAACACTATGATACACTCACGGATGATGCGCATGTGTTCAGCTATGTCATAGACCTGCTTAAAAAGTTTTCCGACGGTGCCGGTAAGCTCAGTAATGTTAAATTCAAGCTGTATAACGATACTGACGGTTACCATGTTCAGGCCAAGCTTGTCGACGGGGTATATTACGTGACGGGGCACATCAAGGAAGAGTCACAGGCAACAGAATTTGTCCCTGCCTCTGACGGCCATATCGTAATAAAGGGACTTGAGGACGACAGCTATATCGTCACGGAGCTTGCAACGGATACCGGCTACAATCTTCTGAAAGACAAGGTCAAGATCGTCATATCCGTGAGTGACGGCGCGGAGTGCGCACGCTGTCATAAGCCGCTGCTCACGGCATCGGCCAAGGTGAACAATAAGAACGTGGATATGCTCGCTGATGGCAGCTCCGCAAGTGCGGTCGTTCCCCTCACAGTTGTAAACACCAAGG
Source organism: uncultured Senegalimassilia sp. (assembly GCF_934632265.1). Taxonomy (GTDB): domain Bacteria; phylum Actinomycetota; class Coriobacteriia; order Coriobacteriales; family Eggerthellaceae; genus Senegalimassilia. The sequence goes on from NZ_CAKTYH010000093.1 coordinate 3,856, forward strand.
GCTTCACTCTCCCGAAAACCGGCTCATACGGTACATGGATGTTTACCGTCGGCGGCATTCTTGCAATGGGCATCGCCGTGATAATCATTCTAAGACTAAGCAAAAAGAAGTAGAATACATGACTTGAAATGGAGCCGCCAATTTTGGCAGCTCCATTTTTCGTTACTTCGCATAGGCCGATATGAAAGATAAAAGCTCCTTGTCGTTGGAGTAGAGCTGAGTTGCTAGTTTAGCCGTCGAATCCGCATATTGAAGATTAATATCTAATGTTTCTTTTGGGCTCAGTTCAACTATTTTATTCCTCCTAGTAAGCTTTTCTCTTGTATAGGATAAAGTGAAGTCTGGTGAAATCGGAATGGAGAGATAATCTAAAAGGTTTTCTTCAGATGTATGGCCTCCAACAAAAATCACAGGGCAATTGGCTGTCACAAATGAGTAACCATTCGCCTTTAATATTTCAAACTGCATTTCTGAAATCAAGGAATTAAAAACATTAGCTGGAGAATTTTTAATCTTCTCATCTATTAGACCTAGTTTTAAAGCGTAATCGAAGAACGGTTCCAAATCTCCAAATCCCATTAAATCCACCAGTTCTTCATAGCCTGTATCCACAAGATCGCTGTAAGCCGAAGATTTATACTCTCCGTCGTATGCGCCGTTAAGCATTACTGGATTTCTAAGCATCATATTGATTGCAAATTTGGTCAAAATTTGTTTCTGCTTACTGGAACATATGAGGACGTCTCGATTCGCCGGATTACGACATATTTGCAACACTTGACTTATACAGGTACTAAACTCTCCTTCCATATTGGCCAACGTGTTTTCTATCGAATTCGGCAAAATAAATTTACCACACTTTGGATTGGCATTCTTCAATTCGTTTTCATATAGGAAAGCTGATTGACAGATATCTTTAGTAGCACACTTAAAAATTCCTTTTTTTAGTTTATCCCAACCCCAAAGGAAGCCGGTCGAATCACAAAAATTCTTCAAGTAAAATTGCGGAACGTAGTGTTGCCGTTTCGTTAGATTGGCCATTTTTGATTTCTCCTTAAGCCGTTGTATGTAGCATATTCTCATAAAAATATAGCATGTTTTTGTCTCAAATTAAAGGATGTTAAAATGAAAAATACGTATTCACCATTGATTATGGCAGCAGTGTTATTTGTAATCGCTCTGCTTGTGACGGTATACCCGGTCATAAGCAATTATCTCTCAGAGAAAAACAAATCCGTGATTCGCACAGAGTATTTCAATGCCATAAACGAGCTTGATGATTCTGCAATAGAAGAGGCGCGGCATAAAGCGGAGAAGTATAACGCGATGCTTTCGACCGGAGTTTCACAAGCCTTTTCAGATGAACAGCTTAATGAGGCTTTTGCCAGCTATGACGAGCTTCTGAATCTGAACGGCGACGGCACTATGGCCTATATAGAAATTCCGAGTCTCGGCATATACTTGCCCGTCGCCCACGGTACGAACGCCGCGACACTTGAAAATGCTGTCGGCCATGTTGTCGGCAGTTCACTGCCTGTCGGCGGTAAGGGAACCCACGCCGTTCTTTCCGGCCACAGCGGTATGGCAAGTGAAAAAATGTTTTCAGACCTTGACCAGTTGAAGGACGGAGATATTTTCTTTATACATGTTCTGAACGAAACTCTCGCTTACGCCGTCGATGATATCAACACTGTGCTTCCGGAAGATACCTCGCAGCTTGCAATAGAACGTGACAAAGACCTTGTAACGCTTATCACCTGCACGCCTTTTGGTGTGAACACACATCGGCTTCTCGTTCGCGGCAGCCGCATAGATTATGATGCGCAGACCGCGGCTGCGGACATTGAGAGCCTTGAACCCGAAGCTGCCGGTTCCACATGGGTAAATGAGTATATAAAGGGCATCATCCTCGGCGTCATAATTCTTATTCTCGCCGTGATTGCTTACATGGTAATGCGGAGAGGTCAAAATGGGTAGACGGCTCTCGGTATGTTTTGCGTCAGCTTTGTTCTGCGTCGGGCTGCTCATTCTGCTGTACCCATACATAAACGGCGCAAGGCTTGAGCACAGGTCATCTTCGGCAGCGGAAAGCTTTATCTCTGCACATTCAGCAATAACAGCTCCACCGGAAGAGACGGCACTGCCAAATGCCGAGCTTTATAACGCCATGCAGGAATATAACCGGCGCATATATGAGGAAAACCAGAGCGGCCTGTCAGACCCGTCAGCTTATGAGTCCGCGGCGATCGACTTGTCCGCATACGGCGTTGAGGATGGAATCGTAGCCGTGCTGACGATACCGGCGCTTGAGCTTGAAATGCCTGTATACCTCGGGGCGAGCTATGAAAACATGGCTGCGGGTGCCGCTGTCCTTGGGCAGACAAGTCTCCCGATAGGCGGCAGCAGCACGAACTGTGTAATAGCAGGACACCGGGGCTGGAACGGCGCAGCATACTTCCGCTATATAGACCTGCTTCAGCCGGGTGACGAGGTTCTTGTTACGAACTTGTGGGAGACGCTGAGCTACACCGTGTCCGAAATACAGGTCATAGACCCGAATGATGTGAAGAAGGTCTTCATTCAGGATGGACGAGAGCTTTTAACGCTGCTGACCTGTCACCCCTATGCAAGCGGCGGGCAATACCGTTACCTTGTCATCTGCGAAAGGAGCGCGCCATGACCTTTGACTATTTTTATTGCAGTCAGGCTGACAGCTACTCGTTTTACCGCATTCCGCGGGTGCTCATAACGGGCGAGCATTTCAAAACGCTTTCCACTGATGCAAAGCTCTTATACAGTCTGCTGCTTGACCGCATGGGACTTTCGCTGAAAAACAAGTGGCTCGACGATAAGGGACGGGTATACATCTACTACACCATCGACGAGATACAAAAGGATCTCTGCTGCGGTCATGTCAAGGCCGGTAAGCTGCTTGCGGAGCTTGACACGAAAAGCGGCATCGGTCTCATTGAGCGCATAAAGCAGGGACAGGGTAAACCGACAAAAATCTACGTGAAATGGTTTGCCTCGGTGCATGAGGATAATTCTGAAAATTCCAGACCTACAAAAGATGTACTTCTGGAGAGTCCGGAAAAAGAGGTCAAGAGAGACGAAGCATGTATTTCAAGACCTACAGAAAACGGCAGTGCAGACCTACAGAAAACGGGTGCAAATTATATTGATAATAGCCATACTGATTCCAGCCATACTTATTCATCCATCTATCCTTCTGACTATGAGGATTGTATGGAAGAGCTCAAGGAGCAGGTAGATTTTCCGCTTTTAGCGGAGAGCTATCCGAACGACGATCCTGACAGTATCTTGGAGCTTATCTGTGATGTTCTGTACAGTACCGCTCCGACAATCAGAATCGGCAGGGAGAACCTGCCGACCGGGAAGGTGCAGGACAGGTTCCGAAAGCTGCAATTTGAGCATATAGCGTATGTGCTGGATTCCCTCAGAGAGACAACGACACGCATTATAAACATAAAAGCCTATCTTCTGCGGGCGCTTTATGACGCTCCGCTCACGATAGGCCATTTTTATTCCGCCGCGGTGAGGCATGATTTCGCATAAATACTTCTCACCATGAGAAGAGTTTTTGAAAAACAAAGGAGGGTAAAATGCCTGATAGTATACAGAAGCAGAATATACCGCTTAATAAAATTCTGGACTTTCCTGGCTTGGCATTCGGAAAGTTTTCAGATAAGAGCCTTGGCGGTCTGGTGAGCAGTCTCCAATCCAAGGGCATTGAAGAGCCGCTTATTGTGCGGCAGGGAAAAGACGGTGAGTATGAGCTGATAGCGGGCTATCGCCGCAGGAGAGCCGGGGAGCTTGCAAAGCTCTCCGATGTTCCCGCCTATGTGGTTGAGTTGGACGATAAGCAGGCTAAGGAGTGCTACTGGTGGTCAAACAGCGGCTCTTCGGAGACGCTTGAAGCCTTTATAAAGCGCCTTAAAGAACGCGACGCTGAGCCTAAAAA
>NZ_CAKTYH010000094.1 GCF_934632265.1 uncultured Senegalimassilia sp.
GCCCGATAGGGATCGGGCATGCGACAGCACGCCGGCCCGCCAGCGCGGGCGGCACGCTGAAAGGAACGCCCATGGGCAACCAACCGAACGAAGGCGGCGCGCAAAAGGGGCCCGCCGTCGGCCTCAAGCGCACGCTCGGCCTGCGCGAGGCCATCACCATCACCGCCGGCACCGTCATCGGCGTCGGCCTGTTCACCACCGGCGGCAACGTCGTCGGCGAGATGGGGCCGTTCGTGGTCCTGGCAACGGCGCTTGCAGCGCTCATCAGCATATACCCGGCGCTCATGTACGGCGAGATGGGCGCGGCGCTTCCCTTCGCCGGCGGCACGTACCAGTACGCGTCGCTGGGCCTGGGCCGACCCGCGGGCTTTCTGGCCGGATGGAACTTCATCATGTCGCTTATCGCCGTCACCGGCGGCGAGGCGCTTGCGTTCAGCTACTACTTCAAGACCATCTTCCTAGCGTTCGGCGTAGAGCTTCCCGTCGACGACGTGGTCATCGCCATTATCGCGCTGGCCGGATTCATCATCGCCAATGTGCGCGGCGTGGAGCTGACGGGCAAGCTGCAGAACGGCTTCATGTTCTTCTTCTGGGGCGTGGCCGCCATCTGGTTCCTCACCATGATCCCCAACGTGCAGCTGCCGAACTTCGTGACCGCGCCCGACTTCATGGGCGACCTGGGCACCGGCGGGTTCATCGCCGCCGTGGCCATGATCTGGTGGTGCTTCGCCGGCTTCGAAACGTGCTGCGCCATGGGCGAGGAGATCCGCCACCCGCAGATCAACATCCCCCGCGCCATGATGCTCTCGCCGTTCATCATCTTCGTGGTGAACGCCCTGTTCCAGTGGTTCCTCGTGGGCATCGTGCCCGCCGACGGGCTGGCCGCCGTGGCCGAATCGTCCGCGCCCTACGCCGAGGCCATGATGAGCGCGGGTATCCTGGGCCTGCCGCTTGCGCTGCTGGCGCTGGGCGTGGCCTTCGGAGGCGACTTCTCCACCCTGAACGCCTCCATCGCGGTGCCGCCGCGCTACCTGTTCACCATGGCCCGCGACGGCAGCCTGCCCGCCGTGTTCGCCAAGCTGCACCCGAAGTACCGCACGCCCTACGTGGCCGTCATCACGCTCGGCGTGCTCACGGTGGCGCTGGTGGCAACCAGCACGCTGGACTACATCGCATCGCTTTCCCTGTTCGCCGACCTGTTCTACTACGTCATCGGCATGGTGGCGTGCCTGGGCCTGCGCCGCAAGCTGCCCGACCTGAAGCGCCCGTTCAAGGTGCGCGGCATGGTGCCCGGCGCGGTGATCAGCATCGTCATCTACCTGGTCATGATGACGCAGCTTGACACGGATGCCCTGGTCACTGGCGTGATCTACTGCGTGGTCGGCCTGGTCATCTACGCGGTGTGCGCTAAGAAATACGGCACGCGCGCCATCGACGTGAACGCCGTGCAGGACACCAGCGAGCCCACGCCCGCCGAGCGCGCCAAGATGGACCGCGAGTTCCACATCTGGATCGCCGCAGCCGCCATCGGCTGCGCGCTGGTAGCCCTACTCTACCTGCTACCCAACCTGCTGGGATAAGGCGCCCGCCCCGCAAAACGCCTCGAAACCGACAACGGCCCGTCGGCCTGCCCCCACGCAGGCCGACGGGCCGTTCTGCGATGCCGCGGCTATCGCCACAGCGCCGAAACCCCAATCGCGAAAAGAGGAACGTTCTCTCATCTCTTTTCAAGTATGCGCATGCGTCTTCCTTGCAATCTCGTCCTTAAAAATGTGCTGCATTACATTTTAAGGACGAGATGGGGCACGAAGCACCCTCTTCGTCTTTAGCAGCTGGCGAACAAATCCGCCAGCTTCTCACGGTCCACAACGCCGTCGGGGTCGGCCGCTTGCGCAAGCGCCCACATGGTCTTCGCCAGCAACGCCTCGGTGGTGGCGCTGCCGCCCATGAGCACGCCCGGGCGGTCGCAGAATGCGCGGCCCACCTCGTACACGCTCAGGTCCGCGCCTTCGTACGGGCACTGCGTGGTCATGACGAGCGTTTTCCCGGCATCCACCCATGCAAGCAGCGTGTCGGTGATGCCATCGTACTCCGGGATGCCGCCCAGCCCGAACGCCTCCACCACCAGCGCGTCGCACGCGGGGCGCAGCGCATCGATGACCAGCGCATCCATACCCGGCGTGATTTTGAGCACCGCAACGCGAGGGTTGAGCGCGTCGTAAAAGCGCACGCCCGAAGCCGCGATGCCAGCTTCCATGCCATCAGCCCACTCGACCAGCCCATCGCGCACGTACCCCAGGTCGGGGACGTTCAAGCTGTCGAAGGCCTCGAAGCTGCGGGTGCGCACCTTGCGCGCCGCCGTGCCCGAGATCACCTTGCCGCCGAACGCCACCATCACGCCCGCGGCGGCATCATCGCAGGCCACGCGCACGGCATCGAGCAGGTTGCGCTTGCCGTCGGTGCCGGGATCGCCCATGGGCAGCTGCGAGCCGGTCAACACCACGGGCTTCGGGCCGCCCTGCACCAGGTACGCAAGCCCCGCCGCCGTGTACGCCAGCGTGTCGGTACCGTGAAGGACGACGAACCCGTCGAAGTCGTCGTAACGCCGACGCACCTCGCTCGCAATGGCCAGCCACCCTTGCGGGCGCATGTTCGTGCTGTCCACGTTCATGACCTGCGACACCTCGACACGGCACACCTGCGCCACCTCGGGAACGAACGCCACCAGCTGCTCACCGGTCAACGCCGGCGCAAGCCCGCTTCCCTCCTCGGCCGAAGCGATGGTCCCACCCGTCGCAATAACCAAAACTCGCTTCATATGCGCCCCTTCCCCCTAAACGACCCGCGAATCCATTAATCAAATACCGATTCCGCTACTGTACCCCGAGACACGCGCAACCAGGCCCTCGAACCCGCGAATCCTTGAAATGGCTGGCACAGGCGCCCGAACCGTAACCAGGCTCGCAACCAACCACGCACCCGAGCCCGCAACTAGCCACACCCCGCCCAACCATCGATACATCTGCGTTTGATTAGCGTATGCTCGAGTAGCCGCATTGCCATCATCCGCATTTCCCCAGGTCGCAGGCTCGTGCAAATTCCCTATACTGCGACGAACCCCAACCAAACGCAGATGTATCGCCTCCTCATGCCTCACGGCGGCCAAGCCGTCAAACTCGCAGTTGCAACCACCAACGCACGGTCCATGCCATCCATCCCGCCAAACCATCGATACGTCTGCGTTTGATTAGGGCATACCAGAGTAGTTGGTTTGTAATCAAGCCTGTGACCAGGTGAAACACCGATCGTTATTGGGCGACTACCAAGCAACACCCCAACCAAACGCAGACGTATCGCCCTTTCGGACCACACGGCCCGTCGCAACAACCCGCGCACAGCCCTCGCGGACGCAAAAAGGGCGCTGGCCGCATTCGCTGCCAGCGCCCTTTGCTCGTCAGGCGAAGTCGCATGCCCTGCCTCTTACTTGGCGGCGGCTCCGCCGCCAGGCTCCTTCCGCTCTATCCCTTACGCCTTCTCCACCTTCACGGCGCACACCTTGTACTCCGGCGTGGCCGAGATGTTGTCGAGCGCGGCGTTGGTCAGCCAGTTGGCGTTGCCGTCCTGGAAGTGGAACGGCATCCATACCTCGCCGGGGTTGGTCTTGCCCGACACGCGCGCCTGGCTCTCGATGACGCCGCGGCGGCTGCTCACGCGCACGCGGTCGCCGTCGGCGATGCCCGCGACGGCGGCGTCCGCGTCGTTGATCTCGATGAACGACGTGCCGTCGATCCGGTTGAGCCCCTCGGTGCGGCCCGTCATGGCCTGCGCGTTGTACTGCGCCAGCACGCGGCCCGTCATCATGATGAGCGGGAATTCCTCATCAGGCTGCTCGGCCGACGGACGGTACTGCGCCAGCGAGTATCCGCCCAAACCGCGCGAGAACTTCCCCTCGTGCATGATGCGCGTACCCGGGTGATCCGGGCCCGTGCACGGCCACTGCAGGCCCTGCCCCGCCACGGCGGCGGAGTCCAGGCGCGCATGGCTGATGCCCGCATACGACGGCGTCAGGCTTGCAACCTCGTCCATGAGCTGCGCGCCCGTGAGCGTCGGCTGATCATACCCCATGCGGCGCATGATCTCGGCGAACACCTCGGTGTCCAGGCGCGCGCCCGCCGGGCCGTCCACCGCCTTGCGCACGCGCTGCACGCGGCGTTCGGTGTTGGTGAACGTGCCTTCCTTCTCCGCGTAGCTGCGACCGGGCAGGATGACGTCGGCGTACTTCGCCGTCTCCGTCATGAACAGCTCCTCGCACACGAAGAAGTCCAACGACTCCAGCGCGCGGATGACGTGGCCCGTGTCCGGGTCGGTGCGCACCGGGTCCTCGCCGAACAGGAACAGGCCGCGGATGCGCCCGTCGATCATGGCGGGGAAGCACTCGGTGGCCTTCAGGCCCGCAGCCTGGTTCAGCTCGATGCCCCATGCGGCCTCGAACTTCGCGCGCATCTCGGGGTTGGCCACCTTCTGATAGCCCGTGAAGTCCGCAGGTCCCGCGCCCATGTCGCACGCGCCCTGCACGTTGTTCTGACCGCGCAGCGGGTTGATGCCGCAGCCGGGGCGGCCCAGCTTGCCCGCGGCCAGCGCCAGGTTCGACAGCGCCATAACGCCCTCGGTGCCCGTGGAGTGCTCCACCACGCCCAGGCAGTAGACGATGGGGGCGCGCTCGGCCGTCGCGTACATCTCGGCCGCCGCCTCCAGGTCGCGAGCATCGATGCCGCAGATCTCGGCCACGCGCTCGGAGGTGTAGTCGGCCACCATGGCGGCAAGCTCATCGAAGCCCTCGGTGCGACCCTCCACGAACTCGCGGTCCACCAGGCCCTTCTGGATCAGCACGTTCACCATGCCGTTCGCGAACGCCACGTTCGTGCCGGGGCGCAGCTTCAGGTGGATGTCGGCCTTCTTCGCCAGCCCGATCTCGCGCGGGTCCACCACGATCAGCTTCGCGCCGCGCTCGACCGCCTGTCGCAGGCGCATGCCCATGACCGGGTGCGCCTCTTCCGGATTGCTGCCAACCAGCAGGATGACCTGCGAATCCTCGCACACATCCTTGATGGAGTTCGTCATTGCGCCCGAACCAAGTGTAGTTGCCAGACCGGCAACGGTAGGGGCGTGTCAAACACGTGCGCAGTTATCGACATTGGGGCTGTCGAATGCGCACCTCGCCATCTTCTGGAAGAGATAGATATCCTCGTTGGTGGAACGCGAGCACGCGAACGCCGCGATGCTCTCGCCGCCGTGCTCCTCCTTGAGCTCGGCGAACTTGCGCGCCACCAGGTCAAGCGCCGTATCCCAATCGGCCGGCTCGAACTCGCCGGTCTCGGGGTTTTTCACCAGCGGCGTGGTGATGCGGTCCGGGGAGTTCACGAAGTCGAAGCTGCCGGAACGGCCCTTCACGCACAGCAGGCCGTCGTTGGACGGGCCGTCGGCGGCCTGCACGTCCACGATCTGGTCGCCCTTCACCACCAGGTCGAGCTGGCAGCCCACGCCGCAATGCGGGCAGGTGGTGCGCACGGTATGGGTGTCCCATTCGCGGTACAGCCCGCGGCGCTTCTCCACCAGGGCGCCCGTCGGGCACGCCTGCGCGCAGTTGCCGCAGCTCTCGCAGATGGTGGCGTCCCAGTTCGGCCCGAACGGCGCGCGGATGGTGGTGCGCACGCCGCGCTTGCCGGTTTGCAGCACGTGGTTGCCGGCCGCGTTGTTGCACGCGCCCACGCAACGCTGGCAGGCGATGCACAAGTTGGGGTCGAAGCGCAAAAACGGGTTGGAATCCAGCACCGGCTTACGGATTTGCTCCACGGGGAAGGTGGGGTGCGAGACGCCCACCTCGCGCGCCACGGCCTGCAGCTCGCAGGCGCCGTTCTTCACGCAGCTGAAGCAGTAATCGGTCGAGTCGAGGCCGTGGTTGGAGATCAGCAGGTCAACGGCCATGCGGCGGTACTTCAGCACGCGCTCGGTGGCCGTCTGCACCTGCATGCCGTCGACCACGCGCGTGGTGCACGCGGGCACGGGGGCGTCCTGCCCCTCGACATCGACCACGCACACGCGGCACGAGCCGATGGCGCTGCGCTCGGCCAGGTAGCACAGCGTGGGAATGTGGATGCCGGCCTCGCGGGCGACCTCCAAAACGGTCTGGCCCTCGCGCGCCTCGAGCGCGCGGCCGTCGATGGTGATGTTAAGCATACTGGATACGCCCCCCTTCGCAGGCGCCGGCGCCGAAGTGGTCGCAACGCAGGCAGCGGCCGCATTCCTGCATGGCCTCCTCCGTGCTCATGGGAACCTCGACGGCGTCGAAATCGTTCTTGCGCTCGCGCGCGGGACGCTCGAGCACCTCCACGCGGCCGTACGCCGCGCGGTCGTTGGGCTGGGCCGGCGGAACCGCCACGCCGCAGTCGAGCGTGTGGTTGAAGCCCAGCATATGGTCGATGTTGCGCGCGGCAACCTTGCCGGCGGCGATGGCCTTGATGGCCGACGCCGGGCCGGTTTGGCAGTCGCCGCCCACGAACACGTTCGCGCCCGCGGAAGCATCGGCGCCGCGGGCGGCAAGCGCCTCGGCGTCCATCTGCGCGTGCAGCTGCTCGTCGGCCTTGAACTCGCCCCATTCGGCCGCCATGCCGAATTCCTCGAACGGCGCGGACACGATGTTCTGGCCCACGGCGATCAGGATGACGTCGGCAGGGATGCGCATCTGCGGCTTGTCGGCGGCCACGGGCGCGGGACGGCCGCGCTTGACCGGACCGATCATCTGCGGGCTCGTCAGCAGCGCGCAGCAGCGGCCCTGCTCGTCCTTCTCGATGGCGGCCGGCGCCTGCAGCGTGATCATCTCCACGCCCTCGGCGATGGCCGACTCGATCTCGGCCGGCAGCGCCGTCATGTCCGAGATGCGGCGGCGATACACCACCGACACCTCCTCGGCGCCGGCGCGCACCGCCGTGCGGCAGCAGTCCATGGCCACGTTGCCGCCGCCGATGACCGCCACCTTCTTGCCCGTGAAGTCGGGGTAATCGCCGTCGCCGATGCGTCCGAGCAGGTCGACGGCGGAGAACACGCCCTCGGCGTCCGTGCCGTCGATGCGCAGGCCCTTGCCGGTTTGCGCGCCGATGGCCACGTACACGGCGTCGTAATCCGCGGAAAGCTGCGCCATGCGCGCGGCGTCCACGGGGCTTTCGGTATGCACGGTTATGCCGCCCACGGCCAGGATGCCGCGGATGTCCTCGTCCAGGCGCTCGCGCGGGAAGCGGTACGCGGGGATACCGTAACGGATCATGCCGCCCAGCTGCTTGCGCTCCTCGAACACGTCAACGTCGTGGCCCATCAAGGCGGCGAAGTACGCGCAGGTCAAACCGGACGGGCCGCCGCCCACGACCGCGATGCGGCGGCCGGTTTCGGGCAGGCGCTTGGGCACGGGCACCTGGTCGGCGCGCGCATGCTCGCAGGCGAACTCCTTGATGCCGCGGATGTTGAGCGGCGCGTCGATGAGCGTGCGGCGGCAACGCTGCTCGCAAGGATGCTCGCACACCAGGCCGCACGCGGTGGGGAACGGGTTGTCCTTGCGGATCATCTGCACGGCGCCGGCGTAATCGCCCTGCGCCACCAGCGCGATGTAGGCGGGCACGTTCACATGCGCAGGGCAGAACGTCTCGCACGGCACCGACTGGCCCACGCTGCGCTGGCATTCGTGCGTGCTCCCGTGGCTTTCGACCTCGGCGGCGA
>NZ_CAKTYH010000095.1 GCF_934632265.1 uncultured Senegalimassilia sp.
ACCGGAGCCGGAGCCGGATCCAAGACCCAAAGCAGCCGCAGCATCGGGCGCGGCGGCATCGACCTTGGAGGCCTCGATCGTCACCGGGCCCACCGCTCGCGTCGAGCCAACGGAGCCTGCCTGAACCTCGCGCATCTGACCATCAAGCCACAGCGCCGATTCCAGCGGGATCACTACCGTGCTGGGCTTGTCGCCGGCAACCACGGCCGGGATTGCGAACACGTAACCGCCGACGCCCGCCACCATCAGGGCGAACGACGCGGCCGAAAGCGCCATCATGGGACGGGTGATGCCGGGTTTCCACCGCAGCCTACGCGCGCGGCGCGCGGGACGGTCGGTGGCGGCGAACGTGGGCGTGGGACTTGAGGAAGGGCTGACAGCGCGCCCGGCGGGCGTCAGCTGCTTGGCAGGCGCCTGAGAGCGCGCAGCATCAGCGGTGGCCAAGTCCGCCGTATCGTTGATGGCCAGATCAGCCGTGTCGCCGGTGCCCAAATCCGCCGCGTCGCCAGCCGCCAAGTCCACCGCATTGCCGGCAGCCAAATCAGCCGTGCCACGGGCGGCCAGGTCCGCCGTGTCGCCAGCCGCCAAATCCGCCGTGTCGCGCTCTTCATCGTGCGCGCCCTGCTCCTCCATCGCCTTCCCTCCCTTCCCTTCTCGTCTCAAAAGTCGCCGTTATGCCAGGCCGAGCCAGTTTTGCTGGCGCAAAGCCTCGTATGCGGCTATTGCAACCGAATTGCTTAAGTTTAAGCTACGCATGCCGTCGCGCATGGGGATGCGCACGCAGGCGGGCTCGAAGCGCCGCATAACGACCTCGTCGAGCCCGCGGCTTTCGCGCCCGAACACCAGCCAGGCGTCCGGGCCGTATGCGACGTCGGCGAAGCTGCGCTGCACGTGCCCTGTGAACAGGTGCAGCTCGTCGGTAGCGTGAGCCTCGAAGAACTCGTCGGCGCACGACCAGCGCACGATGTCGACGTCGTCCCAATAGTCGCACCCCGCGCGCGCAAGGTTGCGCTGCGTGACGGCGAAGCCCATAGGCTCCACCAGGTGCAGCCGCGCGCCGATACACGCGCACGTGCGCGCCACATTCCCCGTGTTTTGAGGGATCTCAGGCTCCACCAACACGATGTTGAGCATCCTTGCAACCTTTCCCTACACTCCCATTGCCTCGGCCTGCTTGGCCATTTCCTCTTCGAGCTCTTCGTTCAGCATGAACCACTCCTCCTCGGCGGCGGCAAGGCGCTGCTTGAGCTTGGAGTGCTCGGCCACGGCGTCCGAGGACGCGTCCTCGTTGACGTAGAAGTCGGGGTCGGCCATCTTCGCCAGCAGCTCCTCCATGCGGGCGTTATCGCGCTCCATCTGCTTGTCAAGCTCGGCGATGCGCTTGCGATGGTTCTTCAGCGCGGCGTAGGCGCGGTTGCGCGCCTCGGCCTCGCGGCGCTTCTGCTCCTTGGTCTTCGGCGAGCTGCCGCGCTTTGCCGTCAGCTCTCCCGAGGCAGCCGGCGCAGGCGAGGCGGGCGCGGCAGGCGCGGAAGATGCGCTCTTCGACGCCTTCCCCTTCCCCGATCCGCCCTTTCCGGCCGGTTTGCGCTCCATCAGCTCGTCGACGAGCGACTCGTCGGTGGGCTCGGGTCCGTCGAGCTGGCCGGACTTGAACAGGTAGTAGTCGTAGTCGCCATCGTAGACGGTGACCTTGCCGGGCCTCACCTCGACGATGCGGTTCGCGATGCTGCGGATGAGGTGGCGGTCGTGCGTGATGAGCAGGATAGTGCCCTCGAAGCGGTTGAGCGCCTGCTCAAGCACGTCGGCGCTGGCGATGTCCAGGTGGTTGGTGGGCTCGTCAAGGCACAGCAACGGCTTGGGCGCCACCAGCATCTTCGCCAGCGCAAGACGGCCCTTTTCGCCGCCGGAGAGCACGCTGACCTTCTTCTCGACGGCGTCGCCCTCGAACAGGAAGGCGCCGAGCAGGCTGCGCACCTGGCTGATGTTCCAGCCCGGCGCCACGTGGTCGAGCTCCTCGAACACGGTGTTGCCCGCGTGCAGCTCCTCTAGCTGGTGCTGCGCGTAGTACGTGAGCGCCACGTGCACGCCGTAGTCGATGGTGCCGGCGTCGGGCTTCATGACGCCCGCGATCATCTTCATAAGCGTGGATTTGCCCGCGCCGTTGGGGCCCACAAGCGCCACCTTGTCGCCGCGATACATGGTGAAGTCGAAGTTGTCGTAGACGCGCTTGTCGCCGAAGGCCTTCACCAGGCCGCGGCAGCGCACCACCTCGTCGCCGGTGCGCGGCGGCTGCACGAAGTTGAAGTGGATGGGCTTCTTCTCCTCGGGGATCTCGATGAGCTCCTCTTTCAGGCGCTCCAGGCGCTGCGCGCGCTCCTGGGCCTGGCGGGCCTTGGTGGCCTTGTAGCGGAAGCGCTCGACGAAGTCCTCTAGGTGCTTCATCTCCTCGAGCTGCTTGGTGCGTTGCTGGCGCAGGCGCTCGATGCGCTCCTCGCGCGCCTTGAGGTACGCGGAGTAGTTGCCCTTGTACAGGTTGACGCGGCCGTTGGCCACCTCGGCCACGCGGTCGATCATGTTGTCCATGAACTCGCGGTCGTGGCTGACAACGATGACGGTGCCCTCATAGCCGCGCAAAAAGCCCTCGAGCCATTTCACCGACTCAAGATCCAGGTGGTTTGTGGGCTCGTCGAGCATGAGCACCTCGGGATTGCGGACCAGAAGCTTGGCCAGCGCGATGCGCATCTGCCAACCGCCGGAGAAGTTCGTGGTGGCCTGCTTGATGTCGCCTTCCTTGAAGCCCAGGCCGAACAGCACGCCGCGGACCTTGGCCTCGATGGTGTAGCCGCCCAGCATCTCGTAGGCGTCGCGCGCGCGACCGGCGGCGGCAAGCTGGCGCTCGTTGGGGTTATCGCCCAGCGACTCCTCCAGCTCGCGCAGGCGCTGCTCGGCTTCCAGGATCTCCACCTGCGAGGACATAACCTCCTCGAAGATGGGGCGATCGGGCATCTCGATGGCTTCCTGCTCCAGGTAGCCCACGCGGGCGCCCTTCGCGAACAGGATGCGGCCCTCGTCGGCGTCCTCGCGGCCGCTGATGATGTTGAGCATGGTGGTTTTGCCGGCGCCGTTGGGGCCTACGAGCGCCAGGCGGTCGTATTCCTCCAGCTTGAACGTGACGTCGGAGAACAGCGTGCGCCCGCCGAACGACTTCGACAGATGCTCAACCTGCATGATCATGGTGCGACAACTCCTTCAGCGTTAAAACGAACCCACGCTAAGGGAGCGAGGAGCCGACACCGAGAAATGAGCGCAAAACGGATATCCCCACAGAGAGGGAAATTGACGCCCCCGCAGAAGGGGAAACTAACACCCCCACAGTTGGAGAAAACGGACTCCCCGCAGACAGGGGAATCCGTTCAGGCAAATCCGTTCAAACAAAAAAAGAACCGCCAACTTGCGCTGGCGGTTCTTGGAGCTTCATGGCTCCCCGGGTAGGATTCGAACCTACAACCCTCCGGTTAACAGCCGGATGCTCTGCCGTTGAGCTACCGAGGAATTTCTTCGGTGCGCTTCGTTTCCTTGGCGCAAGAAAGTATTATAGACATTTCAATTTTCGGCGCAACCCCCTTTTTCAAAAATTTTTTCAGCCGCCGATTTCGGGGGCTTGGCGCTTGATTTGCAGCCTCATCCGAACACCTTGGTTTCGTTATCGAACTCAACCGGACATGTACGGCTGAGTCTGGGAAAGTGCCTTTCCGGAGGCGAGGGCGCAGGGCCCTCCCGAGAGAAAGGAAGCGCCATGGAGGGAAAGAGGCGGCAGAAGCGGTACCGCAGGCTTGACCGGGCCGAGCGGGCGGCGGCCGAGATGAGCGGGCGAGCGCGAAGGCTCGAGCCGCAGATTCTGCACGGTCGGCGGAGAAAATTGAAGCTTTTCGCCGAATCATGGCAGAGAATGCGAGTTTTCCGAATGATGGAGAGCGATTTCGGGTGCAGGATGCTGCCGGAACGACGATGTGCATCGTTTATTACATGATTGCATGCGTTCGCTACAACCACGAATCAAGACCGCTGTCTAACTTTCGGAAAACTCGCATTTCAAGACGCGACAGCGGAAAAACCTTCCCGAACGGCAGGAATGGGCCCCGGATCGTTCAGGGCGAACGGGGGGACGGAGGTGTGTTCGCGGTCGACCCTCGCGCATCCGGCAACGCATCGCGAACGCACCTCCGCCCCCCGTTCACGCGCACCGCGCAACCGCGCGGGTTCCCGGGCACCCGCCCGCCTTCGCCGCTCAACAACGCAACGGCACGCCGCGGACGCCGCCAAGCGCCACGGACGCCCGCGTCCTAGTAAATCCCGAACGCGTTCCACAGCAGCACGTTCGCGCCGATCATCAGCACGAGCGAGCCGAACATGAAGTACAGCGCGATGCGATACACCGACACCGTCTGCCCCGCCACGGCGGCCGACGCCACCGCATGCGCGCCCGCCTGCTGCACAGGCACCTGCGCATGGGCGCCCAGCTGCGTGGTCCAGCCCTTCGACAGCGGCTCGCTCGAGCGCACCTGCAATAGCTCCAAAAACGACAGCGCCGCCGCAAGGGCAAAGTACAGCCCGAAGTCGCAAATGTAGCGCATAAGGATGCCGGCGCCCTGCAGGTCGAAGATGCACAGCACCACCGCCACGCACACCGCGCAAATCCACAGCGGCATAAGGCCCTTCGCCTTCAGGCCGTGGCGGACGCGCGGCAGAGCCAGCAGCACGAGCGTCATCGGGTACAGGAAGAAGTAGCCGCCGAACATGGGCTCGTAAATGGTGACGCCCTGATAAGCCGGGTCCATATAGGTCTGGTGCATGAACGGGAACTGGCTGCCCAGCGCCGGAGGCTGGAACAGGTACGCGTACAGGCCGAACGGGATGCGGTCGGCGTGGAACCCGCGATGCGTCATGTCGTTGGTGGTCAGGTTGTAGTTCGCGCCGAAGTCGAGCGGGCTGCCGAAGCGCGCGAAGTTGTACACCATGACCGCCGCGGCGACCACCAGAAATGGCACGAGCGCGGCGCGGAAGGCGCCTAGACAGGCCCGTCGCGCCTGGGCGTTGCCGCGAGCGTCGCGCAAAAACGGCCAGAACAGCACCAGCCCGAACACGGCGGCCAGCACCATCTGCGGGCGCGCGGCAAGCGTCAGCGCGATGAGCGCGGCACCCGCCGCCACGCGCCTGCGGTCTATGAAGCCGCCCGTGGTACCTGACACCCACAGCCCCAAGCCCCAGCTGATCAGGGCCAGGCCCATCGCCTCGGGCAGGAAGTACATGCTGGGCGTGCGCGCCAAGATCAGCCCGCCGCCGGCCACGAACATCATGATGTCGAGCACAAGCAGCACGCCGATCGACGTGCGAGGGAACCACCGGCGCGAGATGCGCGTGAGCAGGTACGCGATGCCCGCCACGTACACGCAGTCGCAGATGGCGACGCCAAGCCACGTGGGGAACCCGGTTCCCATAAGCAAAAGCCACGGGACGTAGAACATCAGGCACGGCAGCACGCCGAAGTATACGTAGTATTTCCCCTGGTAGTACGCGTGGTCCCACAGGTAAGGCACACCGGCGGAGTCGCGCGCCGCGGTGTCGTAGGGGTTGTCCATGGCCTGCAGCGCGGCCGAGGGCACGTCGTCCAAGTAGAAGTGCCCCTGAAGCAGCGCCTGGGCGAGTTTTTGGTACTGGAACTGGTTTTCCGTGCTGGCGGTGTGCGTGATGGATAGGAAGTGCGTGTTGGACATGACCAGGATGAAGATGACGACGCACTGCACCGCCACCAATGCGATGACCATCCAGCCCTGACGCGTGATGCGACCGTCGAACACGCGGCTGAACAGGACCGATTGCGGTCGGACGGCATACAGTGCCAGCAGCACCGCCAGGATGAAGGCGAAGCGCAGCGGGTCGATATCGAGCGGCACCTGCTGGTTCAGGCCGATTCCCGTCACGGTCACCGAGCCCACGTCGGCCAGGTTCGTGATCGAGACGTAGATGGAATGGCAGTCGCCCGCCGGGTCCAGGCTGATATAGGTGCTGGCGGCGTCCTTCGGGTCGACCGAGACCGCCGGCAGCTGATAGTAGTTCGCATTGCCCTCGTCCTGCAGGTACATGACCACCTGCAACTTGCTGTCGGTGGCCTTCGCGGCCGCCGCGGGATCGTTAAGCTGAGGGGTGAAGTGGATGCTGCGGACGGTGTCGTCAAGGCCCGTGATCTCGAAGTAGTTCGCGGACGAGTCGAGCGTCAGCGCGCCTTCGGTGCCCGCCGCCACGCCGTTGACCAGGTACGTCCCCACCTGCGGGTAAGTCATGGACGTGAAGAAGGCCAGGTTGAAGCCGAACACCTCAATGAGCACGGCGATCAGCACGCAGATAACGATGCCGGCGAAGCGCTTGAGCGGGCTGACGTAGGCACCGGCAGAGCCGGCGAAGCCCATGTCGCAGGTTTCGGAAGGCGAAGCCCAGCCCTGCTGCGGGCGCACGGCCCCGTGACGGCCGTGGCGCGCATACGCAGGCTGCGCCGAGTTGCCGGCATGGGCGCCGGGAGCAGCCGAGCCGCCCGGCATGCGCGAGGTTCCCGACCCGCCACGCGACCAGCGGTTATAGGGAGTGTTGCCAGGCTGCGCGGGTTGCCCGCCGTAGCCCGCGTGGGAGCCGGTGGCGCCTGCCGGGCCGGCGCCACCGGGAGTGCCGGGGGCACCAGAGCGCGCTGCGCCGCGCCCGCCGTGGGAGGCGTAGCTTTCGCGGGCGTACTGCTCGAACTCAGGCGAGGAAACGCCCGGCTCGAAAGGGTCATGATACTGTTGATTACGATTCACCATGGCCCGGATTATACTTCCAAGGACGAACCCGTCCGAAACCCAGGGAGGCACAATGGACGAAAAAGACATTGCCGCGTTGCAAAACGCCGAAATAGATTACGAGGACATCATCGACCGCTTCGAAGGCAACGAATCGCTGTACCTGAAACTGGCCGAGCTGTTCCTCAACGACCCCCACATGCCCAACGTCCGCAAGGCGTTCGCCGCAGGCGATCTGGCAACCGCAGAGGCGGAAGCCCACGCCCTCAAAGGCGTAGCCGGCAACCTCTCGCTAACCAGCGTGCACCAGCTGGCGAAAAGCATGAACGACGCCCTCAGAGACGGCAACGAAGCCACAGCAACCAAGCTGCTGCCGCAACTGAACGAAGCATACGCGAAGGCAGTCAGCGCCTTGCGGGAGGTGTTGGGGAGGTAGGGAGAGGGAGCTGGAGGCCCGCGCCCGAAACGCCAGCATTTGCTCAGCAGATGCGGCTGCGCATCATCCGACAGGAAACGAAGTCCCCACGCGAAGGCCCTACGCGAAGTGCCAACGCCACGCCCCGCGCCCAGCCCCAAAAGCGCCCCAACAACAAGGAAGCGCGGTGCAGCATATGCCAGCACCGCACTTCGCTTCTTCTATCCGATGACCTTAGGCAGCCGCAACGTTCGGGGACGCCACGATCGTTTCGGGATCGCCGCCCGCTTCGACCGTCGAGATGATTTCAGCCCACGTGGCCTCATCGCGATACGCAAGCCACAGGTTGATATCAGGATCCATGTCGCCCTGGTACGGACCCGTGCCGGAGACGAACGTGATCTTGTCCGCATTCTGCGCGAACGCCTTCACCGTCTCGATCAGGTTCGCCGTAGCCCAATCGGTATCGCAGTTGTCGATGAGCGCCTG
>NZ_CAKTYH010000096.1 GCF_934632265.1 uncultured Senegalimassilia sp.
GCGCCGCAATCATGCTCGAAGGCGCGCTGCTTGGCATCTTGGGCCCGCAAGGCCGCCTCCTCAGCCCGCCGTGCCAGCTCCTTGACCTCCTCGGCCTGGCCAAGCGCCTCTTCGCGGGCCTGCTTGGCGCCGTCATCCTCCTGCGGCGCCCGGATATCCTCGGCGGAATCGGGGACCAACAGGGCAAGCGCCGTGTAGTCGGACCCTTTCGAGCCGTTTCCCTGCGCCACCGATGCCGCGCCGGCGGCCGCCAAAAACGGAAGGGCCTTCTGAACGCGCGTCAATCCCTCGGAAGCGGTCCTGGAGAACGAATCTCGGGCGTCGGCCACGCGGGCGCCGGCTTCGAGCAGCTTGGCGCCTGCGCCCTGGCCGCCGGGAACGCAGCACGCGACGATCCCCAAGCCCGTGGACGTCAAGCTGGTCAACGACAAGGACAGGGCCACGGAATCGCACACGCGCACCGCCACCATGAACTCCGCGACCACGTTACCCGCCGCAAGCGCGCCGGCATCGGCCACCGACTGCACGCGCGATGACACGGATTGGATCCGGTACACCTGAGCCGACGAGAAGATCATCGACAACGCCAGCAGAAGCGACACCACCATGCCGACCGTGGTCATCCCGTCCTCATCCCGCAGGGCGAACACCTGCGCCATCCTGCGCGATACGCTCATAGCCATGCTCCTATCCAAGCTCTGGGATCAAGCCCCTGCGGGCTGCCCGCAACCCAATCGGGCTGCGTCGCCCGCTCGCAACGCGCTTTTACCGTCAACAGCCCATCACCGTCCGTCATGCCGAGCAGCACGGCACCCGCATCCAAAAACGGCAGCGGCTCGACCTTGCCGACGATCTCCACGCTCACCTTCTCGGAGCGCTCATCCCCTTGCACGAACACCTCCCAGCTGCAACCTCCCTCGTGCACGTGAAAGCAAGGGACGGGCGGGATAGCGCCCAGCCTATGGCGAACGAACGCCTCCACGGCCTGCGACGAATCGCCCACGGCATCGGTCTTGACGGCGGCAAGCCTGCACGCGTCGCTTGCCGCCGCCTGCATGACCATCCGGTCGTACAGGACCATGCCCGGCTGCACGGACAGCAACAGCACCGTGAACAGGACCGGGATGAGAAACGCGGCCTCCACGGTAGCCTGCCCGCGCTCGTCTGCGCGCAAAACGCCCAATCACGCCTCCTTGCAATCTCGAAAGCTAGTACAGCACCGCATCCGCCAGCGCCCCGGGCAACGACCCCGTCACGCAGTGGGATGCGCACGACAGCGCGTGCTCCACCAACGACCCCGCCGAAACGCTGCGCCAAAGCGCGCCCATCCCAAGCACGACCGAAAGGAACGCCACGGTGACCAGCGCGAACTCGACCGTCGCCTGACCCGCGCAATCACGCATCGCGATTCGCCTACAAACTGTTGATGCCGTCGGCGATCGCATCCCACAGCTCCTGCAGCTTCGGCCGGAAAACCGTTATGGCGATGATGGCTATCACCACCAACACGCCGACCAAGATGGCGTATTCCGTCGTTCCCTGCCCGTCCTCGCCGCGCCGAAGGCGGGCAACCTTGCACGCGGCCTTCGCCAGCGCCCGGCGATACGCATCCATAACCGTTCGAATCATGCCTACATCCCTTCCATAAGCTCCAACAACACGGGCCCGAGCACCAAAAGCAGCATGGCGGGCAAGATCAGCGTGCCGGTGGGGATCATCATCTTCACGGGAGCTTTCGCCACCCGCTCCTCCACCTGCGCCTTTCGCGCCGCACGTGCCTGCTCCGCCGACTGCTCCAGCACCTCGCCAAGCGACGTGCCGAACCGCAGCGAGCGGATGATGGCCGACACCGTGCGCGAGAACAGCGGGTTGTCATACCCTTGCGCCAAAGCGCGCAAAGCGTCTTGACGAGTCGTAAGCCCCGCTTCCCACGACCTTTGCGCCGCGGCGCACTCGCGCGCCAGCCCGTCATCGAAATGCCCCGTGTACAGCTGCAGGCTGCGGTCGAACGAAAGCCCGCTGCGCACGCCGAGCGCCACCACCTCCAGCATCTCCGACATGCTGCGCTCGAGCGCCTGGGCACGCAGGCGCCGGGCGCCGCGAACGACACGCCCGGGCGCAGTCGCGCCCGCGATGCCGCCCGCCACGCAACCGAGCACCGCAAGCTCATTCGACGCCGCGCAGCCCAGCAGCGCCCCCGCCGCGGCCCCCGCCGCGGCAAGGCGCACCGCGCCCTCGCAACACGCCTGGGCCGACACCGTCCCGCCAAGACCGGCCTTGCCCACCTGCTCCTCGAAGCGCGCATGCGCGCCGCGCAATGCGCCGACTGGCAGCACCGGGCGAGTAACCCGCAACGCCAATCGCCTGCTCAAACTCTCCAGATACGAAAGGCATGCGCCCGCCTGCACGCCGCCTTGCGCACGAGCGCCATCGGGCGCGCGGGCCCTTGCCGCGCGGGCTCGGCGAACCGACTGCGCGCCCGCCCAGCCCATGCACGCGCCCGACGCCGCGCCTAGAACCGTCGCGATCGCGGGCAGCACCGCCGCATATGCCATCACGACACCTCCACGTTCAACATGCGGCGCACCGCCAACACGCCTGCAACCTCCATCGCGCACGCCAAGCCCAACAGGCCCAATCCCAGCGGGCTTTGCAGAAACGGATCCAGAAACCCTTTGCTCACCAGCGAGAACACCGCAACCAGAGCGAACGGCATCACCGTGACCACGCGCGCCGACAACCTCGCCTGGGCCGTCTGCACCCGCAAGGCGCGACGTAGCGCCAGCTCTCCCTCCACCGTCTCGCGCGCCGCCTCGAGCACCGGGCGCATGCTGCCGCCCGCCTGGTGCTGCACGTCAAGCGCCACCGCCACGAACGCCAGTTCCGACCTGCTCCCGCCCGTGCGCAGCGCCCCTAAGGCCTCGCTCGAGCCATGGCCCGTCTCAAGAAGATGCGCGCAGGCGGCGAACCTCTTTCCCAACGGGCCCTTTATCTCGCCCGCCAGCTGCTGGAACGTCTGCAGCAGCGAAAAGCCCGCCTGAAAGCACGACCCCATGGCATGGAGCGCATCGGGCACCGCCTCGCGCAACGCCTCCTCCTGGCGATCGCGCCAGCCATGGATGCGCGTCACTGCCACGGCACATGCCAGGACCGCCACCGCAACGCCGGCGAACGGCGAAGCCGACACCAGCCCCACGCAAACCGCCATCGCCGCAGCCGCCGCAACGGCAAGCGAGCACAGGCTGCGCGGCGTGCAAGCCACCCCGCGCCCCTGCAGCGCCGCCTGGGCATCTCCCGCAAGAGCGGCCACCTTGGGCACGGAAAGCAAGCGTCGGGCAACGCCGTCGGCGCAGCGCACGCCGTTGCGCGCAAGGTGATGCCCGATGCCGCCTTCGCCCGCCCTCCGGCGCCGGGTGCGCCGCAACGCGGCCTGCACGCACAGCGCGCCGCCGAAGAACGCGGTTACGGTTGCCGCCGTCCCGAACACGCCAGACGCTTCCATTCCAATACCTCCTCCCCATCAAGCCCGATGGTTTCGGGCAGGTCGTCCACCCAATCGGGAAGGGCCTGCCACGACCCCGCCTCTTCGGGAGAACGCCGCTCGAACAACGTCCTCACGCTACAGGCTCGCGCCCTTTGGTCGCACACAAGCTCCGACACATGGGTCACGCATCGCCTGCCGCTGAGCGCACGCGACGTCTGCACCACCACGTCGAACGCGCTCGCCGCGTTCGCCTCGATGACGTCCACGGGCAGATCGACGCCGTAGCGCACCATGGTCACCACGCGGGAAAGCACATCGCGCGGAGAATTGGCGTGCAACGTGGTGAGCGACCCGTCGTGCCCGGTGTTCATGGCGGTGAGCATATCGACCGCCTCGGCGCCGCGGCACTCGCCCACCACGATGCGGTCGGGGCGCATGCGCAGCGCGTTGATCACCAGCTCGCGAATGGTCACCTCGCCCGCCCCCTCGGCATTGCGCGGGCGCGCCTCCAGGCGCACCACGTGCGGATGCTCGAGAAAGCGCAGCTCGGCCGTATCCTCGATGGTCACGATGCGCTCACCTGCGGGAATGCAGCACGACAACGCGTTGAGCAACGTGGTCTTGCCGCTGCCCGTACCGCCCGCCACCACCACGTTCTTGCGCGCAAGAACCGCCCACTCTAGAAAGCGCCGTAGATGCCCGTCGATCGAGCCGAAGCGCTCCATCTCCTGCAGCGTTATCACGCGCTGCGTGAACTTGCGGATGGTGACGATGGGCCCGTCGGGCGCAAGCGGCGGGATGACCACGTGCACGCGATGGCCTTCGGGCATGCGGGCGTTGACCATAGGCGACGACTCGTCCACGCGCCTGCCCAACGGCCCGAGCACGCGATCGATGAGCGCCCGAAGCTGCGCCTGGCTCGAGAACGCCCGGTCGCTGCGCACAAGGCGCCCCTGCCGTTCGAAGAACACGTCGCCGGGGCCGTTCACCATGATCTCGGTGATGGTCGGATCGACCAGCAACGGCTGCAAAGGGCCGAAGCCGAACACCTCGTCGATCAGCTGCTCGGACAGCCGCGATCTGCGCAAGGCGTCCGCCCCCTGCCACACGGGCAATGCGAACGCCTGGCGGCACGCCCCTAAAAGCTCGCTTCGCGCCCGCGCCGGCTCGAAGGCCATCAACGCCGCTATGTCATCCACCGACACGAACAGGCGCACGTCCTCCTTCAAGCGCGCAAGCGTCGCTGTGGGCACATGGCTTTCGCCGCCGCCCGCGCCCAACGCCTGCGCACGCTCGGCCAGCGTCATGATCAGGCCTTCTTACGTTTGCGCAAGCGCTTTCCGCGCAGGAAGGGCATGCCCGATCCCTCGCGAGAGGACGCCGCGGCAGCCGACACGCCAGGCAATATCTCTGCCATAAGCCCCTCGATGCCTTCGAACAGCTCGTTGCGCGAGTCGATCAGGTCGCCCACCAGCCCCGCCGCCAGAAGCTCCTCCACATCGGCGCCGCCGTCGGGCAGCTCATGCACATGAGCACCCTTCAACGCGCACGATACGTCCATCGACGACAGCGGCGCCCCCTTGCCGCAGCCGTTCAACGTGAACAGGAACGGGTTGACGGCTATGCCGCATCGGGCGCACAGGTCGAGCGCGCGCTGCGCCGCATGCACCGAGGTGGCTCGCTGATCGATCAAGAACAGCGCCTTCGAGCTGCGCTCCAACAGCACCGCATGCTGTTCGGCCCACGCGCCGCCCGTGTTCGCCACGATCACGTCGAAGCGTTCTCGCACGGCATCCAGAAGCGCCGGCGCCTGCGCCACCACCGCCTCGGCGGCATCCACATGCTCCGGAGCAGCCAGCAGCGCAGGAACCTTCCCCTCGCAGGCAAGCTGGGCCAGGCGCTCGGGCCGGGCAAGCACCTCGTCGATGCGCAGGGGCTTTTTCACGCCCATGAGCTGCGCCATATCGCCGAACTGCAGGTCGAAGTCGAGCAGCAGCGTGCGCAGGCCCAGCCCTTGGGCAGCATGCGCCGCAAGCAACACAACCGCGCTTTTCCCCGCGCCGCCGCTGCCGCTCACCACCGGCAGCAAAAACCCTTTTGCCGCAGGATGCTGAGAGTCTGCGGTCGACGAGGAGCTTCCGGAGATCCCCAACCCCGATGCCGTCCCATAAGGGGAAACGGACGTCACCAAGGCCTTCGCGGCCGATGGGGCGGCAAAGGCCGTCTGGGCGCTCGCGGGCGCAAGCGATCCACTACTCGGCTGCATCCCCGCAGAAGGAGCCATCGCCCCCGCAGGCACGCCCGCCCGCTCAAGCGCCCCCGGAAAGCCGGCCGCAGGCATCACGGTCGTTCCATACGGGGAAGCGGCCGAGGGCGCAACACCGAACGCCGCCTGCTGCGACGTTGCCGCTTCCCCCGCCGGCGTGCAGACGGCTCCGGAACCGATTCCCGCCTGCAGCTGAGCCGCCCGCGTGGCTGCCTGCTTGCACTGCGCATATCGTTCGACGAAGGCCTGCCTGGTCAACGACGCATCCACGCCCGCCGCGGTCGTCCTAGACCGAAGCGACCCCGATTCCTGCGCCGTCAGCATGCACACGCGTCTATCGGCGCGATCGCGTTTCAACGCCGCCGCAAGGTTGATGGGGGCCACATCCGCACAGGAAACAACCCACACCTCCTGCACGCTCAAGGCGTCGCGCAACGCTGCACGTGCTTGCTCGGCGGACGTGAACGGCATGAGCCACTGCTGCGCAAGCAGGTTCTCCCCCTCAAGGCCCAACAGCTCCGGATGCCGGAAGCATTCCTCATCGGCGCACAGCGCCACCAACGGCATGGACATCCCTTCTCCTTCCGTTTGCCTCAAAACAGCTCTCACCTCGCATCCGCACCGGGCAGGGTCAGGTACAGCTCGGTTTTCTGAGCCGCCGACACAAGCTCCTCCACCTGGTTCGGGTCGACGGCAAGCGTCACCCACGTCACCTTCGAGGCCGACCCCGATGCCTGCCGATCGTCCGTTCCGGCGCTGGTGGCCAGCACGCTCACGCCCCGCGCCAACGCTTGCGTGGCAGCGCTCCCCGTGGCGTACACGTCCACCGACGAACCTGCCGCAACCGCGCCGCCCACCGCCTGCACATCCTTGGCGGGCACGCTGATCGCCACCTTTCCGTCAGGCACGTCTATGGCCGCCGAGGCGGCGCCGAACCTTCTTGCGGAAAGAACCTCTCCGGAAAGCACCGTGGAAGACGCCTTCAATCCCACAACCTCCGATGCTTGCCGCACTGCTTCGGGCGGCAAGAGGTCGGCAACCCACAAACGCGTCTCGATAGCCCCCGAGTCCACTGTTTCACCTGCGGCTATGTCGCGTTTCGCCACACACACCTCCACCTGATCGCCGCCGTAGCGCGCCAGGGCGTCGGCGCGGGCGCGCTCCGCCTCGCCGCGCACCGACTGGGTGTACCCGAGCACGCACAACGCGCACAGCACGCCGCATATCGCACCCGCCGCAGCGGTCTTGTTCCGTCTCATGCGCACCTCCTTCGCTTCGCAACATCCAGTATGGGAACGCCATCTTGCGAAACCCTTGCCGGCAACGCCGTCTCTTGTCCCCAGAACCTTGCAGGCCCGTCCGATCCGAGGCCATGCGAAACCCGCTCGCCCGCCCTAAGCGCTTACGGAAACACGCAATCCCGCACCGCGAAGCCTCGCAATAGACGATTCCTCGACGATCACGGCTCCCGCGCCTCAACAAAACTTGTGGCAGACAGCCCCTTACGCATTCGCGAACCTCCACGGCGATGCAAGCCGTATGAAGCAATGAAATCCCCCGGAATGCGAAAAACCCGCCGACTCGAAGGACAAACTCGGGCAAGCCCAACGGCATCGACGGGTTGTGCAGTATTTGCGAAAGCGGGTTTCTTATGCGACAATAAGCGTCACCCATTCAGGGGATTCAACCGGCCGGTTGGCGCAGCGGGAGCGCAGGTGCCTTACAAGCACAAGGTCACAGGTTCAAATCCTGTACCGGCCACCATTAAAACTGCAGGTCAGACGTTTTTCGTCTGACCTTTTCTTTTAGGCTTATAGGACAAAAAGTGTGTCCAGTTTTGGGCGTTGACGCAGGTCAACGCCCATTTTTTATTGAACAAGTCAAA
>NZ_CAKTYH010000097.1 GCF_934632265.1 uncultured Senegalimassilia sp.
TCAAGGCCGTTCAGGAGAAGTACCCCGACGTCACCGTTGCCATTACCGGTGGCGGCTCCGGCCAGGGCCTGTCCGACGTGAAGGACGGCAAGGCTCAGATCGGTCGCTCCGACGTCTTCGCGGAGGAGAAGCTCGATGCCGACGCCGCTGCCAAGCTTGAGGACCACACCGTCGCCGTCGTCGGCATGGGCCCGATCGTCAACGCCGACGTCACCATCGACGACATCAAGCTCGAGGACCTGAAGAAGATCTTCACGGGCGAGATCACCAACTGGAGCGAGGTCGGCGGCGCCGATTCCCCGATCACCGTCATCAACCGCGCTTCCGGCTCCGGCACGCGCGCCACGTTCGAGGACGTCGTCCTGGCAGGCACGAAGGTGCCCGATTCCTTCAAGCCGCAGGAGCAGGATTCCTCGGGCACTGCCGCCAAGATGGTCGCCAGCACCCCCGGCGCCATCTCCTACGTGGCCTTCTCCTACTTCGACAGCAGCTTCAAGGCCCTCAAGGTCGACGGCGTCGAGCCGGACGCGCAAAACGTCGAGGACAACGCGTGGAAGATCTGGTCTTACGAGCACATGTACACCGCCGCCGACCCCGACGAGGCCACGAAGGCGTTCATCGAGTACATGATGGGCGAAGAGGTGCAGGGCGGCCTGGTGGAGCAGCAGGGCTACATCCCCATGTCCGGCATGAAGGTGGAGAAGGACGCTTCCGGCAAGGTCTCCAACAAGTAGGTTCGCCATACCCGCATCGAGTCAACTAGTTTCGAAAGGAGACGCGCGCATATGGCCTTGATGGCGAAAGCACGCGTCGAGCGGGTCGGTCAGGGCGTCACGGGCGCGTGCATCGCGCTCGTGGCGCTTCTTGTCGTCACGCTTGTCGCCATGGTCGCCGGACGCGGTATCGCAACGTTTACCGCCGATGGCATCGACCTCGGTTCGTTTTTGACGGGGACCACGTGGAACCCGCACCAGGAGGACGCGAACGGCATGCCCACGGTGGGCGCGCTCCCCATGATCGCGGGCTCGTTCTCCGTCACGCTGCTGTCCACGCTGTTCGCGCTTCCCATCGCGTTCGGCAGCGCCATCTTCGTGGTGGAGGTGGCCCCGCGCTTCGGCCGCCGCGTGTTCCAGCCGCTTCTGGAGCTTTTGGTGGGCATCCCGTCTGTGGTTTACGGTCTTATCGGCTTGACCATCATCGTGGCCTGGGTGCGCGATGCGGCCGCCGCCATGGGCCAGACCATCACCGGCTTCGGCATCTTCTCGAGCGCCGTGGTGCTGGCAATCATGATCTTGCCGACCATCACCAGCTTGTCTATCGACGCGCTGGCCGCGGTGCCGCACGAGTATCGCGAGGGCAGCTACGCGCTGGGCTGCACGCGCTGGCAGACCATCTGGAACGTGGTGCTCAAAAGCGCCGCGCCGTCGCTGATGACGGCGGTCATCCTGGGCATGACGCGCGCCTTCGGCGAGGCCCTGGCGGTGCAGATGGTCATCGGCAACGCCATCCAGATGCCCTCCGGCCTGTTCACGCCCGCGTCCACGCTGACCAGCGTGCTGACCATGGGCATGGGCAACGAGGCCATGGGCACGGTGTACAACGACGTGCTGTGGTCGCTGGCCCTGCTGCTGCTGGCCATGTCTCTCGTGTTCATCATGATCATCCACCTCATCGGTCATAAGGGGGCGGCGAAACGTGGCTAACTTCGATATGTCGGCGCACGTGCGCCGTATCAACCGGCAGGACCGCATCGCCACCGGCGTGCTGGTGGGCATCGCCGCCTTCGTCATGCTCATGCTCGCGGCCATCGTGATCTACATCCTGGTGGCGGGCGCGCCGAAGCTGTTCGACCTGAACTTCCTCACGGGCAAGCCCCAGCAGTTCAAGGAGGGCGGCGGCATCGGCCCCGAGCTGTTCAACAGCTTCTACCTGCTGATCCTCACGCTGCTCATCAGCGTGCCGCTTTCCCTGGGCGCGGCCATCTTCCTGTCGCAGTATGCGCCCGACAACGCCGTCACGGCGATCGCCAAGACCGCCATCGAGACGCTGTCCAGCTTGCCGTCGGTGGTCGTGGGCCTGTTCGGCTTCCTGTTCTTCGTTCTGTACATGGGGTGGGGCTTCTCCATCATCGCCGGTGCGGTGGCGCTGACCATGTTCAACATCCCCATCCTGGTGCGCGTGATCCAGCAGGCGCTCGAGGACGTGCCGCGCAGCCAGCGCGATGCGGGTCTTGCCATGGGCCTGACGCGTTGGGAGACCACCATCCACGTGCTGCTTCCCGCCGCCATGCCCGCCATCGTCACCGGCGTGGTGCTCTCCGCGGGCCGCGTGTTCGGCGAGGCGGCGGCGCTGATCTTCACCGCCGGCCAGTCCGCCCCGGTGCTCGACTTCACGTGCCTGGACTTCTCCAGCCCGTCGTGCCCGTGGAACGTGTTCCGCCCGGCCGAGACCCTGGCCGTGCATATCTGGAAGATCAACAGCGAGGGCGTCGTGCCCGACCTGACGGCCATCTCCAACGGCACCGCGGCCGTGCTCATGGTGTGCATCCTGGCGTTCAACATCTTGGCACGCGTGATCGGCAAGTATCTGGAAAGGAGGCTGACCAGCGAATGAGCAGGGAAAACGAAACGGTAGGCGCCGCAGCGCCCCAGGCGGGGAGCGACCGGTCCGCCAGCGGCGTGCTTCTGAGCACGCGCGATCTGACCGTATGCTACGGGAGCAACGAGGCCCTGCATCCCACGTCGCTCGACTTCGCGGCGGGGCAGGTGACGGCGCTGATCGGCCCGTCGGGTTGCGGCAAGTCCACGTTTTTGCGCTGCCTCAACCTTATGAACCGCGAGATCCCCAAGTGCAAGATCGGCGGCGAGGTGCTCTACCACGGCCGCAACATCAACACGCGCAAGGAGAACCTGTTCGAGCTGCGCAAATCCATCGGCATGGTGTTCCAGCAACCCACGCCGTTCCGCAAGTCCATCCGCGACAACATCCTGTTCGCCCCCAAGCGCCATGGTCTGGTCAGCGGCAAGGAGGATTGCGATGCGCTGGTGGAGCAGAGCCTGCGCGCCGGCGCGCTGTGGGACGAGGTGCGCGACAAGCTCGACGAGAGCGCCTATGCCCTCTCCGGTGGCCAGCAGCAGCGCCTGTGCATCGCCCGCACGCTTGCGATGCACCCCGACGTGGTGCTGTTCGACGAGCCGTGCAGCGCGCTTGACCCCATCTCCACGTTCACGGTGGAGGAGACCATCCGCTCCATCGCCGAGTCGGGCATCTGCGCCATCATCGTGACGCACAACATGGAGCAGGCGACGCGCGTTTCCGACAACACGGCGTTTTTCTACGTGGGCGATATGGTGGAGACCGGCCCCACCAAACGCCTGTTCAGCCAGCCGGAGGATAAGCGTTTGCAAGACTATCTGACGGGAAGGTTCGGCTGATCATATGACCGATTTCGAAAACGAGCAGGGTGCGGCGGCGCGCGATGCGGGCGCCCAGGCCGACGAGCCCATGATCTCCATCCGCGATTTCAACCTGTGGTACGGCGATTTTCAGGCGCTTAAGGGGGTTACGCTCGACATCCCGAAAAACCGCGCAACGGCGTTCATCGGGCCTTCCGGCTGCGGCAAGTCCACGCTGCTGCGCACCTTCAACCGCATGTGCGACTTCGTTCCCACCGTGCGCACCGAAGGCGCCATCGAGGTGGCAGGGCGCGACATCTTCAGCGGCGATGCCAACGAGCTGCGCGTGAGGGTGGGCATGGTGTTCCAGCACCCCAATCCGTT
Organism: uncultured Senegalimassilia sp.; assembly: GCF_934632265.1. Classification (GTDB taxonomy): domain Bacteria; phylum Actinomycetota; class Coriobacteriia; order Coriobacteriales; family Eggerthellaceae; genus Senegalimassilia. The sequence goes on from NZ_CAKTYH010000097.1 coordinate 3,780, forward strand.
CCCTATGTCCATCCGCGACAACATCCTGTACGGTCCGCGCCGCATGCGCAGGCTCGGTCGCGCCGAGGCCGACGAGTTGGTGGAGGAGTGCCTGCGCGATGCCGGCCTATGGGACGAGGTGCGCGACAAGCTGGGCCAATCGGGCCTGGGGCTTTCCGGTGGCCAGCAGCAGCGCCTGTGCATCGCGCGCGCTTTGGCCACGAAGCCCGAGGTGCTGCTCATGGACGAACCCACGAGCGCCCTCGACCCCATCTCCACGGCGCTCGTCGAGGAGCTGATGGTGCAGCTCGCCCGCGAGCGCACCGTGGTGGTGGTCACGCACAACATGCAGCAGGCCACGCGCGTGGCCGACAAGACGGCCTTCTTCTACCTGGGAGAGCTGGTGGAATCCGGGCCGACCAAGCAGCTGTTCGGCAATCCCGTGCAGCAGAAGACGAAAGACTATCTGACAGGAAGGTTCAGCTGATGAAGACCCGTACCCGTTACATCAACAAGCTGGAGGAGCTGGGCGCGCTGGTCAATCAGCTGTCCGAGAAGACGGTGCTCGATGTTCGGGCCGCGGGTCGTGCGCTTGCCGGCGACGCCGATGCCTCCGAAAGCGTGCTTTCCGGCAGCAAGGCGGCGCGCAGGCTGCGCGAGGCCATCGAGGACGGCTGCCTTGACATCATGCTCATGCAGCAACCGCTGGTGGCGGATGATCTGCGGGAAGTGACCGGCGCGTTTCGCCTGGTCAGCGACTTGGCGCATATCGACGAGATGACGCGCGACGTTGCGTACCTCTCCCAGCAGCTCACGCCGAAGGCCGTCTCGCACCTGCAGAGCGAGTTCGCCGAGGCCACCGACAAGGTGTCGAACATGGTCTCGCTTGCCACGAAGGCGTTCTCCCAGGCGGATGCCGCGCTTGCCCAGCGCGTGTTCGCCATGGACGACGGGGTGGACGAACTGTACGATCGCTGCGAACAGGTGGTGGTCGACCTGATCCGCAGCGAGACGCAGGGCGCCAGCCATCTGCCGGAGCTGCTCATGGTGGCGAAGTACTTCGAGCGCATGGGCGACGATGCCGAGCGCATCGCAAGCTGGGCCGTTTTCCGCGCAACGGGCGAGCATACGCTAAACTCTGCGGGTAAGGAAAACGCCGAAGGGTAGCGCACCGCGGCAGCGGGGCGCAGGGTTCGCGGCGCTGCTGGCGTTTCGGCTGTGGAAGGGGTGCGTGGCAGGTGGCTGTCTACTATGTCGAGGACGATGAGAACATCCGTCAGCTGGTGCTGTACGCCTTGACGCAGTCGGGCATCCAGGCCGAAGGGCAGCCTGATGACGCGGCGTTTCGCGCCGCATGCGCCAAAGGCATCCCGGACGTGGTGATTTTGGACATCATGCTGCCCGACGTCGACGGCCTGGAGATCCTCAAGCGCATCCGCAACACGCCTGGCAAGCTTTCCCGCGTGCCCGTTATGATGGTCACGGCTAAAAACTCGGAGCTGGACATCGTGCGGGCGCTGGATGCGGGGGCGGATGAGTATATTACGAAGCCCTTCGGCATGATGGAGATGGTAAGCCGCGTGCGAGCCATGCTGCGCCGCGCCCCCGATTGGGGAGGCGACCGTAGCGAGGACGTGCAGAGCCTGGGCGCCCTTTCCCTGGATTTCCAGGCGCGCGAGCTGTTCGTCGATGGTGCGCCCGTTGCGCTCACCATGCGCGAGTTCGATTTGCTGGCGTACATGATGCGCCACCCCGGCGTCGTGCTGTCGCGCGAGAAGCTCCTGCAAAACGTGTGGGGCTGGGATTTCAGCGGCGGAAGCCGCACGGTCGACATGCACGTGCTCACGCTTCGGCAAAAGCTCGGCGAGCATGCCGATGCCGTGGAGACGGTGCGTGGGGTCGGCTATCGTTTGGTGGGCCCGCGTCCGGACGATTCTGTTATGGGATAACGAGGTGCAAGCATGATCTACTATTTGGAAGACGACACGAATATCCGCGATTTGACGGTGTACGCGCTCAAGCAGGCGGGCCTTGAGGCGGCGGGCTTCGCCCATGCCGGCGACTTCTTCGATGCTTGCCGAGAATCGCTTCCCGACCTGGTGTTGCTCGACATCATGCTGCCCGAGGTCGACGGGCTCGAGGTCCTTCGCCGCCTGCGCGAGGACCCGGCCACCAAGTTCCTTCCCGTCATGATGCTCACGGCGAAAGGCACCGAGTTCGACAAGGTCAGCGGCCTTGACGCCGGCGCCGATGATTACCTGGCCAAACCCTTCGGCATGATGGAGCTGGTCAGCCGCGTGAACGCCCTTTTGCGCCGTGCTGCGGCGCCCACCGCGCCCGCCGGCGATGTGCTGGAGTGCGGGCCTATCGAGCTGCGCGTGCTCGAGCACACCGTTTCCGCGGGCGGCGTCCCCGTCGAGCTCACGCTCAAGGAGTTCGATCTGCTGCGCGCGCTGCTGCGCAACGCCGGGCGCGTGCTGTCGCGCGGCCAGCTGCTCGAGGATGTGTGGGGCATGACGTTCGTGGGCGAGACGCGCACCGTCGACGTGCACATCCAAACCTTGCGTCAGAAGCTCTCCGCCGCATGCCCGGGCGCCGATGCCTGCATCAAGACCGTGCGCGGCGTGGGCTATAGCATCAGGCAGCCGGAATAGGGGTTTGCGCAATGAGCCCTTCGCCCGATCACGTTAAAAGCCTTGCCGGCCGCATCTTCACCACCGTTTTGGCGTTCTCCTTGGGGATCCTGCTGGCGTTTTCCGTGGTGATGGTCAGCATCTTCTATTACTCCTACGAGCATGACGCCGAACAGGCTCTGGCCCAGGCGGCAAGCCGTGCGGCGGCGTCTCTCGACGACGCCCCGTCCTCCGACGTGACCACGATCTTGTCCCAGCAGTTCAGCGGCATCACCCGCTATACGCTCATCAGCGAAAGCGGCTTGGTGCTCTACGATAGCCAGGCGGATGCCGGCCAGATGGACAACCATGCCTCCCGTCCCGAGGTCAGCAAGGCCGCGCGCGTGGGCGAGGCGGTCAGCATGCGCTATTCGGAAACCCTGGGGACCGACACGGTCTACGCTGCTGAGAAGCTCTCCGACGGGCGCATCATCCGCCTGTCGGAGACGCGGCATTCCCTGGTCGCCTTTTTGGGCGAGATGCTCGTGCCCACGGTGCTCGCGCTTATCATCGTGGCGGGTCTGGCGTTTCTGCTGTCCCGGCTTCTCACGCGTCACATCATGAAGCCCATTGACGCGCTCGATATGGCGGAGCCTCTGGATAACGACATCTATGGGGAAATGGTGCCTTTGCTTCAGCGTATCGACGACCAGCAGGCCCAGCTCAAGAAGCAGAACAAGGAGCTTGCCGAAGCGGAAAGCATGCGTCGCGACTTCTCCAGCAACGTCAGCCACGAGATGAAGACGCCGCTGCAGGTGATATCGGGCTATGCCGAGCTTATGAAGAACGACATGGTGCTGCCCGAGGATCGGCAGAAGTTCGCGGGGCTCATCTACGACGAGGCGCAGGCCATGCGCGGCCTTATCAACGACGTGCTCACGCTCTCGAAGCTCGACGAGAGCGCGTTCGCCCGCGAGGAGCGGCCCATCGACGTGACGGCGGTTGCCCGGCGCATGGCCGGACGACTGGAGTCCTTCGCCGCCGACGAGGGCGTTTCCATTTCCGTGAAAGGGCCATCGGCCCACAT
>NZ_CAKTYH010000098.1 GCF_934632265.1 uncultured Senegalimassilia sp.
GCGCAACATCGTGTGCGGCCTGGGCGGCAGGGCCAACGGCGTGCCGCGCGAGGACGGCTTCGACATCACCGTGGCCAGCGAGATCATGGCCATCTTCTGCCTGGCCACCAGCATTACCGACCTGAAGGAGCGCCTCGGCCGCATCGTGGTCGGCTACACCTTCGACGACCAGCCCGTCACCGCGCACGACCTGCACGCCGAGGGCGCCATGGCCGCGCTGCTCAAGGACGCGCTCAAGCCCAACCTCGTGCAGACGCTCGAGGGCACGCCGGCGTTCGTGCACGGCGGCCCGTTCGCCAACATCGCGCACGGCTGCAACTCCATCATGGCCACGCAGATGGCCCGCGCGCTGGGCGACTACGCCATCACCGAGGCCGGCTTCGGCGCCGACCTGGGTGCTGAGAAGTTCCTGGACATCAAGTGCCGCCTGACCGGCCTGAAGCCCGACGCCGTCGTCGTGGTGGCAACGGTCCGCGCGCTCAAGAACCACGGCGGCGTGGCCAAGGACGCGCTCAACGACGAGAACCTGCAGGCGCTCGAGGCCGGCCTGCCCAACCTGCTGCAGCACGTGGAGAACATCACGAACGTGTACAACCTGCCGTGCGTGGTGGCCATCAACCGCTTCCCCACCGACACCGAGGCCGAGCTGAAGCTCGTCGAGGACAAGTGCCGCGAGCTGGGCGTGAACGTGGCCCTGTCCGAGGTGTGGGCCAAGGGCGGCGAGGGCGGCCTGGCGCTGGCCGACGAGGTCGTGCGCCTGTGCGAGAACGGCGACGAGGCCGGCCGCAGCGCCGACACGTTCCAGTTCTCCTACGGCGATGACCTGAGCCTGCGCGAGAAGATCGAGGCCGTGGCGAAGAACGTCTACCGCGCCGATGGCGTCGACTTCGAGGCCAAGGCCGCCAAGGAGCTGGCGAAGCTGGAGAAGCTCGGCTTCGGCGGCATGCCCGTGTGCATGGCGAAGACCCAGTACAGCTTCAGCGACGACCAGACGAAGCTGGGCGCGCCGCGCGGCTTCCGCATCACCGTGCGCGACGTCAAGGTCAGCGCCGGCGCCGGCTTCGTGGTGGCGCTCACCGGCAACATCATGACCATGCCGGGCCTGGGGAAGAGCCCCGCGGCCTTCAAGATCGACGTGGACGAGACCGGTAAGATCACGGGGCTGTTCTAGTCCCGGACGCTGAGCGACTGGGTGGTGTCCAGTCGCTCAGACAGTCCTGCTTTGGCAAAAGCCCCACTGGGGCTTTTGCGTCGTGCGGAACTCGCTTTGTGGACACCACCCAGCCACTCAGCTGGGTAAACTGCTCGTAGGGTTGCTGGGTCCCGGCGTCGAGCTTGCAGACCGCTTGTGCGGTTGAAAATGGAAAGGAAGCGTATGGATACTTCGTTCGTCGAGGAGCTTGCCTCGGCGGCCCCCACGCCGGGTGGCGGCGGGGCCTCGGCATATTGCGGCGCGCTGGCCTGCGCGCTGGCGTCCATGGTGGGCAACCTGACCGTTGGCAAGAAGACGTATGCCCAGGTCGAGCCTGAAGTGTACATGCGCCTGGAGAAGCTGGCGGACCTGCGCGGGCGCCTGCTTTCCCTGGTGGGCGCCGACGCCGAGGCGTTCGGCCCGCTGGCGGCGGCCTACCGCATGCCCAAGGACACGCCCGAGCAGCTTGCTGCCAAGCAGGCCGCCATCCAGGATGCTCTTATCGGCGCCACCGAGGTGCCGCTGGACATCATGCGCACGGCGGCCGCGTGCGTGGAGCACGCCGATTTCCTGGCGCGCAACGGCAGCCGCATGGCGCGCAGCGATGCGGGCGTTTCCGTGGCGTTCGCCCGAGCCGCCGTGGACGGCGCCAGCTTGAACGTGTACATTAACGCGGCGTCCATCGACGACGCCGAGAGGGCCGCACGCTACCGCGACGAGGCGGATCGGCTCGTCGCGCAGACGCGCGAGCACTGCGACGAGGTGTTCGCGTTCGTGAAGGATGCGGTCTCGTAAACGGCCCGCAGGCCGATAGATGAAGGTGGAGAAAACGTGGCAGAGTTGTTGAAGGGCAAGCCGGTCGTCGACCGCATGGCCGAGGATATGCGGGGGCGCATCGCCGCGCTCGAGGAGCAGGGCGTGAAACCCACGCTGGCGCTGGTGCGCCTGGGGCAGCGTCCCGACGACCTGTCGTACGAGCGCACGGCGGTCAAACGCGCCGCCGGCCTGGGCATCCACACCAAGCCCTACGTGCTCGACGAGTTCGCGCCCGAAGCCGCGCTCAAGGCCACGTTGCAGTCCATCAACTACGACAAGACGGTGCACGGCTGCCTGATGTTCCGCCCGTTGCCCACGTTCATGGACGAGAAGGCCATGTGCAACACGCTGACCGCGGCGAAGGACGTCGACGGCATCTCGCTGGCGTCGCTGGCCGCGGTGTTCACCGACGCGCCGGACGGTTTCCCCCCTTGCACCGCGGCGGCGTGCGTCGCCATCTTGGAGCACTACAAGGTGCCCATCGTCGGCAAGCACGTGGTGGTCATCGGCCGCAGCCTGGTGGTGGGCAAGCCCGTGTCCATGATGCTGCTGCGCCGCAACGCCAGCGTCACCATCTGCCATAGCCGCACCGAGAACCTGCAGGAGATCAGCCGCTCGGCCGATATCGTCATCTGCGCCACGGGCCGCGCTCGCGCCTACGGCCGCGAGTACTTCCGCCCGGGCCAGACGGTGCTCGACGTGGGCATCAACTTCGACGTGCACGGCAAGCTGTGCGGCGACGTGGACTTCGACGAGGTGGAGCCCATCGTGGACGCCATCACCCCGGTGCCCGGCGGCGTGGGCACCGTGACCACCAGCATGACCATGCAGCACACCGTGGCCGCCGCCGAGGCCCAGCTGAAGGAACGCCTGAAAGGCTAGCCGAACGCCCGCTCTTGCAGCGGGCGTTTTCGCGTGCTGCGGCGGGTGGGCCGTGGAAGCCGTTTTCCCCTGCTTATCCGCCGTTTTCGTGGGTGGGGTGCATGTTTGCGCGCATTGGCGTATGATGTGCTGCATTATGGCTAACGGACTGACATACGCACGTAAAACCGCGTCCACGGAGGCGACGAAGCAACTGGCCGAAACGCTGGCTCCGTACCTGCATCCGGGCGACGTGGTGGTGCTTTCGGGCGATTTGGGCGCCGGCAAAACCCAATTTGTGCAAGGCGTGGCCGCGGGCCTGGGCATTTCCGCCCAGGTTACCAGCCCCACGTTCAACATCCTGCTGGAGTACCACCAGGGGCGTCTTCCGCTGTACCACTTCGACCTGTATCGCCTGGACGAGCAGGACGAGCTGGAGGACACGGGCTATTACGACACGATCGACGCCGATGGCGTGTCGTTCATCGAGTGGGGCGAGAAGTTCCCCGGCGCGCTGCCGTACGGCTACCTGGAGATCCGCATCCTGGTGACGGAGGACGGTGGCCGCCGCGTGCTCGCGCATGCGCTGGGAAACCGCGCCCGTCAGCTGCTCACCGTGTGGGCCAACGACTCGAAGGCGCGCCTGTCGAAGAGCACGGCCAGCGCCGGCGGCTTCATCGTGCCGGGTGGCGCCCCCATCAACACGGGCTCCATCCCGCCGATCAAGGTCGCGGAGGCCAAACCCGCCGATTCGCCTGCAGAAACGCTCTGATCGCCCGTTGCCGCGCCCGACGCGGCCCGGACGGACGCCGCGCGGCAAAGCGGCGTCTTGCGGCGAAACCGGCCATATAGGAACCATATTCGAAAGCAAGGGGAGCACTGTGCCTGAAACCGCATATGCGTTGGCGTTCGATACGGCGAACGAGGTGATCTCCATCGGGCTGGGCCGTTTGAACGCCGCGGCATGCGCGGTGGAGCCGGTGGCTGCGGTGGAGGTGGCGGCGCATCGCGCGTCGAACACGCAGCTGCTCGTGCGGGTGGACGCTTTGCTGCGCGAAGCCGGCGTGGAGCGCGGCCAGCTGGCGTGCGTGTGCGTCGGCCGCGGCCCGGGGTCGTTCACGGGCGTGCGCATCGCCATGGCCACGGCCAAGGGCGTGGCGCAGGCGCTCGGCGCCGCGCTGGTGGGCGTGTCGTCGCTTGACGTGGTGGCCTGGCATGCGTGGGCCTCGGGCGTGCGCGGTCGGCTGGCCGTGATCGCCGACGCCATGCGCAAGGAGGTTTACCCTGTCCGCTACGCGCTCGATGATGCGGGCGTGCACCGCCTTGAGGCCGATCGCGTGGTGAAAGCCCAGGTCGCAGCCCAAGAATTGGTCGACGAAGCATCTTCCGATGCCGCGGCGGACGCGTTGCAGCTGACGGGCGACGGGCTTGCGAAGTATGCGGAGCTGTTCGCCCCAGCGGGCACGCTGCTGCCCGAGGAGCTGTGGGCGCCCACGGGCCGCGGGCTTTTGCTGGCGCTGCAGGACGCGTGGCGCACGGGCGCGGCCGACCCGCTGGACGCGAAGCGTCACAACCCGGCGTTTTTGCTGCCGGTGTACACGCGCCTGTCGGACGCCGAGGAGAACGAGCGCATCCGCCTGGCGAAGAACGATCCGAAAAACCTTGCCACCGGCGTGCAGGACGCCGCGCCGCGCCGCGACCAGCGCGCCACCATGCACGACACGGCGGTGCTCAACGCGCGTCCCGACGAGCACGGCATCACGTACAAGCCGCTCGATGCCGCGCACGCCGAGGACGTTGCCGCCATGGAATCCCAGGTCATGGGCTCGGACGCATGGAATGCCGCACTGGTGGCCGATGAGCTTCCGCGTGCCGACCGTACCTGGTGGGCGGCCTATGCAAGCGGGGAAGGCCCCGATGCGGGCTGCGCCGCAGGTTCCGAAGGCGCCTCTTCCGCGCGTGGCAACGTGCTGGTCGGCTATGCCGGCGGCATGGTGATCGACGGGCAGGTGCAGATCCTCAAGATCGGCACCGATCCGGCGTGGCGCCGCCGCGGCATCGCGCGCCAGCTCATCTCGCGCGTGGCCTCCGACGCCCGCGACCTGGGCGCTACCACGTGCTCGCTCGAGGTGCGCGCGTCCAACGCCGGCGCGCAGGCGTTCTACGAATCGCTCGGCATGCACTCCATCGGCAAGCGCCCGCACTACTATTCCGACCGCGAGGACGCCGTCATCATGGAGGGCCCGCTGCAGGGTGTCATCGGCTCCTCGGCCGTCGGCGGCGCTGCCGACGCGAGGGCGTTGCGCGCCGTCACCGAGGACGCCGGCATCCAGGAGTCCCCGGTCGACGTCGCCGGCATGACGCTGCGCGTGGACGAGGCGCACGATGCGCAGAAGGCCGCCCAGCCCGCCGCGCAGCTCGAGCGCCCGCTCATCCTGGCCATCGAAAGCTCCTGCGACGAAACGGCCGCGGCCATCGTCGACGGCAAGGGCAACCTGCTCTCCGACGTGGTGGCAAGCCAGATCGACTTCCATTCCCGCTTCGGCGGCGTGGTCCCCGAGATCGCCAGCCGCAAGCACATCGAGGCCATCTGCGGCGTGTGCGACGAGTGCCTGGACGTTGCGGCGCAGCGCCTGGGCATGGAGCGTCTGACCTGGGCCGACCTGGACGGCGTGGGCGTCACGTACGCGCCGGGCCTGGTGGGCGCGCTGGTGGTGGGCGTGGCGTTCGCCAAGGGCGCGGCCTGGGCCGCCGACAAGCCGCTGGTGGGCGTGAACCACCTGGAGGGCCACATGTACGCCAACAAGATCGGCGCGCCCGATTTCGCCCCTCCGGCGGTGGTTTCCCTGGTCAGCGGCGGAAACACCATGCTCGTGCACATGCGCGGCTGGGGCGATTACCGCGTGCTGGGCGCCACCATCGACGACGCGGTGGGCGAGGCGTTCGACAAGGTTGCCAAGGCGCTGGGCCTGGGCTACCCGGGCGGTCCCGTGGTGTCAGCGCAGGGCGCCAAGGGCAACCCGAAGGCCATCGAGTTCCCTCGCGCCATGATGCATTCGGGCGACATGCGCTTCAGCCTTTCGGGCCTGAAGACCGCCGTGGTCACCTACATCAACAACGAGCGCGCCGCGGGCCGTGAGCTCAACGTGCCGGACATCTGCGCCAGCTTCGAGGCCGCCGTGGTGGACGTGCAGGTGAAGAAGGCCGAGATGGCGCTGCGCGAAACCGGCGCGCCCACGTTCTGCCTTGGCGGCGGCGTGGCGGCCAACCCCGTGCTGCGCGCGGCGTACGAGAAGCTGTGCGCGAAGATGCGCGTGCGCCTGGTCATGCCCCCGCTTTCGGCCTGCGGCGACAACGCCGGCATGATCGCCCTGGTGGCGCTCGACCGCTTCCGCCAAGGGAAGTTCTACGGCCTTGAAACCGATGCGCAGGCGCACGCGGACCTGGAGCAGGAGTACTAGCAGCAGGGACGCTAGCGGGTGCGCGGCCGCTGGTGGTAAGGCGCGCAAAACGGCCTTCGCCGGCGTTTTGCCTGATGGGCGTGACTTTGCCGCTTGCGCCTTGCGCAGGTTGCGTGTTCGCGCCTCCTTCGCTGGCGCTCGGTCGCTGCGCCGTCGCAGCCGCAGCTTGCGTGTTCGCTTCATGCCGTTCGCGCGGCGCGGCTGCGCGAACGGCTATACTGGAATGTCGAACGAACGGCCCGCGCAGGGCCAGCTTGATGAACGCGCCCGGGTTCGCCGGGCGCGCACGATACGCAAGGAGCAGCACCGCATGGCCATCGATACCGCCACCGGCAAGGAAGCGCCGGCAGAGATCTCGTCCGAACGCGTGAAGGACATCTTCTCCAGCATCGCGAAGAAGTACGAGCGCTTCAACGCCATCTCCAGCTTCGGCGCTTACAAGATGTGGCTGGCGGGCATGATGAAGCAGGCTCCCATCAGCGCAAACGACGATGTGCTCGACATCGCGGGCGGAACGGGCGATGTCAGCTTCACCGTGGCGCGCGCCAAGCATCCGCGCCATATCCAGTGCACCGACCTGGTCAACGAGATGCTCGACGTTGCCCGCGCGCACTACGCCGACGGCGCGGCCGACGGCGTGCCGGTGGATTTCGAGGTGGTCGACGCGCAGGACATCCCGTACGCCGATGCCAGCTACGACGCCATCACCATGGCCTATGGCATCCGCAACATGCCCGACCGCCCGCGCGCGCTGTCGGAGATGTATCGCGTGCTCAAGCCCGGCGGCAGCCTGGTGTGCCTTGAGTTCAGCACCCCGCCCAACGCCGTTTGGCGCGCGCTGTACAACTTCTACCTGAAGCACCTCATCCCGTTCTGGGGCGGGCTGATCACGGGCGACCGCGACGGCTTCGTGTATCTGTCGAAGTCCATCAAGGCGTTCCCCAACCAGCAGGGCCTGGCCCGCATGATGGAGGATGCCGGCTTCACGGACGTCACCTGGAAGAATTACACCGGCGGCATCGCCGCAGTTCACGTGGCGAAAAAGCCCGAGTAACCCGCAGCGATCTTAAACGACCGCGAGCGCCCCTAGGC
>NZ_CAKTYH010000099.1 GCF_934632265.1 uncultured Senegalimassilia sp.
ATCCAGCCCCGTGACATCCAGGCCGCATGCCGCCAGGCACGCGATGGAGTCGGCGTTGAGCGACCCCTTCGGCACAGCGATGCGCAGCGGGCGCTGGCCGGCGCCGGACGCGGAGCGCTCATCGGCGGCCGCAGCGGCCGCCATGGCGCGCTCGAGGAAAAATGCGAAACCGGCGGCGGGACGGCCTTCGCCGTATGCCCCGATGGTGTTGTCGTAGCGGCCGCCGCTTCCCAGCGGGCTTCCCAGCCCGGGAGCATAGGCCTCGAACACGATGCCGGTGTAGTAGTCGAAGCTGCTCATGACGGAGAAGTCGACCTGGATGCTGTCGGCCAGACCCTCGGCTTCCAACAGGTCGAACGCCTGCTCCAGGCCGTCGAGGCCCGTCTCGCAGCCCAGCGGCGCCACCAGATCGCGCACCTCGGCGATGGCGGCGCGCCCGCCGCGGATGCGGGCGAGCTTGCCGATGGCCTGGGCGAACACCGGGGGAACGCCCTGCGCGCCCTCGCCCGAGGTCAGCTCGTCGAGCGTGACGAAGTTCGACGTGTGGTACGCGTCGAGCACGGCCTGGCGCCACTGCGGCGCGGCGCCGCAGCTTGCTAACAGCGCGCGCAGCACCGACACCGATGCGAGCGCGATCTTGAAGTCGGCCACGCCGGCGAGCTTGAGCGATTCGGCCAGCAGGCCCACCACCTCGGCGTCGGCCGCCGCGCCCGCCTGGCCGATGAGCTCGACGCCCATCTGCGTGGTTTCGCGCGGCTCGGCCCGCGTCTGGCCCTCGGCCTCGCGGAACACGCGCTGCATGTAGCGGAAGCGGAACGGCCCGGGCTGGCCGGCCAGGCGCGTGGCGCACATGCGCGCGATCTGCAGCGTGACGTCGGGGCGCATGGCAAGCAGGTCGCCGCGCGCGTCGAAGAGCTTGAACGGGGTGCCCGGCAGCCTGCCGCCGGCCTGCAGCACGTCCATCACCTCGAGCGTGGGCGTTTCCACCGGAAGGTATCCCTTGGCGGCCATGTTGGCCTGCACCGCTTGGGCCGCCTGCTCGCGCAGCACCGCCTCGTCGGTGAGCACGTCGCGGAAGCCCGAAGGCGTCACGAAGTTCATCTGATTCATCCTGCCTTTCATCGTGCGGTTGCGGGCATCGGCCCGTGTTCGGTTGCAGATGAGGGAACGGTTGCGGGCCGCAGATGCAGGGCGCCTGCGCGCCACCATCCCCAAGTGCTGTCCGATACTTTAGCACAGTAGAGTGATAAAGCAAGAAACTTGACCGATTTTTTGCAGAAGCGGGCGAAACGCCCGGAAAACTCCCCTTTTCGGGCACGAAACGTCATAATCGTTCCCATTCGCCACGCGAGCTGAACGCACCGCGTGCGAAGCAAGCAAAACGCCGTCACAGAAAGCACCGCTATGCCGAACCTGTTCGCAGACCATACCGTCGTCCTTGCCGGCTACGGCTTCAGCGTCGACGGGCCCTACCTTACGATCAACGACCTGGACGAGGGCACGGTCGGCTACGTGCCCGTGCTCGGGAGAACGTTCTCGCTTCGCCGGCTGCCACGCCGGCGCTGCATCGGGCGCATCGACCTTCGAACGCACGAACGGAGCACGTGCCCTCTGAACGCGGAGCTGCTGCCCGACGGCAAGGAGGACATGTGCCCGGCGTGCATCGAGGCGACCGGCTTCAACCCGTCGTTTTACTTCAGCAGCTACATCTCGCCACAGCAGCGCGAGTACAACCAAACGCCGCACTACGTGTACCTGGCGTATTTCGCGCCGGGCTACGTGAAGGCGGGCATCTCGAGCGAGACGCGCGGCATCGAGCGTCTGCTCGAGCAGGGAGCGCGCGCGGCACGCGTGGTCGGGCGCTTCACCTGCGCCGATGACGCCCGTGCGCTTGAAGCGGCATTGTGTGCGCAAGACGGCGTCGCCGAGACCATGCGCGCATCGCTCAAGGCGAAGCTGCTGGCCGACGCGCCCTACAGCTTCGAGGAGGCTTGCCACGAGCTGCGCGCGGCGGCCGACAGGCTCGAAGACGTCGACGCGGTTGCGCAGGCGGGATTCTCGCCCGAGGACGCGCTCGACCTTTCGCCGTACTATTTCGGCGGGCCCTCGCCCGACGCGCACACCATGCAGCTGCCTGAAGGCGAAGGCTTCGCGGACGTGTGCGGCGGCGTGTGCGCAGGCATGGTGGGCGCAAACCTGGTGTTTTGGCAGGACGGGACGAACTTCATCGCGCCGATCAAGGATTGGGAATCTCACGAGATCGCATTCCTGGACGACGAGCTCGCCTGCGAATACGCCAGCGAGCCCCAGCAGATCTCGCTGTTCTAGCGCGCCGTGCCCGGCAGCATCGTTTGCCCTGCAGCAAATCGAGCCCTAGCGAACAATGCTCGCGCTCAACATGCGCGGCAAAGAGCATCATCTAGCATATGCAACCGCTTTCCCATAGGGCATCAAGGCGGCCTGCCCCCGAAAACGCAAGAAGCGCCCCCCGGATCCCCGGGCGGCGCTTCGTTTGCAAGCTTATGTCATGCAGCACGGCTTTCGCCAGCGTTGCTTACGCCTTGTTGACGTCGGCGTCCACGGCCTCCTCGAAGTACTCCTTCACAGGGCCTTCGCCGAAGTCCTTCACCTCGTCGAGGTGCCAGCAGTCGGTATGCGGCATGCCGGGGACGTTGTCGGCCACAAACACCGGGTCCTTGCCGGCGGCGCGCTGCTCGGAGTAGTCCTTCAGCGCCGCAAGCGCCCACTTGCCCAGAAGCAGGATGGCGATGAGGTTCATCATGGCCATGAGGCCCATGAAGATGTCTGCCAGGTTCCAAGCCAGGTCGAAGCTGTTCACCGCACCGTAGAAGATGACCGCCAGGCACGCCAGACGGAAGATGATCAGCGCCGCCTTGGAGTCGTTCTTGATGAAGCGGAAGTTGCTCTCGGCGTAGAAGTAATTGCCGATGAGGCTGGAGTAGGCGAACATGAAGATGGCGAACGTGATGAAGTGGATGCCCATGGGGCCCACGGAGTTGTTCACGGCCATCTGCACGAGCGGCATGCCGTTGAGGCCCTCGGCCGCAGCGGGATCCTGCACGTAGAACACCAGCACCATCATGGCCGAGCAGGTGCAGATGATAAGCGTGTCGATGTAGACCGACAGGCTTTGCACGAGGCCCTGCTTGACCGGGTGGGAAACGCTGGCGGTGGCGGCGGCGTTAGGAGCCGAGCCCATGCCCGCCTCGTTGGAGTACAGGCCGCGCTTGATGCCGAGCATGACCACCGAGCCGGCGAAGCCGCCGAAGATGGACTGGAAGTCGAAGGCGCTCTGGAACATCAGGCCGAACACGGCGGGCAGCCAGGTGATGTTGGCGATGGTGGTCCACAGCGCGATGGCGATGTAGGCGATGGCCATGACCGGCACGATGATGGACGTGATCACGCTGATGCGCTTGGAGCCGCCGAAGATGACGCCGGCGGTGAACACCACCAGGCCCAGACCGGCCGCCACGGCCACGCCGTTGGTGGCGTAGTCGGGGATGTAGTACTCAAGCGCGCTGCAAGCGTTGAACGCCTGCAGGCCGTTGAAGCCGAACGCGAAGCACAGGATGAGCAGCACGCTGAACAGCACGCCGAGCTTGCGGCTGCCGAGCGCCTGATGGATGTAGTAGGCCGGGCCGCCGCGGAACTCGCCGTCGGTGCCGCGCACCTTCCAGATCTGGGCGAGCGTGGACTCGACGAAGGCCGACGCGGCGCCCACCAGGGCCATGAGCCACATCCAGAACACGGCGCCCGGGCCGCCCGTGGCGATGGCCGTCGCCACGCCGGCGATGTTGCCCGTGCCCACGCGGCTTGCCGTGGAGACCATGAGCGCCTGGAACGACGAGATGGAGCGCTCGCCCTGCACATGCTTCTTCTCGGTCAGCTGCTTGAACATGTCCTTGATGAAGCGGATCTGCACGCCCTTGGTGCGGATGGTGAAGTACACGCCCACTGCAACCAGCAGGATGAGCAGGATGTACGTGTACATGAAGCCGTCGATCTCACCCGTGACATCGACAAGCCATGCGTTGAAATCCATGATGGCTTTCCCCTTTTCCTGATACGAAACCGATTCCCCGGATTTGTGCGAACGCACAAGAATTCACGGAAACGCCACTATACCTTATTTCGAAACAAATTGGTAACAATCGCGGTTTCCGGAATAGGCCCTCATTCCCTAGCGTTTGTGTTCCTCGTTGTGCTTTTACTTCCTTGTCGTACTTGCAACCGTTCAAAGGGCTATGATGGTCACTTACCGAATACTGGGCAATTATGCGTAAGGGGCGCACATGCTTTCAGAACGATTTCTCACGAATCTTGTCAAGGGGATGACCAAACGCCATCTCGACCTTCAGCCCACCGACGAGCACTTCTTTCCCGACCCAAAGCCCGACTCCAAGTACATGCTGTACCTGCATGTGCCGTTTTGTCAGGTCCTGTGCCCGTATTGCAGCTTCAACCGCTACGTGTTCCACGAGGACATTGCCCGCACGTACTTCAAGAACCTGCGCCGTGAGATGATGATGCTCAAGGAGCGCGGCTGGGATTTCGAGACGCTGTACTTCGGCGGCGGCACCCCCACCATCCTGCTCGACGAGCTGTGTGAGACCATCGACCTCGCCCGCGACAACTTCCACATCAAGGAAGTGGGCGTGGAAACGAACCCGAACCACCTTGCCGAGCCGTGGCTCTCCGAGATGAAGGGCCGCGTGCAGCGCTTGTCCGTGGGCGTGCAGAGTTTCAACAACGACCTGCTCAAGCAGATGGACCGCTACAAGAAGTACGGCAGCGGCGAGGAGATCTTCGAGCGCATCGGGCAGGCCGCGCCCTACTTCGACAGCGTCAACGTGGACATGATCTTCAACTTCCCCAGCCAGACGGAGGACATCCTGCTGGACGACCTTGAGAAGATCGTGGCCTGCGGGGCGCGTCAAACCACGTTCAGCCCGCTGTACGTCTCAAGCGCCACCACGCGCAAGATGGAGAAGTCGCTGGGCAAGATGGACTACAACCGCGAGTTCCGCTACTACCAGATCCTCGACGAGGTGCTGTGCGGCGGCGAGCATCCCTTTTTCAGCCGCGACACCATCTGGACGTTCAACCGCCTCAACCAGCAGGGCGCCCACGACCATGACCTGTACGCCGAGGAGCTGCAGGTGGCCTATAACGAATACCCCGGCATCGGCAGCGGCTCGATCACGCACCTCAACGGCGCGCTGTACGTGAACACGTTCAGCCTGAAGGAGTACAACGAGGCCATCGAGGCCGGGCACATGTCCATCATGGGCAAGTGCGTCATGAGCAAGCGCGACCTGGCCCGCTACTATTTCCTTCTGCACCTCTACCAGCTGCGCCTGGACAAGAACGACTTCAAGAAGCAGTTCGGCTGCAGCATCGAGCGCCTGCTGCCGGCGGAGATGGCGTTCTATCGCGCGCACCGCGCGTTCGCCACCGACACCCGCGACGAGCTGACGCTAACCACCATGGGGCGTTACCTGACGCTCATCCTGTACCGTCAGTTCCTTTCGGGCATGAACAACCTGCGCGACCAGGCCCGCGATGCGCTTGACGGCGAGGAGCACAACCTGTTGTTCGGCGACGAGACGAACTGCAGCGCCTGCTTGGACTAGCTCGGGCATCGCGGCGTTTTCGATGGGCGGCATCGCACAAGATGCCGCCTTTTTTTCGTGCCGAAACGCCCGTTTGGCGGCGATTTCCTTGCACGTTCACCTGGGAAATGCGCCAAATCTCGAAAAGTGTCCCCTTGCGGCGCGCGGAAGGCGCTCCTATACTCCCCAACCAAGATATCTGTTCAGGGCGAGGTGAAATCCCTCACTGGCGGTAACGTCCCGCGCTGCGCGAAGCGGCAAGGCGAAGTCCGCGACCCTGGCAGGTTGCAAGCAGGCGGCCCCGCGGCCGCAGCATCGCAGCCCGTCAGGCTGATCTGGTGAGAATCCAGGACCAACGGTTACAGTCCGGATGGAAGAACAGGAGCACGAGAGCACACGGCCACGGCCGGGTGCCTGCTGCGACATTCCGCAGCACCAAGGATGTATGGCAGCGCTTCGGCGTTTGCCGCGTATCCCCATTCGTCGCTTATCAACGCCCGCAGATTCCCTGCGGGCGTTTTTTCATGCCTGGACCTCGCAGGGCGGCCGCAAGAGAAAGGGCACCCCATGGCAGGCATACCCGAACAACGATGCGAGGCTCGCGCGACGGCCGGAGCGCAGGGCGGCGCTGCTGCGGCAACGCCCGGCGCCGATGACGCCCGCTTCATGCGCCGCGCCATCGAGCTGGCCTGGCGCGGTTGGGGCTGGACGAACCCGAACCCGCTGGTGGGCTGCGTGCTCGTGCGCGACGGCCGCATCATCGGCGAGGGATGGCACGAGAGGTGCGGGCAGGCGCACGCCGAGCGCAACGCACTTGCCGACTGCGCACGCCGCGCCGCCGCAGGGGCGGCGGATGCGGAACACGCCGATGGCGCGCCGGACGCCGACCCGGCCCGCGGCCACGCGCGCGGAGCGACGGCTTACGTGACGCTGGAGCCGTGCTGTCACACCGGCAAGCAGCCGCCGTGCACCGAGGCGCTCATCGCCGCCGGCGTCGCCCGCGTGGTGGTGGGCAGCCGCGACCCGAACCCGCTGGTGGCGGGCAAGGGGTCGGCCCAGCTGCGCGAAGCCGGCATCAGCGTGGACGAGGACGCGCTGCGCGGCGAATGCGACGAGCTCAACCCCATCTTCTTCCGATTCATCAGCCGCAAAACCCCGTATGTGGTTGCGAAATGGGCCATGAGCGCCGACGGCAAGATCGCCTGCGCATCGGGCGATGCGCGCTGGGTGAGCGGGCCGGAGTCGCGCCGCGACACCCACGAGCTGCGCCACCGTCTGGCAGCCATCGCCGTGGGCATCAACACGGTGATGGCCGACGACCCGCTGCTCACCTGCCGTCGCGAGGACGAGCCCGGCAACCAGCCGCTGCGCGTGGTGCTCGATTCGCGCCTGCGCATCCCCGAGGATTGCGCGTTGGTGCGCTCCTGCGCTCAAGGCGAGGCCCCGCTTGCGGTGGCGACCTGCGCCGATGCGGACGACCCCGCAACCGACGCCGGCGCGAAGACGCAACGTCTGCGCGCGCTGGGCGTGGAGGTGCTGCGCGTCCCGCAAGACGGCGCCGGCCGCGTTGCGATCAAGCCGCTGTTGCACGCGTTGGGCGAGAAGGGCATCGACTCGCTGCTCGTCGAGGGCGGGGCGGGCATCCACGGGGCCTTCTTCGACGAGGGCGCAGTGGACGAGGCCGTGGTCTACCTTGCCCCGAAGGTGATCAATGGCGCCGATGCGCCGGGGCCGGTCGCAGGCGCAGGCGCGGCGCGAATGGCCGAGGCCACGGC
>NZ_CAKTYH010000100.1 GCF_934632265.1 uncultured Senegalimassilia sp.
TTCCCGATGCGCCCGTCTCGTTCGTGGAACCGCCGCGCATCGAGGGCGTCGACGTGCCCGTGCCCGAGGACCTGCCGGCCTTCGAGCAACGTCTTTCGGAAGCGTTGCGGGAGCAGCTTCAAGCGGCGGCGGCGCAGCCCCTTGAGGGAACCGGCTTCGATGCCACCGCCGTGTCATGGGATTCGCTGGCCGCTCGCATGGCCGCGCTGCTCGGCTAGCGCCAACCTGAACAGGGGACGGAGGTGCGTTCACGTCGCGTTGCCGAAGGCGCGGGGGTCGATTACGTGAACACAACAGTCGTCCCTTGTTCTGGCTTGCGCTTGTCGAGGCCCCTCTCGATCGCGGTTTGGTCGGCCTTGTCCAGCCTGCGGTAGGGCTTCGGCGCGTTTTTCCTCATGATCTTTCCTTTCTCTCGGGAGGGCCTCCGGAAAGGGATTCTCGAACTCATCCGGACGCGTACGGTTGAGTTCGAGAGCAAAAGCGAAGCGTCCGGATGAACTTGCGAATCACCGCTGCATAAAAACCGACCGCTCGGGGTGTTTTTTCGATATTCGGGGTTGTCAAACCGCGCCGGTCCGCATAAACTGCCAACAGTTCCTTTAAATGCGGTACAGAGAGACCGACAAGGTAACACCCGAATCGCTCGCTTTCACAAGAGCGGATCTGAGATGAAGCCTTTGTCAGCCGCAAAGGCGTTTTTTATGCCTTGCGACATGGCGTCAAGGTTCGGGCGGGCCGAAAAACTCGGCGGCTTTCCCGAAAGACGTGTCTGTCTGTACGCACTCGACTAGAGAAAGGGTGTGTATGACTGACGCAGGGACGGTCAAGAACGTCTGCATGGATGCAGACGAGATCGAGCGCTCTCTGGTGCGCATCGCGCATCAGATCCTCGAGACCAACAAGGGCGCGGATAACCTCGCGCTCGTCGGCATCGTCACGCGCGGCGATCTGCTCGCCAAGCGCCTGGCTGAGAAGATCGAGCAGATCGAGGGCACGAAGGTGCCGCTCGGCAAGCTCGACATCAGCTTCTATCGTGACGACTTCGCCACCCACTTCGCCCCCGAAGTGCATTCCACCGAAATCGACTTCGATATGGACGGCAAGGACGTCGTGCTCGTAGATGACGTGCTCTTCACCGGCCGCACCATCCGCGCCGCGCTCGACGCGCTCATGGACATCGGCCGCCCGGCTCGCGTGGAGCTTGCCGTGCTGGTGGACCGCGGACACCGCGAGCTTCCCATCCGCGCCGATTATGTCGGCAAGAACGTGCCTTCCGCCGCACAGGAGAACGTGCGCCTGTTCCTGGAGGAAGTGGACGGCAAGTCCGAGGTCGAGATTCTGGAAATGTCCGACGGCGCGCACATCGGCGCCGCACCGCTGGGAGGTGAATAGGGAATGGCTTTCAACCACAAGCATCTTATCGACATCACGGAGTATTCCGCCGATGACATCATGGCCATCCTGGAAACGGCCGTGAAGTTCAAGGAGGTCAACGAGCGCCGCATCAAGCAGGTGCCCACGCTCAAGGGCTTCACCGTCGTGAACATGTTCAACGAGCCGTCCACCCGTACGCGCTCGAGCTTCGAGATGGCCGAGAAGCGCCTGTCCGCCGCAAGCCTGAACTTCGGCGGCAGCTCCACCTCCTCGGTCAAGGGCGAGAGCCTGGTGGACACGGTGGAGACGCTGTGCTCCTACAAGATCGACATGATCGTCGTGCGCGACAAGCACGCCGGCGTGCCGCGTAAGATCGCCGACGTGTCCGGCGTCCATGTCATCGACGCGGGCGACGGCAAGCACCAGCATCCCACGCAGGCGCTGCTCGACCTGTACACCATCTGGCAGACCAAGGGTCGCCTCGACGGCCTGAAGGTCGGCGTCGTCGGCGACATCGGGCACTCCCGCGTGTGCGGCAGCCTCATCCCGGCCCTGAAGATCATGGGCTGCGAGGTCACCGCCATCGCCCCGCCCACGCTGCTGCCCGCACGCCCCGAGGTCCTCGGCGTCGACCACATCTCGCATAACATCGACGAGGTGCTCCCCGAGCTCGACGTCGTGTACATGCTGCGTATCCAGCGCGAGCGCCTCGAAGGCGCGCCGTACCCCAGCCTGCGCGAGTACAACATGCTCTACGGCCTCACCGAGAAGCGCAACAAGCTCATGCGCCCCGACTGCATCGTGTGCCACCCCGGCCCGATCAACCGCGGCGTCGAGCTGGATTCCTTTATGGCCGACCACCCGGAGCGCTCGGTCATCCTTGACCAGGTCTATGCCGGCATCCTGACCCGCATGGCCGCCCTGTACCTGCTGCTTGGAGGGAGCGAAGATGGCATTACTGCTTAAGAACGCGCACGTGATCGACCCGCAGGTCGGTCTGAACGAAACCGCCGACATCCTCATCCGCGACGGCAAGATCGCCGAGATCGGCCAGGGCCTTACCCTGGAGAAGGGCGTCGAGCGCGACCTGGCCGGCAAGATCGTCGTCCCGGGCCTGGTCGACATGCACGTGCACCTGCGCGAGCCCGGCTTCGAGCAGAAAGAAGACATCGCCAGCGGCACCCGCGCCGCGGCCCATGGCGGCTTCACGGCGGTTTGCGCCATGCCCAACACCAACCCGGTCGTCGACAACGCCGTCGCCGTCGAGTATGTGAAGTCTATCGCCGCCCAGGCCGGCAAGTGCCGCGTGCACGTGTCGGGCTCCTGCTCTCAGGGCCTGAAGGGCGAGACGCTCTCCGAGATGGGCGACATGGTCGCGCACGGCGCCGTGGCGTTCACCGATGATGGCCGTGGCATCCAGGCTGCCGGCATGATGCGCCGCGTCATGGATTACGCCAGCCAGTTCGGCCGCGTGGTCATGAGCCACTGCCAGGACGAGGACCTGGTCGGCGATGGTCAGGTTAACGAGGGCGTCGCCTCCACGCGCCTGGGCCTTCTGGGCTGGCCGGCCGAAGGCGAGGAGCTGCAGATTGCCCGCGATATCGCCCTGTGCCGCCTGACCGGCTGCAAGCTGCACATCCAGCACATCTCCACCGCTCGCGGCCTTGACATGGTGCGCGCCGCGAAGGCCGAGGGCCTGCCGGTCACCTGCGAGGTCACCCCGCATCACCTGTTCCTCGCCGAGGACAACATCGGCGACGATTACTCCACGGCCCTCAAGGTCAACCCGCCGCTGCGCACGGCCGCCGATGCAGAGGCCCTTATCGCCGGCGTGATCGACGGCACCGTCGATGCCATCGTCACCGACCATGCCCCGCACACCGCATGGGAGAAGGACCGAGAGTTCGAGCTGGCGCCGTTCGGCATGATCGGCCTGGAGACCAGCCTGGGCCTGGTCATCACCAACCTGGTGGCCACCGGCAAGATCACCTGGGAGCGCATGACCGAGCTCATGGGCGCCAATCAGCGCGCTATCCTTGGCGTGGAGCGCGTGGCCCTCGAGGCCGGCAGCACCGCCGACCTGACGGTCATCGACCCCGAGGCCGCTTGGACCGTCGACGCCGCGGACTTCTGCAGCAAGGCGAAGAACTCCGGCTTCATCGGGGCTCAGCTCACCGGCCGCGCAACCGACGTGTACGTCGGCGGCTACGCAACCATGGAAGACGGCAAGATCGTCGAGTAACGCCAAGCTCTACCAATGCAAAACAGAAGGGATGCCCCGGACAGAATCCGGGGCATCCCTTTTTGCGTTTGCGGCGGTTGATATCCTTTCAGGCTGGTCCGTTTGCCGTGCCGAACAACCCCGCCCGCGGTCGGCGTCGATACATGACTGCGGGAGGGGTCGACCTCGATGCAGTTCTGGCTATAGCACGGTCGTGCATCCAGTCGCGCCACGGCTTCGCTGTGGGAAAATCGCGCTACTTGCGCAGCGCCTTCGTCGCGAAACCGGGGATCATGAACACCATGGAGATGGCGAAACCGACCATCAGGACGGTGCTCAGCGGCAAGCTGTTGGCGATGGTGCTCATGGCGATGCTCACCACGGTGGACCCCACATAACCGGTGAAGTTGATAAGCGATACCACGCTTGCGCTGTCTGCGGGGTCGCTATAGCTGATGAGCATGTGCATGCTGGCGGAAAGCAGGATGCCGGTGGAAACGCTGAACACGCCGTCGGCGATCAGGAACGGCACCGTCATGCCCTTCGTCAACGTAATCCACAAGATCGCGTAGCTGACGCACAGCAGCGCCGTGCCGCCGTACACGGCGAATCGCGTGGTGGTGCGAGCCGACATGGGGCCGCCCAGGGCGCTCGGGGCCATGGCCAGCGCGAACATAAGCGCGGGGATGAGCGGGTCGGTAGATTGGAAGTACGACACGGCGGCAGGCGTGGACAGCGATTGGAAGAACACGCCCGTGCCCCATGCGGCGATATAGCACTCGGCGGCAAGGGGGAACACCGGGCGAAGGTTTTTCGGGATGTGCACGAGCGGTTTGATGGCCTTGCGGATGGTGATCCGCTGCGTGACCGTTTCCTGCGCAAGGGGAAGCAGGATGGCGTTGAGCATCATGAGCGCGATGAGCACGGCGAACATGGGGATGTAGTTGCGGGAGAACGTGGCGTAGATGCCGATGCCCAAAGACCCGATCATCATGCCGATCAAGCATCCGGTGCTGGCGATGGTGGTGCCGAAGGTGCGATAGCGTTGCGAGGTGCAATCAAGCATGAACGCCGAGGTGGCGCTCATGGTAAGCCCGCATGACACGCCCTGCACCATGCGGGCGATCTGCAAGGCGGCTCCGTTGGGCAGCCAGATATAAAGCGCACAAGCCAGCGAGCCGAACAGCAGCGCGGCTGCCACGAGCGGCCTGCGTCCCAGCGCATCAGACAGCGATCCGCCTATGAACAAGGTGGTCAGCACGCCGGTGAGGTAGGAAACCATGGTCAACGAGATGTCGGCGTCGGTGAGCCCCAGGGCTATCTTGTATTCGGCGTACAGCGGAACGGGTACCGCCACTGCGGCGAAGGTCAGCAGCATGGCGCACGCCGCGATGATGGCGCTCCTCAGGTCTTTCGCGTTGGATTCGTTGCAGATTTCGGGCATGTCCCCTCCTCGTCATTGCAAGCCCATGGTTTTGTATCGGGGTTGCGTCGATTCATGTACGGCGGGTCCCGATGGAAAGGGCTTTTGGCGGCTGTTATTTCTGGTGTTTGGCCATTGTCACGCATCCCGGCACGATCGAGATGGCGCTCAGAACCGCGATGAAGGCGTACACCGTTGCCAGGTCGAATGTGGCGGTGAGCCCTGTTTGGATGGTGGATACCACGGTCGACCCCACATAGCCGGTCAGATTCGCCAATGTCACCACGCTGGCGTTCTCCTGCGGCGTTGCTGCGCTGATAAGCATATGCAAGCTTGAGGACAATATCATGCCCGTGGTGACCGCGAAGACCACCTCAAGCACCAAATAAGGGATCAGCAGGCCCAAAACCATGCAGACCCCTAGCGCCACGATGGAGGCGAACATGATGATGTAGCCCACGATCATCGAGGAGCGCGTGCCCATGCGCGCCGATACCGGGCCTCCTAGCGCACTTGGCGCCATGGCCAAGGCCAGTACCAGGGAGGGGATGAGCGGGTCGGTCGCCCCGAAGTAGTCGACCGAGGCTGGCGTGGAAAGCGATTGGAAGAAGAAGCCGACCGACCAGGTGGAGATATAGCCGCCGGCCACGATGGGGAGCAGTTTGCGAAGATGCGCCGGTACGTGCGTCATAGGTTTAACGGCCTTTTTCCAGGTGATGCGGTTGTGCACGGTTTCCGGTGTGAAGGGGAGGGCGAGCATGGTTGCAAGCATGATGACGGCCAGAACGACGAACACCTGCCAGTAAGCGGTGGAGACGGTGGCGAAAATGCCGATGCCCAGCGACCCGACGGTAAGGCCGATCAGGTACCCGGTGCTTGCGATGGTCATGCCGAACGTGCGATGGCGCTCCGAGGCGCAGTCGATCACGAATGCCGAGGTGGCGCTCATGGACAGCGCGCAGGAAACCCCTTGCACGAAACGGGCGAACTGCAGCATGGGGCCGCTTGAGAGGCCGATGAACAGCAGGCATCCCGCAACGCCGCAGGCAAGGGCGGCGCCGACCGTGGGCCTGCGGCCGGATGCGTCCGATAGCGATCCGGCGAAGAACAGCACGGACAGCACGCCGAACAGGTACATGACGATGGTCATGGATACATCGGATGCGGAAAGCCCCAGCTGCTGCTGCCAGGTAGCGTAGAGCGGGATAGGCGCGGAAGCGGCCGCGAACACCGTGATTAACGCCACTGTTCCCACGATGGCGCCGCGCATCGCACCCGGAGGTAGGCTTGTCGCCCGTTCGTCGATTCCCATCGGTTCCCCTTCCCGATAGCGGCCTCGCTGTCCTGTTAACGAACATCCTACTACGTATACGAGGTTTCCCTCAACGGGAAAAGGGGCTCAAATCCGCTTCCCATCAGGGGTTTAAGTGCGCCTGCACAAAAATCGGAAGCAAATCAAGTGCATATTACGTTAACAGTTGGTTATAAAACTGCATAACAGGGAATAAAACCAATATATAGCTGTATACTCCTCCAAGTCCTTTAAGGGCGGTACCGAGAGACCGAAAAGGAATATGGCAGGCGACAACCGGCTTCGACGACCAGGTGTTCGGCTCTCCGCTTGCAGGAGGCGGCGCCGCGGCGGTGGCGCTTGTCATCATGAAAGGAGTTGCATGTGAGCAATGTAACCGAACAGCTGCTGCGCGGGACCTCGAAAGGGGTTGGCGCGAAGGCGGCGTTGGCATTGGAAGACGGCGCGGTGTTCTTCGGAACCGCGTGCGGAGCTTCCGGCGAGGCATTCGGCGAGATATGCTTCAACACCTCGCTCGAGGGCTATCTCGAGGTGATCAGCGATCCTAGCTATGCGGGTCAGATCATCACGCTGACCTATCCGCAGATCGGGAACTACGGCGTCAACGTCGAGGACGCGCAATCGGCCACGCCCGCCCTGCGCGGCCTGGTGGTTCGCGACATGTGCGCGACGCCGAGCAATTGGCGAAGCGGCATGTCCGTCCCCGAATACCTGAAACGAAACGGCGTAGTGGCAATCGAGGGCGTGGACACGCGTGCGCTCGTCCGCCATGTGCGCGACCACGGCGCCCAGCGTGCGATCATCTCCACCGTCGACGACGATGCGGATAGCTTGCTGGCGAAGGTACGCGCCAGCGAGAGCATCGTCGGGTGCAACCTTGCCGCCACGGTGTCTTGCGAAAACCCTTATGCGCATACCGTCGATAATGTGCCGAGCAGCGTCCGGTTCGCC
>NZ_CAKTYH010000101.1 GCF_934632265.1 uncultured Senegalimassilia sp.
TCTCCTACGAGGAGCTGGTGGACGGCAAGCTGGTCCCTCGCAAGGGCGAGTTCCGCGGCTGGGTCGCGCAGCTGATCCAACACATGGCCGACCACGGCAAGGGCAAGTTCATCTAAGCGCTTACGGGCCGAAGGGCACTCCCCTTCGGCCCGTTTTCTTTTGCGTGGTTTTGCGCTGCATTCCCTATTGCACCGCTCTCGATTTCGCGGCTTCAAGCTGCGAAAATGGAATCAATTTCGCAACGCGCCCGACTCGCCGCTGGAAAATGAGTTCGAACCCATTTTCGCGAAAAGCAGCGCATTTTTCGGAATCATGCGCGCGTATCATGGGTCGTACGCCACGAGTCACTTGGTTTACTTCTTGAGCCGCCCGCTTCGACCCTTTTGCAGATTGGAGCATCTTTATGAGCACCGAGCTTTCCCGTCGTCAGTTCCTTGCGGGCGCGACCGCCTTCGCTTTCGGCAGCGCTGTGTTCGGGTTGCCGCGCCGCGCGTTCGCCGACGATGCGCAGGCGGGCAGCGCTATCGTCATCCTGCACACCAACGACGTCCACTGCGCTGTTGGCGAAGCCGATGAAAAGGGAGCGACGCCGCTGGGGTATTCGGCGCTGGCAAGCTACGTTGCCGACCGCAAAAGCGTTTTCGGCAGCGGGAACGTCACGCTTGTGGATGCCGGCGACGCCGTGCAGGGCAACGTCATGGGCACGCTGACGCAAGGCCAAGCGCTCGTCGACATCATGAACTCGACGGGATATGACTTCGTGATTCCCGGGAACCACGAATTCGACTACGGGATGCCGCAGTTCAACCACCTGGTTGGCAGCGCGAGCGCCACATACCTGAGCTGCAACTTCACCGATAAGCGCCCCGAGGTGCCCACACTCATGTTCGCCCCGTACGCCATCCAGAGCTATCCGCTTACAGGCGGCGGTACTGCGCGCGTGGCGTTCGTGGGGGTTACCACGCCGGCGACGCTGACGGCTTCGTCGCCGAAATCGTTCTGGCGAAGCGACGACGATCACACGTGCGTGTACGGCTTTTGCGAGGACGATACCGGCGCGGCGCTTGCCGCAGCGGTGCAAAACGCCGTTGACCAGGCGCGCACGGCAGGCGCTGATTACGTTGTGCTGCTGGCGCACCTTGGCCAGGAAGGGTCACCCGACATCTGGCGCTCCGACGCGTTGGCGAAGCGCTGCCGTGGCATCGACGTAATCATCGATGGCCATTCGCACCAGGAATATGTGCAGGTCAAGCAAGACGCCGAGGGTAAAAACGTCATCATCACGCAAACGGGTACGCAGTTCTCCAGCGTGGGCCAGGTCGTCATCAATCCGGACAGCGGCACCATCTCCGCCAGCACGCCCGCCTTCGAGGCCACGCTTTTGCGCGAGGCTCGCAAAAGCGGCGATCCCGCATACGTGCAGGAGGCGACGTTCGGGCGCGATGCCAGCGTGCAGGATGTCATCAACAAGAAGGTTGCGGATGTCAAAGCCCAAACGGGAACCATTATCGGCAAGTCCGAGGTGGACCTGTACGCGTTCGAAGACGACGATTACACCTGGGCCGTGCGAGCGCACGAAACGAACCTTGGCGACTTCGTGACCGACGCGTACCTTTATTATGCGACAAACGCGGGAGTCATGGCCGACATCGCGTTCGTCAACGGCGGCGGCGTTCGCGCGAACCTGAACAGCGGCGATGTGACGAAGGGCGACCTCATCAACGTGAACCCCTTCAATAACCAGCTTTGCTACACCAGCGTTTCGGGCCAGGACCTGCTTGACGCGCTCGAGCTCTCGGCAAGCAGCTTGCCCGAGTCCAGCGGCGACTTCCTGCAGGTTTCCGAGGGGCTGGAGTTCGTCATCCGCACTGACATCGATTCGCCCGTTTTGCGCTCGGGTAGCACGTTCGTCGGCATAGACGACACGAAGGAGCGCCGCGTGCGCCGGGCAAAGCTGCACGGTAAGGCTATCGACCCGCAAGCGGCATACACGCTGGTGTGCCATTCGTACTACCTGGTGGAAGGCGGCGGTTCGTACAGCATGCTGTGCAAGAACCCCGTCACGCTGCTGGGCTTGGACAACGATGCCCTTATGGAATACGTGCAGTTGAACCTGCACGGCGTTATCGGGCAGGAATATGCTAACGCCGCAGGTCAGGGGCGTATTGCGACGCAGGTTGGACCCGACCCCGTGCGCAAGCCTGACCCAGATCCCGAGCCCAAGCAGCCCGAAACGCAGCCACCGGCGAACGACGCGAGCGATCCCAAGCCCCTTGCCCCGACCGGCGATGACGGCACCTTGAAGGCAGCCTCCGCAGCCGTCGCCGCAGCAGCGGCAGTCGGAGCAGCCGCAGTCGCCACCGCCCACGCGAAAACCGAAGACGAACGCGCATAGTCGCAGGTTGAAGCTACAAAAATGGAATCCATTCCACAAAATGCCGGAACCACCGCGAAAATGGAATGAAATCCATTTTCGCGGTAAATGTCGCATTTTGCGGAATCTAATCCATATTGCGACCGCCCGTCACGCCTCGTTTCACCTCCCGCGCCGTCGCGAGTTGCTTGACTACCCTGCCGTGCAACAACATCCAGCCCACTTCCCCTAGCAGCCAGGCTTAGTCGGAGTGTTGTCGATGGCGTTGACCCACCAGCGGTCGACGTCGGGGGTGCCGAGCGCCGGCGAACCTTGGCGGCGCTCCAGGTACAGATTGGTTTCCTTTCGCCCGAAACGGATGCGGAAGCGCGACGTTTTCGCCCCCTTCTGCATTTGCCCCGGCTCCCCGCGGTAGAGCACCTCGTCGATGCGGAACGTGCGCCCATCAGGCCATATGACCGCCAGCGGGTCGATACGCCCCTCGTCGTTCACGTGCAGCACGACGTTGACGTACATTTTGTGCACGCCTCGTCTTTCGCCGTCTTTCGTCATAAAATCCATCGCTATGGTATTATCGAACGCGCGTTCGAAAATTGCTAGCGAACAAACGATGGAGAAACGGAAAGGATTGACGGGTGACGGATTTGCGCAAAACCTCGGGTTGCGTTATATGCATCGACTTGAAGTCGTTCTACGCCAGCGTGGAATGCGCCGATCGCGGCCTTGACCCGTTCACCACCAACCTGGTGGTGGCCGACCCCGACCGCTCCGCGAACACCATCTGCCTTGCCATCACGCCGGCCATGAAGGCCGCCGGCGTGCGCAACCGCTGCCGCGTGCGCGACATCCCGCCGGGCATCGAGTACCTGACCGCCGTCCCCCGCATGAAACGATACATGCAGGTCAGCGGCGAAATCGTGGGCAGCTACCTTGAGCTTGTCAGCCCGCAGGACCTGCAGGTGTACTCCATCGACGAGTGTTTCATCGACGCCGCGCCCTACCTGCGCCTCTACCGCACCGACGCGCGCACGTTCGCAAAACGCCTGATGCGGCGCGCCTTCGAGGTTTCCGGCGTCACCGCCACGGCCGGCATCGGACCGAACATGTTCCAAGCGAAGGTGGCGCTCGACATTTGCGCGAAGCACGCCAGCGACGGCATCGGGCAGCTTGACGACGAGTCGTTCAAGCGCGAGATCTGGTTCCACCGCCCGATCACCGATATCTGGGGCATCGGCCCGGGCATCGCCCGCCGCCTAGCCAAGCACGGCGCGTACGACCTTGCGGGGGTTTGCGCCGTCAACCCCAAGGTGCTGCGCCGCGAGTTCGGCAAAAACGCCGAATACCTGATCGACCACGCGTGGGGGCTGGAAGCGTGCACCGTCGAGCAGGCGCGCAGCTACCGCCCGCGCGGCCATTCGCTGACCAACGGGCAGGTGCTCATGCGCGACTACAGCTGCCGCGAGGTGGAAACGCTGCTGCGCGAGATGGTGTTGGGCAGCGCGCTCGAGCTGGTGAAGAAAGGCTTATGCGCCCAGGTGGCAAGCGTGTACGTGGGGTATTCGGCCAGCAATTTCCCCCACCAGTCGTGGGAGAAGTGCGGGCCGTTCGGCGCCGCGGCCGCCGGCGCGGGCGGGTCGGCGAAGCTGCCCAAACCCACCAACGCCGTCGATGCGCTGACCGACGCCGTGCTGGAGATCTACCGCGCCCGCGTGACGCCGGGGCTTTCCATCCGCCGCGTGAACATAGCGCTGGCGGACCTGATACCCGCCGAGAAGGTGCAGCCCACGCTGTTCGACGACGCCGCGAACGAGCGCAAGCAAGCCGCCTTGTCGCGGGCCATGGTGGACGTGCGCAAACGCTTCGGCGCGAACGCGCTGCTGAAGGCCACAAGTTTGAAAGAGGAGGCGAACGCCATGGAGCGCAACAACCAGGTAGGCGGGCATCGTGCTTAGCCCTGATCAGGCGCGCATAGCCGCCGGCCTGCCCACGCCGGATGTGTGGCCAGGCCTGTCGGCCGACGAGCGCGAATACCGCGCGCAAGTGCTCGACCGCATAGCGCAACGCGTAGCGGCCGACGGCGTGCGCGCGTCGGTCCCCTCGCCCGACCGCGGCAGCCAGTTCATGCCCTTCGCAGCGCTAAAAGGCTACGAAGAAGTAATCGCCGAAGTCGAGAACGGCAAAGAATAGCCCGCTCAGAAAAGAGGCAGGCACATCATATAAGCTTTGCGTAGTCTTGCGTCTGATGAAAGAATGCGATTACCGAAACTTCTTTATCGTTTCGAACGTAAAGTGCAACATATCCCCTGATGAGGGCTTTGCGAATCCCCATACTAGCAAGTCGCGACTCGTTGCAAAGCGGATATAGATCAGGAAGCTGCGATACCGCATCCACAAACTCGTCGAATGCATCAAGCAGCGTGACGACCGCCGATAACTCTTTCAAAACTTCGGCTATATAGCCGCAAGCTTCCGCGAGTCCGGCTTGTGCGGACTCGGAAATCACCACATTAAGCGCCATATGCAGCCCGCAGGTTTGCAGTAACGCATTTTGCATCGGAAACGCGACCGGCGCGCACATCGTCCAACCCGCGCTCAACGATATCGTACAAGCGGGCACGAGCCGCTTCCCTAAGCAAGCCTTCGTATACCTCCGGCGACATTGACACGATTGCTTCGCGACCGTTTTTTGTGACGAAAACGGGCTCTTGGGCTTCCATGACCGTTTCGGTGAACGATGCCGTATTCTTCATTTCTTTAATAGGGACGCAAACTGGCATGAGCAGCCTCCTTGCATATATACCACGATATCGGCACTATACCATAATCATGGTATTATTTACTACCCATCGCATTTCTCGTGTTCATAGCAGCACCTCTGCGTGGTCCCTTGCATACATATCTACCTAACCGACCTGCAGTCTTGTGCCTTTGGCGGTTATGCCGGTGGTTTTTAGTAGGTGGGCGTTGGTGGTTAGGAGGATGGCCTCTATGCCGGGGGTTTGCTCGGCGAAGGTTAGGGCTTGATCGGCGCCCATGATGATGAGCGCGGTGGTGTAGCCGTCGGCGTCGAGCGATTCGTCGGCTATGACGGTTGCGGACAGTACGTCCGTTTCCGCTGGTTTGCCTGTTCGGGGGTCCAGGATATGGTGGAGCACGCGGCCGTCGCGCACGAAGGCGCGCTCGTAGACGCCGCTGGTCACTACCGATTTCCCGCATACGGAAACGCTGGCGAACGATGCGGCTTGCAAGCTGCCGCCCGAAGGCACTGGCGCGCGCAGGCCTACGTTCCATGCACTACCGTCGGGCTTGCTGCCCAAGCATGCCACGTTGCCGCCCAGGTTGATCACGCCGCTGGTTGCGCCGTGGTGTTTCAGCAGGTCAATCACCTTGTCTGCGATATAGCCCTTCGCCATGCCGCCCAGATCGATCGTTGCCCGCGGGTCGGTGATGCGCGCCCGCGCCCCTTCGACCTGCACGTTGCGCCAGTCGACGTGCGCAAGCGCCTCGGCGATAGCGGCGTCGCCAGGCACGACGCCGCGCTTGAAATCCCATAGACGGCACACGCCGCCCATGGTGATGTCGAACAGCCCGCCCGTGCGCTCGCAATATCCCAGCGCAGCGCGCAAAACACCGGCAAGCTCCTCGCCCACGTCGACCCACTCGCCCGCAGCGGCGTTGAGTGCGAACAGCCGGCTTTCCGGGTTGAAGCGGCTCAGCAGCAGCTCGTATCGCGCGCAAAGCGCCTCAACCTCGCGCAACGCAACCGCATCGACATCAGCCGACACGGCGCACACCGTATCGAACGCCCGAAACGTCACGGAACCAAGCTCACACACGATACGCCTCCTCCCAAGATCACGATTCGCAAACCAGCAATCACCCGCCGCGCATAGCTGGGTGCCAGCCAAACAAACCCTACAGTTGTGCGGGCTGCGGGGGTTGCGCAAGTAGATCAAATCCCGCACGTTAATCGCGGTGCGGGTTTGCGCAAGCAACGCAAACCTCGCCCTCGAACGGGGCGGGCGGCACCAACGCAAACCCGCCCCGCAATCAACCAACCCCCCACACAACGCCGAAAAGGGGCTTTTGCGCTCCCGCAAAAGCCCCTTTCGCACTACTTCCCTACTTCGTGAACCTGCTCGCTGCCAGCAGCAGCGCCACGTTCACGACGCAGTCGACCGCCAGCAGGCCGCCCACGACCGCCATGTTCGGGCTGGCCGTGTTGATAGCCGCAAACGTGAGCACCGTCAGCACCATGACCACGGCGCCGCACGCGGCCGCCGCGCCCACCAGGTTCCAGCTCGCACGTCCGCCGGCACGCGAGATGCACGCGCACATGACCTGCGACGACGCACCCAGGAGCGTGCCCAAAAACGCCGTGAAGCACACCGCCGCCAGCACGAGCACACCTGCACCCGGCAGCTTGCTGCTCATGGAGCCCACCTGCACGCCGCTCAAAATGCCGCTAGCCACCACCAGCAGGCACACCAGCGACACCGCCGCCGCAGCCCAACCCCACAGAAACGCCGCCGCCGGCTTGCCGGCGCCCTCGACGCCCTTCGCGAACAGCGCAGCCTGCAGCACCGCACCGGCCGCCGACACCATCAGCGTGAGCGCCGCCGCGAACATGAACGCCACGAACGCCGAGCCGGTCAAGATCGAGCAGATCACGTCGAGCATCGGCACGCCCGACGCCGAG
>NZ_CAKTYH010000102.1 GCF_934632265.1 uncultured Senegalimassilia sp.
CAGGGACGATCAGATAGACCCCGAGCGGCTGGCCGACTTCCTGCACTGCGGCTCCGCCCTGGACGACGCGACGCTGCTGAGGGCGTTCGTCTACCAGGTGAGCGTGAGCGACGAAGAGTGCATAGTGACGCTGAACTACGACGTGGAAAGCAACGAACCCGCCAGACTTGACGTCCAACGGGTTCGTACAAAATGCAAATGGTGCCCTAGGCAGGGTTCGAACCTGTGGCCTTCTGCTCCGGAGGCAGACGCTCTATCCAACTGAGCTACTAGGGCGTATCTACCTATTATACGCTACTATCGCCCGAATGGGCCCGAAAAAGAAATGAGTGTGAACATGACCGAAACCATCACCATCGAGCGCATGGGCTACGGCGCCGAAGCGGTCGGGCACCTGTCCGACGGCAAGACCGTGTTCGTCGAAGGCGGCGCTCCGGGCGACGTGGCAGGCGTGGAAGTGGTCGAGAACAAGCCGACGTTCGCCCGCGCCCGCATCGCCAAGCTCGAGCAGCCCGGCGCGTGCCGCGTGATGCCGAAGTGGGCCGAGCCCGCGGCCAGCGGCGCGGCTCCATGGCAGCATATCGCCAACGACGCGCAGCTTGAGGCCAAGCGCGCCAACGTGGTGGCCGCGCTCGCCCGCACGGGCGGCTTCGGCGACGCCGCGGCGGAGCTGGTGGCGCCGTGCCTTCCCTCTAAGCGTCAGTGGGGGTACCGCAACAAGCTGGAGCTGGGTGCGCAATGGGATGCCAAGGGCACGTTCAACCTGGGCTTTCATCAGGAAGGAAGCCCCGATGTGATGCAGGCGCTGTCCTGCCCGTTGGCCCACGACGCCATCGCGAAGGCCCCCAAGGCGCTGCGCGGGGCGCTTCGCTATCTGCAGGGTTCCGACGACCTGGGCATCTTCCGCGTGGGCGTTCGCACGAGCGTGCGCACCCGCGAGACCGAGATCGCGCTGTGGACGCGCCCGTCGGGCTTCCCGCGCGCGGCGGCCGCCAAGATGCTGAAAAGCTCGCTCAAGGCCACCAGCGTGGTGCGCGTCATCGCCGACCCGGGCAAGGCGCGCAAGATCAAGGGCCTTGAGGTGCTCGACGGCAAGGGCTGCTGGCAAGAGCAGCTGCTCGGCGCGCGCTACGTGGCGCATGCGCCGTCGTTTTTCCAGGTGAACACCGCACAGGCCGAAAAGCTCATGGAGCAGGCCATCTGCATGCTCGGCGGAAGCGTGGGCCAGGACGGCCCCGAGGGGCTCGATGGGCTGCTCGTCGCCGACCTGTATGCGGGCTGCGGCACGTTCGGCGTGGCCATGGCGCGCGCCGGCGCCGATGTGATCGCCGTGGAGTCCGCGGCCTCCTCGGTGCGCGACCTGCGCCGCAACGCCGACGAGAACTACGTCGACATCGACGTGATCGGCGGCGACGCTGCCCGTGAGCTGCCCGAGCTGGGCGGCCTGGACGCGCTGGTGGTCGACCCGCCGCGCGCGGGCCTTGCCGACGGCGTGCCGGCCGACATCGCCGCCGCCCGCCCGGGGCGCGTGGTCTACGTCAGCTGCAACCCCGCAACCTGGGCGCGCGATGTGCGCCGCTTCGAGGACGAGGGCTACCGCCTGGAGCGCGTGCAGCCCGTCGACCTGTTCCCGCAGACCTACCACGTGGAGCTGGTCAGCTGCTTCGTGCGCGGCTAGACGCCGGCGCGGTTGCGCCGGGGTCCGGGCTCGCGCGGTCTGCGGGAGCGCCCGCACGGCGCCTTCGAGCCGCTCGCCGGCGACCCGGCCCCGTTTGTGCGTTCTACGGTTTTTCCCCGCAGGCGTTTTCAGGTTTCGCCGCGCCCGGTCCCAAGCTGCTAAACTACACATCACGAGATTCGTTTAAAGCAACGCCCGCCTTCTGCGCGGGCGTTTTCGCGAAGGCCTCCGGCAAACGTCGGGGCCGGCTTGAGAAAAGGAGAAGTCCCATGGCTTTGTACACTCCCGCGTACCAGCCCACCGGCGACGAGATCGCCGTCATCAAAACCTCCAAGGGCGACATCCGCGTGCAGCTGGCGGGCAAGGACGCCCCCATCCACGTCGGCAACTTCGTCGAGCTTGCCACCAAGGGCTTCTACGACAACCTGAAGTTCCACCGCTACGTGCCGGGCTTCGTCATCCAGGGCGGCTGCCCCAACACGCGCGACCTTGATACCGACCAGGTCATCGCCGCCGCCGGCAATCTCTTCGCCGGCCTCGGCACCGGCGGTCCGGGCTACTGCATCAAGGAGGAGTATTCCACCAACCCCAACAACCACCATGCCGACGGCGCGCTGGCCATGGCCCGCAGCCAGAACCCCGACTCCGCGGGTTCGCAGTTCTACCTGTGCCTGGGCGCCCAGCCCATGCTGGATAGCGGCTACACCGTGTTCGGCCAGACCATCGAGGGTATGGACGTCATCGCCCAGCTTCGCGTCGGCGATGTGATCGAGGGCATCGAGATCGAGAACGCCGCCGAATAACCTGCCTAGCCGCAGTATTCCGAAGCGTACAAGATAGCGAAGGATCCAGATGAACAACCAGTTATTCCAGCAAGCCCGCGCAGCTTACGCGCAGAAGGACTTCCAAGGCGCCTTGGAGGCCTACCAGCAGTGCTTGCAGGACGAGGCAAGCCCCCTTGCCCCCGGCGAGATGGGCCAGCTCTACCACCAGATGGGCAACTGCCTGGTGAAGCTCAAGCAACCCAACGAGGCCATCCAGGCCTACGGCCAGGCCGTTGCCGATGAGGCCTACGACGCCCGCGGCGGCGTGCATTACAACCTGGGCATGGCCTATGCCGCCCTGCACGACTACGAGGACGCTGTGGCCAACTTCGAGGCCGCTGCATCCGATGCGAAGTACGATTCCGCCTACAAGGCCTACACGGGCATGGGCAACGCGCTTCTGAAGATGGGCAAGACCGCCGAAGCCGGCGTGGCGTTCCGCAACGCCGCCCTTGACGAGGCCAACCCCGATCCCACCAAGGCCCTGCTGAACCTGGGCGTGTGCTTCATGGCGCTCAACCGAGCAGCCGATGCGGTTTCGTCCTACGAAAGCGCCCTGCAGTTCGACATGCAGCCCGAGATGCGCAACCGCCTGTACGCCAACCTCGGCCAGGCCTACGTCGCAACCGGGCAGATGCAGAAGGCCGTCAACGCCTTCGAGGAGTCCATCGCCGACAAGACGTACTTCCTGTCCGACTCCGCAAGCGTCGACTACCAGCGCGCGGTGGCCGCCGTCGCCCAAGGCACGTCCGAGATCACCCAGGTCATGGCTCCGGTCTCGGTTCCCGGTGGCGCAGCGCCCTCCGATTCGGCCGACCTCTCCGGCATCGATGTGGCGGCCGACGGCTCTGCCATGTACGCCGAGCAGGATCCTTATGCCGCTCAGCAGGCCGACCCGTACTACTACGGCGACCCCTACGCCGCCGATGCCGGCCAGTACGGCGCGGCAGCAGGCGACGATCGCTTCTTCAGCGCCTCCGACGAGGAGCTGGAGCAGTGGTCCAAGGGCGTTGCCAAGCGCGACCGTAAACGTCGCAACGTGGGCCTGAAGATCTTCGTCGTCATCATCCTGCTCGTGGTGGTGGCCTTCGGCGGCGCGCTGTTCATGTACACGCAGGGTTGGGGCTACCCCAGCCAGGATAGCGTGGCAACGCAGCTGTTCGCCGACCCCGATAACGCCTCTGCGCTGTATTCCGCCGAGGTCAGCGACACGTCCGCCGCTTCCATGACCAACTCGCTGGTGAAGGATTCCGCTCCTGTCATCAACGCCGTGGAGAAGTCCATGACCGATTCCACCGTGTACGTGACCGCCGAGACCGACGGCGGCGGGCAGATGCAGTACAAGCTGTCCATGGTGCGCGACCTCATCGGCTGGAAGGTCAGCAACGTGGAGCTGTACTTCCCCAGCCAGAACTAACGGCTCGACGAGCTGCGGGCTTCGCGTCCGGGCCTGTCGCTAAACGGCTCGATGCGCAGTCGGGCATCGAAGCCGCAACCAAGGTAACCTGCGCCCGTGGAAGCGGGCGCTTGGGATAAGAGATAAGAAGAAAGGTACCAATCATGGCTATCCAGAAGACCTACAGCATGATCAAGCCCGACGGTGTGCGCAACGGCCACATCGGCGAGATCGTCAACCGCTTCGAGCGCGCCGGCCTGACCGTCGAGCGCATGGAGCTGGGCATGGTGACGCTTGACCAGGCCAAGGCCAACTACGCCGAGCACGAGGGCAAGCCGTTCTACGACGGCCTCATCTCCTACATCACCTCCGGCCCGGTCGTGAAGATGGTCATCTCCGGCGAGGGCGCTGTCGCCAAGGTGCGCACCCTCATGGGCGCCACTAATCCGGCTGAAGCTGCCCCCGGCACGATTCGCGGCGACTTCGGTCTGATTATGGACGAGAATGTTATTCACGGCTCCGACTCCCCGGAGTCCGCTGAGCGCGAGATCGGCATCTTCTTCGCATAAGCCGACCGGCATCCTGCAACTTTGGAAGCCCTTTGCCCGCTCAAGCGGGCAAAGGGCTTTTTGATTAGGCGGTATGCTGGATTATTGTTCGCGCGTGTTGCCATCGGCACGCTGCCTTAAGGGGGTGGCCGTGCCGCCTGCAAGCGTCCCGCGGTTCGCCGTGCAGGCGCTTGCGATATCGGAGCCCGCAATGCCGTAAGACGAGAAACGGATGAAACATGCTCTATCGAGTTTTCGACGCCGCGGAGCTTCCCGCATTGGTGTCGGCATTCATGGACGGCTACGAGGTCGTGGCCCCCGTGAAGCGCGGTGCGCACTATTCGTTCGAGGCCATCAGCTCGCCTGACGAGATGGACCTGGCCTACGACACCACGCTCGCATCGCCGAAGCGCTACTTCCTTCCTCCCACTGAAACGCTCATGCGTTACAACGCCGCCACCAACGAGGTGGCCGATTTCCAGGAGGAAGTGATCCCGCGTGTGATCTTCGGCGCCCATGCGTGCGACATCAACGCCATCAACCGCTTGGACCTGGTGTTCCGTGACGGGCGTTATCCCGATCCGTACTACAAGGCCCGTCGCGCCGCCACGTTGATCGTGGGCGTGTCGTGCAGCCCCGATTCGGATTGCTTCTGCAACCTGTGGGATGCCGACGAGGCGCGTTTCGGCTATGACCTGTTCCTCCATCGCCTGGGCGACAAATTCCTGGTCAGCATCTCCAGCGTCGAGGCCGCCAACATCCTTGAGTCCGCCGTTGACCTGCGCGACGCCACCAACGAGGACCGTATCGAGTTCCGCCACGCCACGCGTGCGCGCCAGGCGGCGTTCAATCCCGACATCCCCGAGATCCAGGACGTTGCCATGCTCATGGACGCGTTCCACTCCGACCCGTTTTGGGAGGAGCTGGGCAGCAAGTGCCTGGCCTGCAACGCCTGCGCCGCCGTGTGCCCGACGTGCTTCTGCTTCGATATCCAAGACGTGCTCGACCCCGACGGGCAAACCGGCGAGCGCCAGCGCATCTGGGACGCGTGCACCTCGCCGCAGTTCGCCGTGGTGGCCGGCGGCCATAACTTCCGCCCCACGGGCCGCGAGCGCGTGCGTCACCGCATGTATCACAAGCTCAACGGCTTTTTGGCCACCTACGACCGCATGCTGTGCGTGGGCTGCGGCCGCTGCGTGAAGGCGTGCAAGGCCGATATCAACCCCATTCGCGTGCTGGAGTTCTTCGAGAAGAAGGGGGCCGAAGGTGCCTGCTAACACCGATTTCAACCCCGTGGTCGTATCGCCGTACCACGATGAGCCGGCTGCCATGACGGGGCAGGAGCTTATGGCCGCCAACCCGTATCGTCCGTGGCCGGCGCGCATCACGTCCATCACCGAGCTGACGGCGACCGAGAAGCTGTTCGAGTTCCGCCTGATCGACGAGCGCATCCGCGAGGCGTTTCGCCACGAGCCCGGCCAGTTCGTCGAGCTGACCATCTTCGGCGTGGGCGAGGCCCCCATCTCCATCTCGTCGAGCCCCTCGAAGCGCGGCTTCATCGAGCTGTGCGTGCGCCGTGCCGGCCGCTTCACCGAGGCGCTGCACAAGATGCAGTGCGGCGACATCGTGGGCATCCGCGGGCCTTTCGGCCGCGGCTTCCCGTTCGAGGAGATGAAGGGCCACGACATCCTGCTGGTCGCCGGCGGCCTGGGCATCGCGCCGCTTCGCAGCCTCATCAACAACATCCACGACGAGCGCAGCGACTTCGGCAAGGTCACCATCATCTACGGTTCGAAGAACCCCTCCGAGGTCATGTTCCGCAACCAGTTCGAGATGTGGCGCCACCGCAAGGACTTCGACCTTTACCTGACCGTCGACAACCCCGACGACACGTGGGACGGCGAAGTGGGCCTGGTCACCAAGCCTTTCGAGCATCTGGAGATCAGCCCGGCGAACACCTTCGGCGCGGTGTGCGGCCCGCCGGTCATGTATCGCTTCGTGGTCGCCGAGATGCGCAAGAAGGGCATCAGCTACGACCACATCTACATGAGCTTCGAGCGCCACATGAAGTGCGGCATGGGCAAGTGCGGCCACTGCCAGATCGGGCACCAGTACTGCTGCATCGACGGGCCCGTGTTCAACTATTGGGAAGCGAAGAACATCCAGGGGTCGATGTAGATGGGAGGCACGAACATGGGATGCGGAAACGACGAGCGCCAAGCGCGCGACTTGCCGCGCGTTGTGGTGGTCGGGCTTGCCAGCTGCTTCGGCTGCCAGCTGCAGATCACCAACGTCGAGCAGCACCTGACCGACGTGCTCGGCCAGATCGACCTGCGTTATTGGCAGCTGGCTTCCAGCGAGCCCATGCCGGAGGAGTTCGATGTGGCCGTCATCGAGGGCGCCGTGACCACCGAGGAATCCGAGGCCACGGTGCGCAAGCTGCGCGAGCGCGCCAAGTGCGTCATCGCCTTGGGCGCCTGCGCCGCCACGGCGGGCATCCCCGGCATAGCCGCGCGCAACTTCTTCAAGCGCCCGAGCCAGGTGTACAAGGACGTGCCCGCGGCGTGCGGCTCTATGGGGGTACCGCGCCC
>NZ_CAKTYH010000103.1 GCF_934632265.1 uncultured Senegalimassilia sp.
GGAGCGGGCCGATGCCAAGCGTCACCAGGCCGAGGCCGAGCGCGCCCGTCGCGAGGCCGTCGAGCAGGAGCGCGCCGCCCGCGAGGCCGAGCGCGCCAAGCGCGCCGAGGAGGGCGGCTCCGCTGCCAAGCCCGCGGCGGTCAAGCCGCAGGCCAAGAAGGTGACCAACAACCCCTTCGAGAGCCTGGCAAGCCAGATCGAATCCGAGAAGGAGCGCGTGGCCCGCGAGGCCGCCGAGCGCAAGGCCCGCGCCCGCGCTGCGGCCATGGCCAAGGAAGTCGCCAAGAAGCAGGCCGTCGAAGAGGCCCTGCGCAACCGCAATTCCAAGGGCACGGCCCACAAGCCGGCGGCCGCCGCGCCCAAGCGCCAGGCCCCGGTGCTCGGCACCCGCAAGTCCAGCTTCGATAGCCTGCTCTCCCAGATCGAGTCCGAGAAGCAGCGCATCGAGAAGCAGAAGGCCGAGCAGCCCGCACGCGGCGCGGATGCCAACAAGCAGCAGCGCGGCGCCCGCAAGCACGGCAAGAAGGGCATGCACGTCGAGCAGCACGTGCCCGAGCTCGAGCAGCAGGCGTCGGGCGAGGACCGCTACGCCCAGATGGCCGTGAAGGCCGAGGAGCTGCAGCGCGACAAGGTGCTCGCCGAGGCGCGCGCCGCCGTCGCCGCCGCCAACTCCCATGAGGGCGAGGGCCGCCGTAAGAAGCGCAAGCAGAAGCGCGAGGCCGAGGCCCGCGAGCGCATGGAGATGGAGGCCATCGAGCGCGGCCTCGATCCCAGCCTCGTGCTCGACGATTCCGTCGTCGAGATCCCGCAGGGTTCCACCGTGGCCAAGTTCGCCGAGCTTCTCGGCGTGCAGCCCAACGACGTCATCAAACGCCTGTTCATGCTCGGCCAGGTGCTCACGCTCACGCAGTCCATGTCCGACGAGCTCGTTGAGCTCATCGCCGACGACATGGGCCGCAAGGTGCGCGTCGTGTCCCCTGAAGAGGAGTTCGCTATCGTCTACCACGACAGCGACGAGGACCTCAAGCCGCGTCCGCCCGTCGTCACCGTCATGGGCCACGTCGACCACGGCAAGACGTCGCTGCTCGACGCTATCCGCCACACCGGCGTCGCCGAGGGCGAGGCCGGCGGCATCACCCAGCACATCGGCGCCTCGGTCGTGCGCATCGGCGATCGCCAGATCACCTTCATCGACACGCCCGGTCATGAGGCCTTCACGGCCATGCGCGCTCGCGGCGCCCAGGTGACCGACGTCATCGTCCTGGTCGTCGCCTCCGACGACGGCGTCATGCCGCAGACCATCGAGGCCATCAACCACGCAAAGGCCGCCAACGTGCCGATCGTGGTCGCCGTCAACAAGATCGACAAGCCCGGCGCCAACCCCGACCGTGTGCGCCAGGAGCTCGTCGAGTACGGTGTCATCCCTGAGGACTGGGGCGGACAGAACATGTTCGTCAACGTCTCGGCGAAGAAGAAGCTGCACATCGACGACCTGCTCGAGACCATCCTGCTGCAGGCCGACGTGCTCGAGCTTCGCGCCAACCCCGATGCGCTGGCTTCCGGCTTCGTCATCGAGGCCAACCTCGACAAGGGCCGCGGCCCTGTTGCCACGGTGCTCGTGCAGCGCGGCACGCTGCATCCGGGCGACACCGTCGTCGCCGGCACGTCCTATGGCCGTGTCCGCGCCCTGGTGGACCCGCGTGGCCAGCATGTCGAGGGCGCCGCGCCTTCCTACCCGGTTGAGATCCTGGGCCTGAACAGCGTCCCGGTCGCCGGCGACGAGTTCCGCGTGTTCGAGGACGAGCGCGATGCCCGCAAGCTGGCGGAGGAGCGTGCGCTGCGTGCACGCTTGGCCGAGCAGGAGACCAAGTCGCACATGAACCTGGACGACCTGTTCAACCGCATCGAGGAGGGCAAGCAGACCGACCTGAACCTCATCGTGAAGGCCGACGTGCAGGGCTCCATCGAGGCGCTGCGCGACGCGTTCAACAAGATGGACCAGTCCGAGGTCAAGATCAACATCGTGCACTCCGCGGTCGGCGGCATCACCGAGACCGACGTTACGCTGGCTGCGGCCTCCGACGCCATCATCATCGGCTTCAACGTGCGCCCGACCGGCAAGTCCAAGCAGCAGGCTGAGAAGGAGAAGGTCGACATCCGCCTGTACCGCGTCATCTACCAGGCCATCGAGGACATCAACGCGGCTCGCGTGGGTCTGCTCAAGCCCGAGATCGTCGAGGAGGACACCGGTACCGCCGAGGTTCGCGAGACCTTCAAGGTCCCGAAGGTGGGCACCATCGCCGGTTGCTACATCACCGACGGCGAGCTGCACCGCGACGACAAGATCCGCCTCGTGCGCGAAGGCACCGTCATCTTCGAGGGCGAGCTTGCATCCCTGAAGCGCTTCAAGGACGACGTGAAGGCCGTCAAGCAGGGCTACGAGTGCGGTATCGGCATTGCCGGTTACCAGGACCTCAAGGTCGGCGACACCATCGAGGGCTACACCATCAAGGAAGTTGAGCGTACCGAGTAATCAGCGTAGCCGCCTGCGAAGGCGGCACGCCCTCGGCGCATGAAAGGGCTCCGGTGCTCGAACCGGCCCGGTCCGCAAGGCAGGTACCGTGCGTACCCGTCTTGCGGTGACGGGGCGGATTCGAGGCCGGAGCCCTTCTCGCTACCTTCGAGGTGCCCTATACTTCATGTATCCAAACCTGACCCTTCAGAGGAGCTGTATCTATGAAGCAAGGTTCCACCAACCGTAAAGTAAATCAGCAGGCGCGCGAGGTCATCGCGTCCATCCTGCTCTTCGAGATTTCCGACCCGCGCTTGTCGCTCGTCACCATCACGGGCTGCGAGGTCAGCTATGACCGCAGCGTCTGCAACGTCTTCTATACCGCCGATCGCGGCGAGTACGCGGACGTCGCCGCGGCCTTCGAGAAGGCCTCCGGCCGCATCCGCTCGCTCATGGCTCGTCAGCTTTCCTGGCGCGTCGCACCGGCGTTGCGCTTTATCTTGGACAAGTCCGTGGACGAAGCCGAGCGCATCGCATCGGCGCTCGAGCGCGATGCCGAGCGCAATCGCGAGTCTGCCGCCATCGCCGCTGAGCGCGAGGCTATCGAGGCAGCTGAAGAAACCGACCAGGAATAGCGGAGGAGCGCCGCTATGACCGTAACCCCCCAAACGAATTGCACCCTTGAGCAGTTGGCTGCTGCATTGCGTCCGCTCGACGATTTCGTCATCTGCGGCCACGTCAGCCCCGACGGCGATTGCCTGGGTTCCCAGCTCGGTCTTGCAGCCGCGTTGCGTCAGCTCGGCAAGCGCGTGACCTGCGTGCTGGTCAAGGATGAGCCTATCGAGGCGAACCTTGCCCAGCTGCTGCCGGGAGCCGCCGATATGGTGCCGGCATGCGAGTACGATGGCCCGGTCGGCGCGTTCGTCGGCGTGGACGTTCCCACGCGCGAGCGTATCGGCCAGGCGGCGTGCGGCATCCTCGACCGTGCGGCGGCCTCGTTCACCATCGACCACCATGCGGTCGATGAGCGCATGTGCGAAATGGCCTACGTGGACCCCGATGCCGCTTCCACCACCTTGCTCATCTGGGAGCTTGCGGGGCTGCTGGGCGTTTCCCGTTCCGGCGACCTTGTTACGTGCTGCTACACAGGCTTGGTCACCGATACCGGGCGCTTCCAGTATCAAAACACCGACGCGCGTTGCATGCGCTTGGCCTCGCAAATGGTCGAGCAGGGCGCCGACCCGGCATCCATTTCGCGCGCGGTATTCCAGAACCGCTCGCTTGCCTCTATGCAGCTTGAGGCCCAGGCGATCTCGCGTGCGGAGTTCCATGAGCGGGAAGGGTTCGCCATCAGCTACCTCACGCTTGAGGATTTTGCGCGCTTCGGCGCCGTCAAATCGGACGCCGAGCCGGTCATCAACGCGCTGCGTTCCATCGCCGGCGTCAACGTCGCCTGCATGCTTCGCAAACATGAGGATTGCATCCGCGGGAGCCTTCGCGCTAAAGATGATACCGATGTCTCCGCTATCGCCCGCAGCTTCGGCGGCGGCGGGCATGTTGCCGCGGCAGGCTTCACCATGCATGGCAGCATGCAGGAAGCCGTCGATCAGGTTCGTGCGGCGCTGCAAGAGGCGGTGCGCGCCAGGTGAAGCGAGGAGAATCCGGGCTGTCGCTCGTAGTGGGCGTCGACAAGCCCAGCGGCATGACGTCGCATGACGTCGTCAATCGCTGCCGCCGCATCTTCGGCGAGAAACGCGTCGGGCATACGGGCACGCTCGATCCGCTTGCCAGCGGCGTGCTGCCCATCTGCATTGGGCCCGCCACCAGGTTGGGCGCATACCTCACCAGGCATGATAAGGCTTATCGGGCCACCATCGCGTTCGGCGTGGGAACCGATACCGACGATTGCGAGGGCACGGTGACGCGTACCGGCGAAGCGCCGGTGGAAGTCGGTGACCGCAGCTTTGCCGAGCAAACCGTAGCCAAGATGCTCGGGCCTCAGAAGCAGATGCCGCCGGCGTATTCCGCCATCAAGGTCAACGGCAAGAAATCCTACGAGGCCGCTCGTGAAGGCCATATCATCGAGCTGACTCCGCGCGATATCGAGGTGTATTCGGCTAAGCTCATAGCCGTTCGTCCGGGTGTAGGCGAGCAGCTTCCCGAGTGGGACGTGGAGTTCCGTGTTTCGAAGGGCACCTATATCCGCGCGTTGGCGCGCGATCTGGGCCATAAGATCGGCTGCCCGGCACATCTGTCTGCGCTGAGGCGCTTGGAGGTCGGCGGCCTCACGCTTGACGAATGCGTGCCGCTCGAGGCGCTCGAGGAGCTGAAGCTTCGAGCCGCCTTGGATCCGGTGCGGCTTTTGGGCGTGCGCTTCGCCTACGTCGAGGGCCCTGCTGCCCAGGCCGTCGGCAACGGCAACGCGCTTCGCGCGGCCGATTGCCAGCTGTTCGAGCGCAGGCGTACCACGGCCCAGGCCGAGATGT
Organism: uncultured Senegalimassilia sp.; assembly: GCF_934632265.1. Taxonomy (GTDB): domain Bacteria; phylum Actinomycetota; class Coriobacteriia; order Coriobacteriales; family Eggerthellaceae; genus Senegalimassilia. The sequence goes on from NZ_CAKTYH010000103.1 coordinate 4,999, forward strand.
GCGCGTGCACCGCCGGCGTGCGCGAGAGCGCGCAACCGCCGCAAAAGGGCGAGGTTATCGCGGTCATCAGCCAAAACAAGGTTGTGGCCTTGTATCAGTACGACAGCAGGCGTGCATCGTTCAAGGCATGCTGCGTGTTTCAAACGGGGGTGCTTCGTGGCGCAGATCTTTAAAGCCGACGAAACGTTCGATCGCGGGTATTTCCAAGGAGCCTCATGCGCGTTCGGCGTGTTCGATGGCGTGCATCAGGGTCATCGGTTCCTGCTATCCTGCGCTCAGGATACCGCACGTGAAAACGGCGGGAAGTCCATCGCGCTCACGTTCGACATCGATCCCGACGAGATGTTCCATGCGCAGCGCCTTCGCAAGCTCATGTCGAACCAGGAGCGCTTGGAGATGCTTGCGCAAACCGGCGTCGATGCGGTGGTCGCCCTTCCGTTCACGCGTGAATTTGCGGCAAGTTCGCCCGAGGAGTTTTTGGTCCGCACGTTCGGCACCGGCGTTCCGGCGCATCTGCATGTGGGCTTCGATTTCCATTTCGGCGCGAAAGCCGCCGGCGCCGTGCCGGAATTGTGCGATTGGGCCGATAAGCACGGCATGCAGGTGCACGCGCACGATCTGAAAAGCGAGGACGGTGCGCCTATCACCGCCACGCGCATCCGCCTGCTGCTGGCCGATGGCAAGATCGACGAGGCGAATCATCTGCTCGGGCGCCCGTATTTCATGACGGGCATCGTGCGTCCCGGTCGCGGCGAGGGCGCCGATATGGGCATCCGCACCGCCAACCTCGAGGTCCCCGATCAGATGCGCCCGCTTTCCGACGGCGTGTACGCAGCGTATGCGCATGTCGATGGCAAGCGTTACAAGGCTGCGGTGAACGTGGGCGTGGCGGCGACGTTCGCCGATCGGGCCACGGCAACCTGCGAGGTCCACATCCTCGATTTCGATGGCGATATCTACGGTCAGTACATGAAGGTGGAGTTCATGAAGTGGCTCCGTCCGATGCGTGCCTTCGACGATATCTCCGAGCTCATCGCCGCCGTGCAGGCCAACATCGATTGGGTGCGCGAGAACCTGTAGCGTTTGCCGAGCGCCCCCTTCGTTTAAACAAAAAAAAGAAGCGACCCGATCGGGTCGCTTCTTTTTTAGCAGTGATATGGGCGGTTTCCCTTAGACGATGCCCTGGGTCATCATGGCGTCGGCGACCTTCAGGAAGCCGGCGATGTTGGCGCCCATGACGAAGTTGCCCTCATGGCCGTACTTCTTGGCGGTGTCGTCAACGTTGTGGAACATGCCACGCATGAGCTGCTCGAGCTTGCCGTCGACCTCCTCGAAGGTCCAGCTCAGGTGCTCGGCGTTCTGGCTCATCTCCAGGCCGGAGACCAGCACGCCGCCGGCGTTGGCAGCCTTGCCGGGCATGAAGGCCACGCCGTTTTCCTGCAGGTACTCGGTGGCGTCGAGCGTGGTGGGCATGTTCGCGCCCTCGCCGACCACCTTGCAGCCGTTGGCAACCAAGGCCTTGGCGTCATCAAGGTGCAACGTGTTCTCACGTGCGCAGGGCAGGGCGATGTCGCAGGGAAGCTGCCACACGCCGCGGCCGTCGCCCTCGTGCCAGGTGGCGTTGGGACGCTCGTCGACGTACATGGCCAGGGACACGCCCTTGTCATGGCCGGAGCGCTTCTTGTTGTAGACGTGCTCGAGCACCTGGTAGTCGATGCCGTCGGGATCTTCCACCCAGCCCTTGGTGTCGGAGCAGGCCAGAACCTTGCCGCCAAGCTGGGAAACCTTCTGGACGGCGTAGATGGCCACGTTGCCGGAGCCGTGCACGACGACGTTCTTGCCCTCGAAGGAATCGCCGTTGGACTTCAGGTACTCATCGACGAAGTACACCAGGCCGTAGCCGGTTGCCTCGGTGCGGGCCAGCGAGCCGCCGAAGGACAGGCCCTTGCCGGTGAGCACGCCGGTCCACTCGTTGCGCAGGCGCTTGTACTGGCCGAACA
>NZ_CAKTYH010000104.1 GCF_934632265.1 uncultured Senegalimassilia sp.
CCTCAACGGCGAGCGCGAGGCCGACCGTCTGGTTGCCGACCCCACCCTGGCGTACAAGGCTCAGGCAGCCGAACTTGAGCACCGTCTCGCCACCCTGCGCGAAGTGGAATCCAAGCGCACCGACCGCTTCCCGGCGCACACCGACGTGCCGCCCATTCTGGAAGTCAAAGATCTGTGCATCAAGTTCCCGCGCCATGGCGATGTCAACGTGGTCGACCACGTGAGCTTCGTGGTTCGCCCGCGCCAGACCATGGGTTTGGTGGGCGAATCTGGTTGCGGTAAGTCCATCACAAGCCTCACCATCATGGGATTGCTCGACCCCAAGGCTCAGGTTTCCGGCCAAATCATGTACAACGGCCAGAATCTGCTGGAGCTTAGCCAGAAGCAGATGAACGACCTTCGCGGCCGCGAAATCGCCATGATCTACCAGGACGCCCTGTCCTCCCTCAACCCGTCCATGCTCATCAAAGCTCAGATGAAGCAGTTGACCAAGCGCGGCGGCACCCGTACTGCAGAAGAGCTGCTCGAGCTCGTCGGCCTGGACCCGAAGCGCACGCTGGATTCCTACCCGCACGAGCTTTCCGGCGGCCAGCGCCAGCGCGTGCTCATCGCTATGGCCCTGACGCGCGACCCCAAGCTTGTGATCGCCGACGAGCCGACCACCGCTCTTGACGTCACGGTTCAGAAACAGGTCGTCGACCTGCTCAACCGTCTGCAGAAGGAGCTTGGCTTCGCGATGGTGTTCGTAAGCCACGACTTGGCCCTTGTCGCCGAGGTTGCGAACTCGATCACGGTCATGTACGCCGGCCAGGTTGTGGAGCAGGGCCCGGTCAAGGACATCCTGTGCAGCCCCATCCATGAGTACACGCGAGGTCTGCTGGGTTCGGTCCTGTCGATCGAGGCGGGGTCCGGTCGATTGCACCAGGTGCCCGGCTCCGTTCCGTCCCCGAAGGACTTCCCCGAAGGCGACCGCTTCACGCCGCGCTCCAGCCATCCGGACAAGGTCTCCCCTATCCGTCCTATGCTTAAGCGCGTAAAGGGCACAGACCATTACTACGCGGAACTGCCCGATAGCGAACTTGCACGCGTAGGCATCAAGCCGTATATCGAAGGAGGTGAGTCGGCATGAGCCAAACTGTGAGCAACACGGCAAATACCGCCGACGAGCAGACCCCCATCATCTTTTTGGATGACATCCGCGTCACCTTCAATACGCGTACCGGGTCCATCCTGCATCCGAACAAGGTGCAGGCGGTGCGAGGTTTGACGCTCAAGCTCATGCCGGGCGAAACCATCGGCATCGTTGGCGAATCCGGTTGCGGTAAATCGACTACCGCGAACGTCATGTGCGGTCTGCAGTCGCCCACCTCGGGCAAGGTCTACTTCAAAGGCCAGGACGTTACCAAGCGAACCGCCGACATGCGCAAGACCATCGGCCGCGTGATCTCGGTGGTGTTCCAAGACCCTGCAACGGCTTTGAACGCCCGCATGACGGTTCGTGATCAGCTTGCCGACCCCATGATTGTCCACAAAGTGGGCGACAAGATCAGCCGTGACAAGCGTGTGCGCGAGCTCATCGAGATGGTCGGCTTGCCGGAAAGCGTGCTCGACGCACTGCCCGGTCAGATGTCAGGCGGCCAGCGTCAGCGCGTTGCTATCGCACGTGCCCTGGCGCTCAAGCCCGATGCCATCATCGCCGACGAGCCCACGTCCGCCCTTGACGTGTCCGTGCGAGCCCAGATTCTCAACCTGCTGATGGATCTGAAGAAAGAGCTCGGCCTGTCCATGGTGTTCATCAGCCATGATATCCAGACCGTACGCTACATTTCTGACCGCATCATCGTCATGAACGCAGGCCAAGCGGTCGAGCAGGGTACCGCCGCCGAGGTGTTCGAGAATCCCAAGGACGACTACACTCGTCTGCTTCTTGGAGCTGCCCCCTCCCTGCTCCGCCCCGATCTGGGCAAATAAACTAATTCCAATTAATTGGATAGGAACAACGACCGCCCCTGCAGCTCAAATTTGAACTGCAGGGGCGGTTTTCTAGGTTATGAACAACTATGCTCGATAGCATGACTTGCAATAACTCAGCGACACAAGGGAATAGATGCAGCAACGTTTTCAGTAACTAAACCTATAAAGGCTTGAAACTAGCGATAGCCATTCAATAGCGCAAATGTTGTACAACAAATCCTAGACACTGGCCCATATACTGAGTGCAAATAATTGGACCTCGACGCCAACGCCGTTCGTACGATCCGCAGCTTTCAACGTTTATATCTGTTAGACAGGGTTCGCAGAACGGGAACAACCCAGATATATCGAGGCACCGGCAAATACTTCCAATCTAATGTCTTGTAGGTAAAGGGTCAGAAATGAAAACTCAGGCAATTGGAATTATTGCAACAGCTATCTATATTCCGCTGTTATCCATTCTCCTTTGTTCATGCACAGGAGAAACAATTGAAGATAACATGAACGCATCAAACACTACAGATGTCGGCAACGCAACCAATATGGAAACCTATGAAAACGTTGACGCTGACGATCGCGAATCTGAACTTCCTTCGATATCAAAGGAAGCAAAATCAAGCTCAACCGACAAAGATGAACTAACAGCAGTGACTGTCGGGAGCACGATTGAATCAGAGTCAGTTGACTTTGAAATCATCTCTGCCGAATTCACTGATTACGTACAATCACCCTCATATAGTTCAGGCGCTTATCAATATCTTACACCGAACGATGGCAATATCTATATGGATGTCGTGGCCTCAATCACTAATAAAACAAGCCACTCGCTCAAGAACCCAGCCACAGTAAAGTGTCTTTATAATTCAACATATTATTATGATGCAACTTTGATGTACGAGAATCAGAGCGGTGGATTCAATTTCCCCACCTTAACTTCTCTCGAGCCGTTGATTCCGATTACCGGTCATTTCATGATTTCAATTCCCCTAGAGGCGCAATCATCCTCGTTACCGCTCCAAATCCAAATCTCGCTCAAGGGAAGTGGTGAGCAATATCTGCTCACTATAAGATAAGAAAACAGAAAGGAAGCATCATGAAAGCAAGTGCACTTGTAACCGGAGCGCTAGTCCTAGCTTTGTCAACAACTTTAGTTGGCTGCAGTTCAGCTTCTCAAACCAGTGAATCCGATAACGCAAACCACGCGGAATCGAGCAGCACGAACGCCGCCGAACAAAGTCACTCTGCCCAAACAGATGATTCAACCGAACTGACGCTAGGCCAAACCGCAACAAACGACAATCTTGAGCTAACCATCAATACTATCGAATGGACTGACCAACTCCGCTCTCCGGCAGAATCAAATTACGGTATTTATGAGCATATCGACCCAAAGGAAGGCAGCTCGCTTCTACTAATCTCCGGAACATATAAAAACCTAGGGGCAGAAGGATACGCACCTGACAGCGCTGCAAATGCCGAAATCAAAATTAATGATAAGTATTCCGTGGAAACCGATGTTGAATGGGCATTACCCGATGACAACCTTTTCTCTCGTGGGCGCATAGATCCTTTGGTCACTGCTAATATTTACATTTACGCCAGCGTAACCGATGAAATGAAGAGCCAAATGGAAACAGGGACCATGACAATTAACTTCAGAAGCTACAAAAAAACTGGTGACAACACCTATTCTATTGGCTCTGATTCAATCGGAAAATTCAAACTTGATTTCAAAGCGTAGTTGGGCAAGTAGCAACCTATAATAAATGCCCCGCCGAACGGCGGGGCATTTATTATGCCGCGAACTACTTGCCAGCAGCCTCCACGAACCAGCTGGTGATGCTGGCGGGATGCGTGATGGCGGTGCCGACCACGACGGCCCATGCACCGGCATCCATGGCCGCCTTCGCGTCGGCCGGCGTGTGCACGCGGCCCTCGCAGATGACGGGCTTGCCCGGGAACTCTTCCACGGCCTGGCGCACCAGCGCCACATCCGGGCCGTCGGCCATGCCGCAGTCGATGGCGGCGCCGGGATGCGAGAGCGTGGTGGAGGCGATGTCGCAGCCGATGGCGAACGCGTGGCGGATGTCCTCGATGGTGGAGCAGTCCGCCATCACGAGCACGCCCTCCTCCTTCAGCGGGCGCACCGTGTCCTCAAGCGTCTTGCCGTCCGGACGCGGACGGTCGGTGGCGTCGATGGCCACGATGTCGGCGCCGGCCATCACGCAGGCGCGCGCATGGCGCAGCGTAGGCGTGATGTAGACGCCCTCGTGGCCTTCCTTCCAGATACCGATGACGGGCACCTCGGTGCGGCCCTTGATGGCCGCGATATCGGACAGGCCCTGGCAGCGGATGCCGCCGGCACCGCCCAGCTCGCAGGCACGGGCCATCTGCGCCATGGTCTCGGGGTGGCGCAGCGGCTCGCCCATGTACGCCTGACAGCTGGCGATGACCTTGCCGCGCAATTGCTCGATAATGGGATCCATTTCCCCATCCTTTCATGATTGAAAACAAGCGGCGCCCGCTGCCGCGAACAACGGCCCCGGGCGCTGCAATATACCGATGGAAGCTACTCCTGCGGCTCTTCCCTATCCTGATGATCCTGAAGGCCGTGCGGCTCGTCGGTCTCGTCGATCGCTTCAAAACCCTGGGCCTCTTCAAGCTCGTCAAGCTCCTGCTGAGCTTCGAGGTCCTCAAGGTAATCCAGCAGATCCTCGGCGGCGCCGATGAGCGGTGCATGCCCGCCCAACTCGGCCGCCAGGATGGGCAGGCTGCGCTGCGCCAGCGGGATTTGACGCTCGAAGCCCTCTTGCAACGCCGCACGCCATTTGGTGCCCGCCTTGGGCACCGAGCCGCCGATGACCACCATATCGGGATCGAGCAGGTTCGTGATACCTGCGATAGCCTCGCCCAGGGCGATGCCGGCGGTCATGATGACCTTATGCGCCGCAGGCTCGCCTTCAGCAGCGCGACGGGAGATCTCGGCGCCGTCGATATGGTTTCCCGTGATCTCGGCATAACGCGCCTCGATGCCACTGCCCGACGCCACCAACTCCAGGTGACCGGAACCGCCGCACACGCACGGGATGCCCACAGCCTGCGAACAGGCGATATGCCCGATCTCGCCGGCGAAACCGTGGTTGCCGCGCACCAAACGGCCGTGAGCGATCACGGCACCGCCGATGCCCGTGCCGGCGGCGATCATCATGCAAGTATCGGCCCCGCTGGCAGCGCCCCAACGCGCCTCGCCGAGCGCATGGGCCTGCACGTCGTTGAGCACCGACACCGGCAGCTCGCAGGACTCCTCCAAGCGCTCCTTGATGGGTTGGCCAGTCCAACCGGGCATGATCTCGTTGGCGTACGCGATGCCGCCCGTGACCGCATCCACGCGGCCCGCGGTGGACACGCCGATGCCGAGCACCTGCTCGCGGCGCGAACGCGCCTCGCCGAGCACTGTGTTCGCCACATCGCACACGGTGACGAGCACAGGTCCGCCACCGCGCTGCGCCTGCGTGGGCACCTGGGTTTCGAACACGACTTCAGGTGCAGCGTCGATCTGCTCGTATCGCAGCAGCGCGCCGGCGATCTTCGTGCCGCCGATATCAAGCGCCGCAACGTATGCGGGATATTCCATGCACCCCACCCTTCCCTTTTCGAAAAGCACCTTATTACCTGGTGCAAACCATGGTACCGCAAACAAAAAAGCCGGCGCGGGTGGAACCTGCGCCGGCTTGCAAAAGCGAAGAAAAGCTACTTGCGGATGGGAGCGTCCGCGTCCATGAGGCCGGCCTTCTTGATGACCTCGACGATGGCCGCGACGTCCTCGCCCTCGAGCGGCTGGACGGGCTCGCGCATCTGGTTCGTGTTGAACACGCCCATCTGCCACAGAGCCGTCTTGAACGCGCCCACGCCGGCGCCGAAGCCGACGGTTGCCTTGACCACGCGGGTCAGGAACATCAGGCGGGCCAGGTGGTCCTGGATCTCCTTGACGCGGTTCCAGTCGCCGGCCTGAGCGGCCTTCCACTGCTCCACGTAGCTGTGCGGGTCGAGGTTGGCCAGGCCCGGCACGCTGCCATCGGCGCCAGCCAGGTAAGCGCCGTCGACGCACACCTCATGGCCGGTGAGCAGCTGCAGCGGATGACCGGCATCCTCGTTCTCGAGCACCAGCCAGCGGAAGCTGACGTCGTCGCCGGAGGAGTCCTTCACGCCCTGCAGCACGCCGTCCTTGCCCAGGCGCACCAGCATGGTGGGGTCGAGCTTGGTGTGCACGCACACGGGCAGATCGTAAGCGAACAGCGGCAGATCGGTATGCTCGCGGATGGCGCGGAAGTGACGCTCGGTCTCCTTCGGGCCGCCCAGAGCGTAGAAGGGAGCCGTGGCGACGAGGCCGTCGACGCCAATGGCCTCGGCACGCTTGGCCTGGTCGATGACGCGCAGGGTCTCCATGTCGATGATGCCGGCCCAGACGGGCACGCGGCCGCGCACGATGGTGCCGTCGCTCATCACGCCGCGGTAGTTGTTATAGTAGCCCGTGCCGCCCGCCAGCTTTTTGCTGGCCGCCTTCCAGGTTTCCCACGGGGTGGGATACTGCGCGCCCAGGTTTTTGAGGTAGTTGGCCAGGTCGGTCTGCACATCCTTGGCCGCGTAATTGCTGGTGATGGGCGTTACCTGCAGGGTAATCACGCAGGGGTAGCCATCGCGCACGGCGGAGGCCGGCTCGGTGAGGATGTAGGTATCGCTGGCGGAATCATCCACCGTGTAGCCCACGGCGGACTTGAAGGTGAAGCCCAGCTTGGCGGCGGTATACTCGCCGTAGCTGAAGGTCAGCTCCGGCCGCGGGGTGGGCGTGGGCATATCGATGGGATCGATGGGAATGGGCGTAGCGCCGGCATACACGCGCTCACCATTGGCATTGTACGCGCCGCTGGCGGCGGTGTAGCCGTTATCCTCTTCGGACGCGGGATTATACCCTGACGGCAGCCCCATGGAC
>NZ_CAKTYH010000105.1 GCF_934632265.1 uncultured Senegalimassilia sp.
ATCAGGCGCCGCGCACGACCACGCATCAGGCAACCCGCCGGTTGACCCGGCGGCGCATATACCCTCAACAGGCAAGACGCAAAACAAAGGGGAGCCGTCAAACGACGGCTCCCCTTTCATTCAGTACAGTTCCACAACGGTGATGGCCTCGAAAGCAAGCCCCCGCTGCGCGAGCGCCTGCTCGAGCGTTTCGCGATGCTCGGCGGGAACGCTCCAGGCCAGGCCGCAGCCGGCCGAGATCTCGGAGGGCACCGGGATGACGCGCCCCGGCAGGCCGTCGCCAGCGGCGGCCTGCACGGCCATCGCGTCCGCCGTGCTATGGAACGTCACCACCGCATGCGGCGTTTTGCATCGCTGCATCTTGCGCACCGCCAACGGTTAGGGGCGCACGACGACGCCGGCCTCAAGCTGCTTTTGAACGATGACGTACATGTTCGTCACCTCGCCCACCGCAAGCTTGTCGGCGATGCCGAAATGGTTAAGGCAGGTTCCGCAGCTGAAGATCTCCACGCCGGCTTCGGCGAGCTTTTTCAGGTCGTCGAGCACGGGGCTGCCCTCGACGGTCAGATGCACGCCGCCGTTGTATGCCAGGATGGCAGCCGGCAGCTCGTCTTGCTGGGTAAGCGCGAACACGAACGCCTTCATGAGCGTGGCGCCCAGCTCGTCGTCGCCCGAGCCCATCAGCTCGCTGGACAGCACTACCACCTTCTGCCCCGCCGGCACGAGCGGCTGGCACTCCTCGCACGCCTCGGCAGCAGTCTGCGCGCCCTTCGTGAAGGTCACGGCGAATTCGGCATCGCCGCGCTCCTCGGAGGCGGTTTCAATCTTGAGCGACTTACCCAGGTTTTCCAGGTTGTGCATGGCGGTCTTGTTGTCGACCACCACCTCAAGGGCGCCCTCGCCCATGCCGGCAAGGGCCTTCTTCGCGTTCACCACGGGCAACGGGCACGCCTGCCCCTTGCAATCGAGCTTCTCCATGAGCGTTTCCTTTCCGCGGCGTTTTGCGCCGCACTTGCGCGAATCAAACAGCTACAGCATCTCGATGAACGCGCCCAGGCGGGTTTCCACCTGGCCGGCATCGTTGGTGGAATAATCGGTTTCAAGTTTCATGTAAGGCACACCGGCCTGCTCGCAGGCGCGCTGCACGCGAACGGTCTCGATGTTGAAGGTGTGGCATGCCTGCAGCACCACCTCGACGACGCCGTCGACCTTGTATTTCTCCACCATGTCCATCATATGCTCGATGCGGCCGTCGTTGGGCAACATGACCGAGCAATTAATCTGCAGATAGCGATCGGAGATGGCGCGCAGGATGTCGGACGCGTCCTCGTCGACGAGCATGCCCTGGGTGCGCTCGCCTGAGCAATCGTCGATGCACACGATCACGCCGCCGGCGCGTTCGGCGGTCATGCCCACCTTCTGGATGACGCCTCCCGTGGGGCAGCCCGTGATCATGATGCGCTTGGCGCTGGCGGGCACCGGCCGCTCCCCCGCCTGGTAGGCGCTGCGGCGCTTTTCCGCCAGATCCTCAAGGGTTTGCGCATAGGAATCCACGTCGAAGCTGAACGTGGCGCGCAGCAAGGTGGCCATAAGCTCAACGCCGCTCATCGCGGGGGGCTCGTTTTGCTGCAGGTTGTACAGATCCATCATGGCGCGGCGGACGCGGTTACGCTTTCGCACCGCCTCGCGCAGGGCCTCGTCGGTGATCTGGACGTCGAAGCGCTGCTCAAGCTCCTCTTTGAGCAGCTTGCATTCCTCGTACCAGATATCGCCGGCGTAGCTGCGGTTGCGGGCCTGGGGCAGCTGCATGACGTGCACCGGCTTGATGTCGGCGAGCAGCTCGTACATCTTCTTCTTGCCATCGCACGTGGTCTCGCCCAAGATCATGTCGCTGAAGTAGGTGAAGGGGCATTTATCGGTGAGCGCGAAGCCGTAGGTGCCCTTGATGAGCGGGCACAGGTTTTTGGGCAGCACCGTCTCGGCGTCGGGGATGGTCTCGTTGTTCATGCCGCACAGGCCCACCGCGCCCGCGCCCGCGGCGTCCACCAGCTCGAGCGGGCTGTACGAGCACAGGTAGCCGCACAGCTTGCCGCCTTCCTGCTTGTAGTTCATGGCGTTGACGAAGCTAGCGCGGCGCGCCTCATCGAAGGTGTCGTAGATGCCGGGCAGGTCGACGGGCACCGCCGGTTCGTTTGCGGGTTCGAACATGAAAGCCTCTATTCTTTTCTCGTCTGTGATGATGCGCACAAAAGGGCATGCGCGAGTGACGCAAGCGCGCTTGCGTATGCAGAATGGTGCGCGCCCGATGGCAGAAAACGGCGCGTCTTTCGACCGACTATAGCACCGCTGCCCAACCGCGCCGCCGCGCAAAACGAAAACGGCACCTGCAATCCGCAAGTGCCGTTCGCAAAATCGTCTGGGCTGGAACACCAGGCTCCGCGCTACTTCGCGCTCTTCCTAGCGTACACGAACCAGTAAGCCAAACCCACCAGGACGCCGCCGATGATGTTGCCCACCGTGGCGGCGGACAGGTTGTACAGGATGGCCGTCACATCGAGCGCGCCGGCGTTGGCGACCGCGGCGCCGAACCCGGCGGACTTCATGAGCAGGCCCGTGGGCAAGAAGAACATGTTCGCCACGCAGTGCTCGAAGCCGGCAGCCACGAAGAAGCTGATGGGGAGCATGATACCAAGGACCTTGTCCACCACGGTGCGCGCGGAGAAGCCGATCCACACCGCCAGGCACACCATGACGTTGCACATGACGCCCTTGGCCATGAGCACGAGCCAATCGGGGGTGACCTTGCCGACGGCCACCGACACCATGGCGTCGCCCACGGCGCCGCCGTTCATCGAGCCGACGCCGCACCAATAGATGAGCGCCACCACGATCAGCGAACCGACCAGGTTGCCGAGCCACACGATGACCCAGTTGCGCACCAGACCGCCAAGCTTGATCTTCTTCGAAGCCAGGCCCGTGACCATGAGCATGTTGCCGGTGAACAGCTCGGCTCCGCAGCACAGCACAAGCACCAGGCCCAGGCTGAAGCAGATGCCGCCGACCATGCGCTGAGCGGCGAACGGCACGGCCGAGTCGCCCAGGAACACCAGGAAATACGTTGCGCCGAAGGCGATGAACGCGCCGGCGAGCATCGCCAGCACAAAGCACTTCGCGCCCTCCATGCCGGCCTTGCCCACGGCCAGCGTCTCGGCCTTCGCCTCGATCTCGGCGGGGCCGAGCACATCAGGTCGTAGCGCCTTCACATCCGATTGATCCATTGCCATGAAAACCTCCCCTGTTCGCGATCTCTCGTCTTTAGGAAAAACACGGTAATTCTTGCATGGCTGCGCACATGAAACGTCCGCATTGACGCGAACGGCGCGAATTGACCCGTCTGCGATAGCATTTGCCGGGCATTTGGCGCACTTGCCGGCTTGCCCCGGGCAGCGTACGGCACGACTGCTATATTGAGCTACGGAAAACCCTCGGCGCCCTGCATACAGGGCGCCGTAGCACGCGATACGGAAAGAGGATCCATGCCCGAACCACGTACCGACCTTTTGCGCGCATTGCCCCAGGTCGAAGAGCTGATGCAAGCCGCCCCCATGAAGGCGCTCGAAGCCATCGTCCCCCGTTCCATGCTCGTTGACCGCGCTCGTGCGGCCGTGGATGCGCACCGCCAGCTCATCTTGGCGGGAAAGGCGGATGCGGTCGACGGCGAGGCCATCTTGATTGATGCCGTCAACGGTGCGCTGGCAACGCTGCGCCCGAGCCTCAGGCGCGTCATCAACGCAACCGGCGTGGTCATCCACACCAACCTCGGCCGCAGCGTGCTGGCAGAGCCGGCCGTGCAGGCGGTGGTGGAGGCGGCGCGCGGCTATTCCACGCTCGAATACAGCATCGAGAACATGGCGCGCGGCAGCCGCCACGACCATGTCGAGCATCTGATCTGCGCGCTCACCGGAGCCGAGGCCGCCATCGCCGTGAACAACAACGCAGCCGCCGTCATGATGGTGCTCGCCGAGTTCGCCGCCGGCCACGAGGCCATCGTCAGCCGAGGCGAGCTCGTAGAGATCGGAGGAAGCTTCCGCGTCCCCGACATCATGGCCCAATCCAATGCCCGCATGGTGGAGGTGGGCGCCACGAACAAGACGCACGCCTTCGACTACGAGCGCGCCATCACGCCCGACACGGCCATGCTGCTCAAGGTGCACCCCTCCAACTACCGCATGATCGGTTTCACCGAAAGCGTTTCTAAGACCGACCTTCGCCGCATAGCCGATACGGAAAACGCCCGCCGCAGCGCCGCGGGCGGCACCTACCCCGAAGTGCTCGTCTACGAGGACCAGGGCTCGGGCGCGTTCATGCACCTGGATGTGTTCGGCGAATACGCCGAGCCCACGGTGCGCGAATCGCTTGCCGAAGGGTGCGACCTGGTCAGCTTCTCGGGCGATAAGCTGCTCGGCGGCCCGCAAGCCGGCATCGTGGTGGGCCGCAAGGACTACATCGACCGCCTGAAGAAGCACCCGCTCGCCCGTGCGCTGCGCCTGGACAAGATGACGCTGGCCGCTTTAGAGGCCACGCTGCGCCTATATCTGGACCCCGAGGATGCGCTTGCCCGCATCCCCACGCTGCGCATGCTCACCGAGGACGCCGAAACGGTGCGCGAACGCGCCGAAGCGCTGATGGCGGCCTTGGCCGAGCGCGTGATGCCCGAGCAGGCGCAGCTGGAGATCGTGGAGGAGACGGGGCGCGCAGGCGGAGGATCGCTTCCCATGTGCGACATCCCCACGTTCTGCGTGCGCATGCGCTTCGAGGCTGGCAACGCGCAAGGCTGCGAGGAGCATCTGCAGCGCAACCGCGACGTGCCCGTGATCGGGCGCATCAAGCGCGAATGCGTGCTGTTCGATGCGCGCACCATCACCGAAGAGGATATCCCCGAGATTACCTGCGCCGTGGGCAGTTATTTCGCGGCCATCGAAGGGCGAAAGGAGTCGTAGCGCGCCATGGCAACCGAATCGAAACGAGACCTGGTGCTCGGAACCGCCGGCCATATCGACCACGGCAAATCCACCCTGGTCCAAGCGCTCACCGGCACCGACCCCGACAGACTGAGCGAGGAAAAGCAGCGAGGCATCACCATCGAGCTCGGCTTCGCCCAGCTTGAACTTCCCGATGGAAGCGCCATGGGCGTGGTCGACGTCCCGGGCCACGAGCGCTTCGTGCGCCAGATGATCGCGGGCTCCACCGGCATCGACGTGGCCCTGCTGTGCATCGCCGCCGACGACGGCATCATGCCGCAAACCGAGGAGCACCTGGCGGTGCTGCAGCTGCTGGCCGTGCCCACCTGCGTGGTGGCGCTGACGAAATGCGACCTGGTGGACGAGGAATGGGCGTTGTTCATGGAAGACGAGGTACGCGCCCGTCTAGCTGGCACGCCGTATGCCCAAGCGGCCATCGTGCCCGTTTCCGCCCGAACCGGGCAGGGCTTGGAGGAACTGCGGAAAGCCATACAGCTTGCGGCCCGCGCCACCGCCGGCCGAGCCGAACAGGAGGCGATGCGCCTGCCCGTCGACCGCAGCTTCACCATCAAAGGAGCCGGCACCGTGGTCACCGGCACGCTTTGGAGCGGCATCGCGCATGTCGGCGACGAGGTGGAGGTGCTGCCCTCGGGCCTGCGCACGCGCATCCGCGGCATCCAGGTGCACGGTCAGGCGGTCGAGCAGGCCGCATCGGGTCACCGCACCGCGCTGAACCTCAACGCGGTATCTACCGACGACGTGCGGCCGGGCAGCTTCATCTGCACCCCCGACGCCGTCACGCCCACCGATCACTTCGATGTCGACATCACCTATCTGGGAGTCCCCGACCAGGACAAGCCGCTTGAAACCGGGTGCCGCGTGCATGTTGCGCACGGCACCACGGAATGCATCGGGCGTGTGCTGCTCATGGATGGCGTGAAAAGCATTTCCCGTGGTCAGACGGCCGCCGCGCAGATCCGCACCGAAAACGACTTGCCGGTTGCATACGGTGACCGGTTCGTCATCCGCTCCTACTCCCCCGTGCACGTGATCGGCGGCGGCGTGGTGCTGCGCGCCCACCCACGGCGCACGACCACGGTCAGCGAAGGCGATCGAACCCTGCTCGACACGCTACGCGCAGGCGATGCCGCGGCGGTGGTGCGCGCCGCCTTCGATATGGCCGAGTTCCCCGCCACGCCCGCCGACATCGCCCATGCAACCGGGCTTGCGCTGTCGCAAACCGCCGATGAGCTGGAAGCGCTTGCCGCGTCCGGCGCCGCCGAGAAGCTTGCAGGGGCAGCCGGCGCGAGCACCCGATTCGCCACCAAGCGCATGCTGCAGAAGCTGTTGGGCGCCATAGAGAACGCCCTGCTTCGCTTCCATAGCGCAAACCCCGCGGCAACCGGCATGTCGAAAGACGCGCTGCGGCAAGCCTGCATGCCCCGCTGCGCGACCGATGCCTTCGACGCTGTGCTTGCGCGCGCCTGCGCGGAAGGCAAAGCCGTGGCCGATGGCGGCATGATAAGCCACCCGCAAGCCGGCGCCGGAGCCCGCAAGCTGGAGGAAGGCAACGCCAACAAGCTGGCCGATTTGCTGGCCACGGCAGGCTCAAAGCCGCCCACGGTAGCCGACCTGCTCGAGCAGGCAGACCTTGCCCCGAAGCAGGGTTACAAGGCGCTCGGGCTGCTGGAGAAGCAAGGCCGAGCCGTCAAAGCCAGCGAGGAGTTTTACTTCGACGCCACCGCGCTTGACGCGCTCGAGCAGGCAGTGCGGGCTGCATTGGCAAACGGGCCAGCTTCTGCAGCTGACCTCAAGGACGCCATGG
>NZ_CAKTYH010000106.1 GCF_934632265.1 uncultured Senegalimassilia sp.
TCTGGTCAAGGAAGGCCAGGCCCAGGGCTTTTTCTCCGCCGGCTCCACAGGCGCCTGCTTGGCGGCTGCAACGCTTGTCATGGGGCGCATCAAGGGCATCTCGCGCCCGTGCCTGGCAACGGTGGTCCCAAGCCCCGTCCGCCCCATCGTGCTGTGCGACGTCGGCGCCAATGCCGATTGCAAGCCCGAGTACCTGGTGCAGTTCGCCCAGATGGGCAGCGTGTATGCGCAGAAGATCTTGGGCTACGAGTCGCCCAAGGCCGCGCTTCTCAACATCGGCGAGGAGGACACCAAGGGCAACGCCCTTGCCCAGGAGGCCCATCAGCTCATGGCCAAGCGCCTGCCCAACTTCGCGGGGAACTGCGAGGGGCGCGACGTGCTCGGCGCGCAGTACGAGGTGGTGGTCACCGACGGGTTCACGGGCAACGTGTGCCTGAAAACCATCGAGGGTGCCTCGAAGGTGCTCTTCGGCGCCATCAAGGACGCCATGATGTCCACCACGAAGGGCAAGATCGGTGCCCTGTGCGTCAAAGACGGGCTGAAGGGCCTGAAAAGCCAGGTGTCGCCCGACACCTATGGCGGCGCCCCGCTTCTCGGCGTGAAGGGGGCCTGCATCGTCGGGCACGGAAGCTCGGGCGCGGTTGCCATCGAAAACGGCGTCCTTACCACGGCGCGCGTGGTGCGTCAGGGCGTTTCTGAAATAATTCAGCACATGGCCCAGGCTGGAAACGGCTCGGATACAATCAAGTAGCACCATATGAACCAGCCGCTGATTGCGGTATGGTCGCATCATCGTCGATTCTCATTCATACCGGTTTCGGAGGTTGCATGACCTTAACAGATGAACAAGCCTCAAAACTGCAAAGGGCGGAGGAGGTCCTGGGCTACTCGTTTTCCAACAAGCAGCTCATCTTGTCCGCCATCACGCACCCGTCGGCCACCGAAGGCCGTGCGGTGAAGTATTCCTATGAGCGCCTGGAGTTTCTGGGCGACTCCATTCTGGGCGCCATCGTCGCGGACGTGGCCTTCGAGCGCTTCCACGAGCTCGATGAAGGCGGTCTGACGCGCATCAAGGTGGCGCTCGTGTCGGGCGCAAGCCTGTCGGATGTGGCGTCCGGCCTCGGCTTCGCCGACATCATCGTGTTCGGCTCCTCTGAGACGGGCACGGGCAAGCGCGGCCTGCATTCGGCGCTTGAAAACGTCTACGAGGCCGTGGTGGCCGCATTGTACCTGGACGGCGGCGTGGAGGCTGCGCGCGACTTCATCAATCGCACGCTTATCCCGCGCATGTCCGAGGAGATGGCGCTTGAACCGGAAAACCCGAAAAGCGCGCTGCAGGAGCGCCTGCAGGAAGACGGCATCACGCCCACCTACAAGCTGGTGGAGACGCAGGGCCCGCCGCATGACCGCACGTTCGTGGCCCAGGTGTTCGCAGGCAATCAGGGCTTGGCGCGCGGCACGGGCCGCACGAAGAAGGAAGCGGAGAGCCAGGCGGCGAAGTCCACGTTGGCGCGTCTCGGCGAGTTTTTCGGTTTGGGCATGGACGAGCAGGCCCGCGCCGAGAAGGCCGCCGCGGCCAAGCAGGCCAAGGCCGAGAAGGCCGCTGCGCGCGCCGAGGAGAAGGCTCGCAAGAAGCATGAGCGCGAACTGCATAAGAGCATGAAGCAGGGCTAGCGTATGTACTTGAAGTCGCTCGTGCTCAAGGGCTTCAAATCGTTCGCCGACAGAAGCGCGCTTTCCCTGGAGCCGGGCATCACCGCCGTGGTGGGACCGAACGGCTCCGGCAAATCCAACATATCCGATGCCGTGTTGTGGGTGCTCGGCGAGCGCAACGCCAAGCACCTGCGCGGTCAGGCTATGGAAGACGTCATCTTCGCAGGCTCGTCGGCCCGAAAGGCCACGGGCCTTGCCGAGGTTGAGCTGGTGCTCGACAACTCCGACGGCAAGCTGCCGGTCGACTTCGACGAGGTTTCCATCACGCGCCGCATGTATCGCAGCGGCGAGAGCGAGTACCTCATCAACGGCAGCGTCGCGCGCCGCATGGACGTGCTCGACATCCTGCACGATTCCGGTCTGGGCACCGGAACGCATTCCATCATCGGCCAGGGCAGCCTGGACTCCATCTTGCAATCCAAGCCTGAGGACCGCCGCGCGCTCATCGAGGAGGCCGCCGGCGTGCTCAAGCACAAGCAGCGCAAGGCGAAAAGCGAGCGCAAGCTTGCCTCCATGGACGCTACGCTCGCGCGCGTGCGCGATGTGGCGGGCGAGGTGGGCCGCCAGCTCGGCCCGCTCGAGCGCAAGGCGAAGAAGGCCCGCGCCTACCAGGAGCTTTCCGGGCAGCTTACCGATGTCAGCCTTGCGTTGGCCGTCGACGACCTGCGCTGTTTGCGGCAAAGCTGGGATGCGGCCTGCGCCGGTGAACATCAGCTGGTGGAGGACCTTCAGGCCCGTCATCAGGACATCTCCACGGCCGAAGCCGCCGCCGAGGCGCTGCAGGAGCAGATTCGCAAGCAAACCCAGAACGCAGGCGACCTGTCGCGCAGCTATCAGCGCGCGTCGTCGGCCGTCGAACGCTTCGACGGCGCCGTGCTGCTGCTGCACGAGAAGCGCCGCGGGGCGCAGGGCCTTGAGGCAGATGTGCGCGTGAAGCTGGAATCGGGCCGCGCCAAGCGCGCCGAGGCCGTGGCCGAGCGCGAGCAGGCGGCGGCGCAGCTCGAGGCGGTGCGCCGCGACCTTGCCGCCGCGCAGGCGGCCGTCGAGCGCCTTGACGCCTCCCGTCGCGAGAACGCTCAGGCGCGTCGCAGCGTAGAAGATGAGCTTGAGGATCTCAAGCGCCAGGGCCGCGCCGACGATCGCGCTTCCGAGGACGCGCGGCGCCGTCTGTCGCAGACGCAGGAGGCGCTGGCCAACGGCTTGGCGCATGCCAAGCTGGTGGAGGGTCGTGCCAAGGAGCTCGAGCTGGCGCTCGGCCATGCCGAGGAGCAGGCTCAAAAGCTCGAGGACGCCCGTGCGAACGCCCAACGTTCGCTCGATGATGCCCAGCAAGCCGAATCGCAGGCGCGCGCCTCCGTTGCCGCCGCCATCAAGGAGCGCGACGCCGTCCGCGCCGCGCTCGATGAGGCTCATCGCCAGGTCACCTCGCTGGAAAGCCGTATCTCGGCGCTCGAAGAGGTCGAGCGTGCGTCTGCCGCGGCGGGCCCCGCCCGTGCGTGGCTCATCGAGCACGCGCGCATCTCCGGTCAGCAGCTCGAGCCCTTGGCCCGCGCCGTGCGCGCGCCGCAGGGCTTCGAGGCGCTTGTGGAGCATCTGCTCTCCGGCGACGCCGAGGCGCTTATGGCCCCTTCGGTCGACGCGGCGGCGGGCCTTGCGGGCAACGTGCTGGAAAGCGGCCGTGACGGCCAGGTGTCGCTGCTTCCCGCCGGCGGCATGCGCCCCGGCGCTCCCGCGCGCCAGGCCGCGCAGGCCTGCGGCGGCACGGCGCTTGTGGATCTGCTGGAGTATCCCGAGCAGGCAGCTTCCACGGTGGAGGCGCTGCTCGGCGACGTGGTGGTATGCGAGACCTTCGAAGCGGCGCGTCAGGCTCAGGCGGCGCGCATGCAGGATGGGGCGGCTGCCCCCATGCGCTTCGTGGCCGCCGACGGGTGCATCGCCTGGCCCAGCGGCAAGCTGACGGTGGGCACGGTCGACGCTGGCGCCGAGGGCGCCTTGGCCCGCGCGCGCCAGCTCGATGAGCTGCGCTCATCGCTTTACGCCGCATCCGAACAGCATAAGGAAGCCGAACAGGTCGAGCGCCAAGCCGAGGAGGCGTTGCGCGCCGCCCAGGCCGAAAGCCTGCAGCTCTCCCAGCAGCTGGCCGAGCGCCGAGGCGCCGCGCAGGCGGCGTCGGCCGAGGCCAAGCGCGCCGCCGATGCGCTCGCGTCCACGCGCCGCGAGTTCGCCGACGTGGAGCGCCAGCGCCAGCAGGCGGATAAGACGGTCGCCGAGGCGCGCCCCAACGTCGACAAGCTTGAGGCGCAGCTGGCCGAGCTTGCGCAAGCGGCCCAAGCCCGTGCCGTGCGCACTGAGGAGCTTGAAGCCAAGGTGGTGCCGCTTCGCAAGGAGGCGGCGCAGCTGCGTGACGGCTTGTCGGAGGCGAAGCTCTCGGCTGCCACGCTGCGCGAACGCGACACCTATACCGCGCGCATCGTGGACGCCCGCGGCCGCGACGTGGCCGCGGTGGACGCCGCCGAGGACGAGTTGAAAAGCCAGCTGGCGCGCAAGATCGTGGCGCAGCAGCGCATCGCGCCGCTTCTGGCGGTGTTCGAGGAGCTCACCGCCAGCGCCCGCCGCTGGACGCACGACCTTGAGCAGCGGGCCCAGCAGGCGCAAGATTCTTCTGCCGGCCTGCATGCGCAGGTCACCGCCGCACGCGAGCAGGCCAAGGCGGCCCATGACGCCTACGACGACGTCAACGCCCGTCTGTCCGCCGCCCGTGTGGAGAAGGGGCGCCTGGAGGTGCGCGTCGACGCCGCCGTCAACTCCATCGTGCAGGATATGGGCGTGCCGCTCGAGACGGCGCTTGCGCTTCCGGAGCTTGACGACCGCGGCGCTGCCGAGGAGAACGCGTTCAAGCTGCGCCGCCGCATCGCGAACATGGGCGCCATCAACCCCGACGCCGCCCAGGAGTACGAGCAGCTGCGCAGCCGCTACGATTACCTGGCGGCCCAGCTGGCCGACCTCGATGGCGCGCGGCGCAGCTTGGCCAAGATCGTCCGCGTCATCGATGCACGCATGAAAGACGACTTCGTCAGCACGTTCAACGCGGTCAACGACAACTTCCGCAGCATCTTCGCCAACTTGTTCCCGGGCGGCTCGGCCGAGCTCATCCTCACCGATCCCGATGACCTGGAAAACACCGGCGTGGAGGTCAGCGCGCAGCCGGCGGGCAAGCGCATCACGAAGATGATGCTCATGTCCGGCGGCGAGAAGTCGCTCACGGCGCTTGCGCTGCTGTTCGCGGTTTACCGCATCCGCAGCGCGCCGTTTTACATCCTCGACGAGGTGGAGGCGGCGCTCGACGACAGCAATCTGCGCAGGCTCACGGCGTACCTGCAGTCCATCCGCAATGACACGCAGCTCATCATGATCACGCACCAGCGCCGCACCATGGAGATGTCCGACGTGCTGTTCGGCGTGTCCATGCAATCCGACGGCGTCACCAAGGTGATTAGCCAGAAGCTCGATCACGCCCTGAAATACGCGGAATAGGGAAGACATCGCGCTGGAAGGCCCCGGTTACCGGTTGTAACCGGGGCCTTCCCCGTGTAATTCGTGTTCGCCGGCTGCTTGGGATGCCGAGGGCGCGGCAGCAGGGTATACTTCTTCACGAATCAAACGCGCGATGCGCCTACCCGCAAGCTCGTCTGCCGGGTATGTTCGCAGCCGGCCGACCGAGCTCAGGTCGGCTTTCTGGAATGCGATCGGCCCACGGGGCCGCCGGGCATCGCGCACTATGCGACGGTTTGCGACACAAGGGGAGCAACATGGGATTTTTCGACCGCATCAGCCAGGGGCTGCAACGTTCTCGCGACAGGTTCAAGGAGGAGATGAACGTCCTCCTCGATCGCGGTCCCGACCTTGATGAGGAGTTCTGGGACGGCCTGGAGGAAACGCTCATCCTGGCCGACATCGGCGGCGCGGCGGCGTGCGACATCGTGGAGAACCTGCGCGACCAGGCCACGCGCAAGGCGCTTCCCGACGCCTATGCCGTGCTCGACATGCTTAACGACCAGATCGCCGACACGTTCACCGAAGGCGGTCAGGAGATCCTCGGCGGCGACCCGGCGTGCGTGCTGTTCGTCGGCATCAACGGCACGGGCAAGACCACCACGGTGGGCAAGCTGTCCAAGGAAGCGCACGACGCGGGCCGCAAGGTCATCCTGGGCAGCGCCGACACGTTCCGCGCCGCTGCCATCGAGCAGCTCGAGGTGTGGGCGAAACGCGCCGACGTGGAAATGGTCACGCGCGAGCGCGGCGCCGACCCGGCAAGCGTGTGCTACGACACCATCGAGCGCGCCGAGGCCGAAGACGCCGATTTGGTGCTCATCGACACCGCCGGGCGTCTTCACACCTCCGCAGACCTCATGCGCGAGCTGGCGAAGGTGGTCAACGTGGTGCGCAAGCGCTCGAAGCTGCCCGTCTACATCGTGCTCGTCATCGACGCCACCACCGGCCAGAACGGCTTGCAGCAGGCGCGCGAGTTCAACCGCGAGCTCGAGCTGGACGCGCTCATCGTCACGAAGCTCGACGGCACGGCCAAGGGCGGCATCGCGCTGGCGGTGAGCCACGAGCTTGAGCTGCCCATCATCAAGATCGGCGTGGGCGAGGGCCTTGACGACCTGCGCGACTTCGACGCCCACGATTTCGCCCGCGCCCTCGTCGGCGCGTTCGACCAGCGTCAAGCGTAACCGCCATGGATACCTCGGCTTGCATACAGCAGGTGTACCACGCGCCCGACGTGTATCTCGTGCAGGTGCCCTTCGAGAACATCTCCACCTCCGCCACCAATTGCTACGTCATCATGGACCAGGGCGAGGCGCTTGTGGTGGATACCGGCGCGCCTTCCGACGAGGGCGCGAAGGTGCTGTCGGACGCGCTCGATGAGCTGGGCGTGGACCGCGGCCGCGCCAAGTGGTTCCTCACGCACTTCCACCTGGACCATGCCGGCCTGATCGATCGCGTGGTCCCCGAGGGCGCCCCGCTTTTCGTGGGCGGCGTCGAGCTGGGCGAGGCGCGCGTCACGCGCACCGGCGTGTTCATCGATGCGCTCACGCGGACGTATCGCCAGCAGGGCGTGGCCCTGTCC
>NZ_CAKTYH010000107.1 GCF_934632265.1 uncultured Senegalimassilia sp.
GGGTGTTAGCTCAGTTGGTTAGAGCGCCGGCCTGTCACGTCGGAGGTCGCGAGTTCAAGTCTCGTACATCCCGCCATCGATTGTTCAAGCCCAGCCTTTCGGCTGGGTTTTTTGATTTCCCCAGCGTTCGCGTCTTCTGCAGTTTGGCGGAAGCGGTATATGGACTTTCCGACATACCTTCAATACCTCGATCGAAACTCCTTGGTTCGTGCTATGGTTTAGGAGCTAAACATTAAGCAACTAAACAGTTCAGTATCGAAAGGAGATTTGCGTGGACGATACCGCAGCTGCATTGCGCCGTCGCCTGTTCGATGCCGCATCGCGTATGCGAAAGCAACGTCAAGAGCCGCCGGCTCCCGAAGGCATCACGCCGGCGGAGATGTACACGATCATGGCGGTTTCCCGCTTGGAAGGCGAGGGGAGGAAGGTCCGCTCCGGCGATATCGCCAAGTGCGGGCATGCAACTCCGAGCGCCGTGTCCCAAACCCTGAAATCGCTTGAGGAGAAGGGCCTTATCACGCGTCAGCGCGATAAGGGGGACAGCCGTGCCGTTACGGTGCACCTTACCGAAGATGGCCATGCTTTCAGCGCGCGCGGCCGCGAGCTGCATGAGCAGATGATCGACGAAGTGCTTACCTATCTCGGCCCTGAAGATGCCGAGCATCTCGTTCGCATCGTGGAGCGCCTGGCGGATTTCCCGGCGAGCGAGGTGGCGAAGGCGCAGCAGAATCGCTGCGCGCAAGCCGATAGCCCGTTAGCGGGCGCTGGTGCAAGCTTCGTTTCCAGCGCAGGCGCTGCTCAAGCAGGTGCGCCTGTGGGCGATGCGGCTGCCGGCGCGGGCGCCGCTCCTTCTGCCGGCGTCTCTTCGCAAACCGCTTCCGCGGAAGGGGGCGTGCCGTGCGCATAATCAAGAACCTGGCCCAGCACAAGCTGGTGGTGCTGCTGATCGTGGTGCTGCTGTGCGTGCAGGCGGCGTGCGACCTGGCCCTGCCCAACTACACCTCCGACATCGTCGATACGGGCATCCAGCAGCAGGGCGTGCAGGATGTGGCTGCCGAGCAGCTCACCGAACGCACCCATGACCTGGTGGCCATGATGCTTCCCGAGTCCGATGAGCAGATGTTCGCCGACGCTTATGCCCGAAACGAGGACGGCACATACGCGCTGACGGAATCCGGCAAGCGCGACCGCGCTGCGCTCGATGACGTCATGGCCTTGCCCATGACCGTGACCTGCTATGCCGACCAAATTCCCGAGCTGGACCTCGACCAGGTCAAAGCCGCATACGATCAGGGCATGATCGGTAAGTCCGACATCCAGACCATGCTCGATCGCGCGCGCGAGTCCATGGGCGATATGGCCGATACGCTTATCGCTCAGCAGGGCCTGGCTGCGGCCCGCGCCGAATACGAGCAGCTGGGTTACGACCTCGACGCCATGCAGATGGACTACCTGGTGGCAACCGGCGCGAAGATGCTCGGCCTTGCCGCGCTCGGCATGGTCATCGCCGTCATGGTCGGCTTTCTGGCATCGCGCACGGCGGCCAAGGTGGGCCGCAGCCTGCGCGAGCGCCTGTTTAACCAGGTGGTCGGCTTCTCCGACGCCGAGATCCAGTCCTTTAGCGCCGCGTCGCTGATCACGCGCGGCACCAACGACGTGCAACTGGTGCAGATGGTCACCGTCATGCTGCTGCGCATGGTGCTCTATGCGCCCATCCTGGCCATCGGCGGCATCATCATGATCGCACGCACCGACCTGTCCATGGGCTGGATCATCATCGCGGCGGTCGTGGCCATCGCGGCGGTCATGGGCGTGCTCATGAAGGTGGCCATGCCGAAGTTCAAGATCATGCAGAAGCTCATCGACCGGGTGAACCTGGTGTCGCGCGAGCTGCTCACGGGCCTGCCGGTCATCCGCGCGTTCGGCCGCGAGCAGCACGAGGAGGCGCGTTTCGATGAGGCGAACACGCGCCTGATGAAGACGCAGCTGTTCACCAACCGCGTGATGACCTTCATGATGCCGCTCATGATGCTCATCATGAACCTGGTGTCGGTGGGCATCATCTGGTTCGGCGGGCATGCCATCGATGCGGGCAACCTGCAGACCGGCGACCTGATCGCGTTCATCACCTACTCCATGGTCATCATCATGGGCTTCCTTATGATCGGCATGCTGTCCATCATGCTGCCGCGCGCCGACGTGGCGGCCCAGCGCATCGATGAGGTGCTCGAATGCAAGCCCTCCGTCGCCGATCCTGAGCCCGGCAAGGCGAAGGACGCGTTGCTCGGCGCTGATGGGCTGCCGGGTGCGCGCATCGCCTTCGAGAACGTGAGCTTCAGGTACTCCGACGGCGCCGAGTGCGTGCTCGAGGACGTCAGCTTCACGTGCGAGCCGGGCAAGACCACGGCCATCATCGGCTCCACGGGCAGCGGCAAGTCCACGGTGCTGAAGCTGGCGGAGCGCTTCCACGACGTCACGTCGGGCCGCATCGCCGTCGATGGCGTGGACGTGCGCGACGTCAGCCAGCATGCCCTGCGGTCGCAGCTGGGCTATGTGCCGCAGGCGGCGTTCCTGTTCAGCGGCACCATCGCCTCGAACGTGGGCTACGGCGTCGATGACGCTGGCGAGGACCGTATCCGTGCCGCCGCCGACGTGGCGCAGGCGAGCGATTTCATCGCCGAGCGCCCCGAGGGGCTGGCAACGCCCATTTCCCAAGGCGGCACGAACGTCTCGGGCGGCCAGCGCCAGCGCCTGGCCATCGCCCGCGCGCTCGCGACCGATGCGCGCGCGTACCTGTTCGACGACAGCTTCAGCGCGCTCGACTACAAGACCGATGCCGCGCTTCGCCATGAGCTTTCCGCGCGTTTGGGCGGGAAAACCGTGGTCATCGTGGCGCAGCGCATCTCCACGGTGCTCAACGCAGATCAGATCGTGGTGCTTGATGACGGTCGCGTCGTGGGGCGGGGCACGCATGAGCAGCTGATGGAAAGCTGCCAGGAGTATCGCGAGATAGCCACGTCGCAGCTATCGGAGGAAGAGCTGAAAGGAGGTGAGGCGAGATGAGCGCGAACAACGAGGATCTGAAGAAGGTCACGCAGCGCCGCCGTCCGCACGGGCCGGGCGCGCGCATGATGCCCGGTGAGAAGGCGAAGGACTTCAAGGGCTCCATCGGCAAGCTCGTGCGTTTCATGGGCCAGTTCAAGGCGGCGCTCGTGCTCGCCATCATCTTCGCCATCGGGTCGGCCGCGTTCAACATCGTGGGCCCGAAGGTGCTCTCGCAGGCCACCACGGAGCTGTTCGAGGGCTTGGTGGCGAAGGTGGGCGGCACCGGCGGCATCGACTTCGACGCCATCGCCGGCATCATCGCGGTGACGCTTGCCCTTTACCTGATCAGCGCGGCGTGCAGCTTCGTACAGGGCTGGATGATGACGAGCGTCTCGCAGCGCACCTGCTACGGGCTGCGCCGCGCCATCGCCGAGAAGATCGACCGCATGCCCGTGGGGTACTTCGAGCGCAATTCCACCGGCGACACGCTCTCGCGCATCACCAACGACGTGGACACGCTCGGCCAAAGCCTGAACCAAGGCGTGACGCAGCTCATCACCTCGACCACCACCATCGTGGGCGTGGTGATCATGATGCTGACCATCAACCCGCTGCTCACGGGCATCACCGTGCTCATCCTGCCCGTGTCCTTGGTGCTCATCTTCACCGTGGTGAAGGCATCGCAGAAGCACTTCAGGGCGCAGCAGGCCATGCTCGGCGCCATCAACGGCCAAGTGGAGGAGACGTTCTCCGGCCACGCCATCGTGCGCGCGTTCAATCGTGAGCAGGCGGTGGCAGAGGAGTTCGGCAAGACCAACGCTAAGCTCTATGAAAGCGCTTGGAAATCTCAGTTCCTTTCGGGCCTCATGCAGCCCATCATGAACTTCGTGGGCAACCTGGGCTATGTGGGCGTGGCGCTGGCCGGCAGCGTGCTTGCCGTGCAGGGCGTCATCACCGTCGGCGACATCCAGGCGTTCATCCAGTACGTGAAGAACTTCACGCAGCCCATCACCCAGCTTTCCCAGGTCGGTAACGTGCTGCAGCAGATGGCCGCGGCCGCCGAGCGCATCTTCGCCTTCCTTGAGGAGCCCGAGCTTGAGGCGGGGAAACCCACGGCCAAGGCCGCTGACGTGGATTGCGACGTGGAGTTCGACCACGTGCGCTTCGGTTACGATCCCGAAAAGCCCGTCATCGACGACTTCTCCGCGAAGGTGCGCCAGGGCCAGACCGTGGCCCTGGTAGGCCCCACCGGCGCGGGCAAGACCACCATGGTCAAGCTGCTCATGCGCTTCTATGATGTGGACGCGGGCGCCATCCGTCTGGGCGGCACCGACATCCGCGAGTTCTCGCGAACCGACGTGCGCAACCAGTTCGGCATGGTGCTGCAGGACACGTGGCTGTTCAACGGCACGGTGCGCGACAACATCGCCTACGGCAAGCTCGACGCCACCGACGCCGAGGTGGAGGCTGCGGCGCGCGCGGCGTACGTGCACCACTTCATCACCACCTTGCCGCACGGCTATGGCACGGTGATCAACGAGGATGCCAGCAACATCAGCGCCGGTCAGCGCCAGTTGCTCACCATCGCTCGCGCCATCTTGGCCGACAGGCGCATGCTCATCCTGGACGAGGCAACCTCGAGCGTGGACACGCGAACCGAGGAGCGTATCCAGAAGGCCATGGACAACCTGATGGCTGGGCGCACCTCGTTCGTGATCGCGCATCGCCTGTCCACCATCAGAAACGCCGATCTCATCTGCGTATTACAGCATGGTGACATTATCGAGCAGGGCACGCACGACGAGCTTCTCTCCCTTGGCGGCGCGTATGCTGAACTGTATAATTCTCAGTTTGAGGAAGACGGCGTCGTAGACGAGTAGCGTGCGGAGGGGCGCGCGGCTCGGATCGGCTTGGGACGAAAGCGCGCACATGACCGCACAATCAGAGGCAATGCAGACGGCAAGCCGCAACGGGGAGGGCCCGGTGCGGCTTGCCGCGTTCGATTTCGACGGTACTTCGCTTGACGGGAACTCGCCCGTCATGCTGGTGATGCATCTTGCGAAGCTGCGCATGCTCAACCCCACGGTGCTGCTGCGCATCGGGCTGTGGGCGGCGGCATACAAGCTGCGCCTGCCGCAGAGCGAGGCGTGGGTTCGCGGGCTGGTGTTCCGCGCCTTCGCCGGCAAGCCCAAGGCCGAGGTGGATGCCTTCCTGCATGATTTCTATGACGAATGCGTGGCCCCGCATGTGCGTAAGCAGGCGAGGAAGGCTATGGACGCGTGGCATGAGCAGGGTGTTTCGGTGGTGTGCGTGTCGGCAACCTTCGAGCCCATCATCGAGCGCGCCATGCGCGACCTGCCCTTCGATTACCAGATCTCCACGCGCATGAAGGTGAACTTCGACGGCACATACGCGTGCGAGGTGGACGGCGTGCCCGTGGAAGGTGATCGCAAGATGATCGAGCTGCGGCAGTTCGCGAATGCGAAATGGGGCGAAGGCGGATGGGAGCTTGTCGCCGCCTACGGCGACCACCATTCCGACCGCGCCCTTCTTGCCGGCGCCCAGCAGGGGTTCGCCGTATGCCCCGACCGCCCGCTTGGCCGCACCGCCCGCCAGCGCGGCTATCAGGTGCTCGAGTGGTAAACGCCCACGGGCGTGTTTTTGGGAATCGCCTGTTGCGCTTGGGCGGGGTCTGCCGTTCGCGTTTTGAACCCGACGGGACTATGCAGCGTGTTAGGGAAACGAGCTGCCGCCGGCGTGTCCGGTTGATGCGGCCGCCGCGTCGTGTCCGGATAGCGGGCTTTTCTTCGGCGCGCCCGGGTGACAGGTTTGTTTCGATTTCTTGGCTTGCGGTCGCAATGCGGGCGCTTCCGGTAAAATGATACCGAACTATGGCTATTTTGACACTTGAAGGAGGTTGGGTCGATGTTGGATAACAATGCGAACGATATGCCCAGCCGAAGCGATGAGCCGTCCAGCTCCGTTTCCGGATACCTGAACAGCGCTGAACAGGCTGCTGAGCAGGGAAACCTTATGCTGGCGCTGCATCTGTACCTGGCGGCGTTCGAGCGCGGCCAGGCAGGCGAGGGCGCTGTGCCTTCCGAAGCCGCCATTGCCGGCCTGAAGCGCGCATGGCGCCTGGCGTGCACCTTGAAGGAGCGCAGCATCGCGGAATACGTGTTCGAGCGCATGGAACCTTTCCTGTCCAGCGACGAGGTGGCCGCGTGCGCGGACCAGCTGCAGGAGCTGGCGCTTGCCAAGCTCGAGGAGTTCGGGCTGTCGCGCGACGAGCTCGAGGACATGACCGACATGATCTCGCAGGACATGATGGGCGAGGGCTGTCCGCGCGTGCTGCGCGTGGAGCATCTCACGTCGCCGGGTGCGGCAGATCGCGCCGGCAAGCCCGAAGACGGGCTGTCCGCAAGCGCTGCGGCTCCGACGGCCGGCGTGGATGCCGCAGGCGAGCAGCCTGTGGCGGCAGGCTCTACCGCGTCCGAAAAGCCCCAGGCGCCTGCCGGCAAGCCCGCGTCCGCTGCGGCAGCTTCCGCGCAGCCCGTGCTCGCTCCCATCGAGCACCTCACCTACAAAGAGCTGGTCGGCTATGACGAGGCGGTGCGCTCGGTGCGC
>NZ_CAKTYH010000108.1 GCF_934632265.1 uncultured Senegalimassilia sp.
GCTTCCCCGTTTCGCGTTTCGGAGGTTTGCGCTAAAGCATACGCATGAACTGGTTTTATGAACGCAAGCACACAAGCGTTTTTGTTGCAAGCGTTCTCCGTGCTATCATATGCGATGCTATTGCCCGTAACCACAGCACGAAAGCTCAATCTAGGAGGTTCTTGGATGAGCCAACATATAATCGATCTCAGCAGGCGAGCATTCATCGGCGGCGCAGCGGCGCTTGGCGCCATGTCGCTTATCATCCCCGAGTTCGCGTTTGCTGAAACGGCCGCTGAAAAGCAGGCCGAGGCGGATGCCGTCCGCAATCAGCTGGTCGGCTTACAGGCCGATCTTGAGACCGCCGGCGAAAACTACTATGCCGCTCTCGATGAGCAGGAAAGCGCCCAGCGCTCCATGGAGGAGCAGCAGGTTAAGATCGACGAGACCACCGAGGAAATCGAGGGTCTGCAAGATCGTCTGAGCACGCGCGCCCGCAGCATGTACCGCTCCGGTTCCACCACGTTCATCGACTTTCTGCTCGGCGCATCGTCTTTTGCCGAGTTCACGCAGAACTGGGAGCTGCTGAACCAGATCAACGCCAACGATGCCGACCTGGTTGATCAGACCAAGGCCGCTCGCGAACAGCTTCAGGCTGCCAAGGACGAGTTTGCCCGCCAGGAGCAGATCGCCGCTCAGAAGGCCGCGGAATGCAAGCAAATCCATGATGAGGTTCAGGTCAAGGTGCAAAACGCCACCGACCTTATGAACTCTCTCGACGAAGAGGCACGTGCCCTTCTAGAGCAGGAGCAGGCTGCGGCTGCTGCCGCAGCGGCTGCCCAGGCACAGGCAGAGGCGGAGGCTGCAGCTGCCGCAGCCGGCGGCAATGGCGGCGGAAACGACGGCGGCTACCAGGGCGGCGGAAGCAACGATAGCGGCAACCAGGGTGGCGGCTCCGGCGGCGGTGGCAGCAACCAGGGCGGCGGCAACAGCGGCGGTGGCAGTACCATCGTCTATCCCAGCGGTGGCGGTTCTGCCGGCGACAACAGTGCTGCGTACTCCTACGCTTGCTCGCGTATCGGTTGCCCGTACGTTTGGGGCGCTGAGGGACCGGATTCGTTCGACTGCTCCGGTTTGGTCACGTGGGCCTATCGTCAGCTTGGCATCGAGTTGCCGCACCAAAGCGAGTCCCAGAAGGCCTGCGCTTCTCGCGTGGTGTCCGTCAGCGAGGCTCGTCCGGGCGACGTTCTGTGGCGTTACGGTCACGTTGGAATCGCCGGCGGTTACGGTGGGACGCCGTACGTGCATGCTCCTACCTTTGGAGCCTCTGTGCGCAATACCGACTCGCTTTCGTGGTCGAACTTCACGCACGCGCTCCAGTTCTAGGTCTAGGCCACATAGGTCATAGATAGCACAACCAGATATTCAAGTAATCGAGGGGAAGGCAGAGGCCTTCCCCTCGATTCGTTTTGGAGCCCATGATCGATGAGCGGCATATGACATAGGAAGGAGGAGGCAGTCGCCGGATAGCTTCAGAGCAGCATCCCGCATAGCATAAGGGATGCTTAAGTAGATCGAGAGGTTGCCTCAAGAGCATCAAGCGGACATTAGGTGGGAGCTGAACAGGGAAAATGATGCACGCCCGATAAACAGGCCCCATGGAGTCATCAAGGGGAGTTTTCAACTTTCAAAAAAAGTTGAAAAAAGGGGTTGCCACAAGCGCCACTATCCCGTAATATACTTCCTCGCTTGCGGAGCTCAAAACAGTGAGCTTCGGAGTGGAACGCCAGCTGGAAAGCCGAAAGGCCAACAGCAACGGGTTATCGGATTTCAAAGCTTTATGAAGGTTTGAAGGGGATACACCCGGGGCCGTGTAAAGGGTTGACACGGTTTCTCAGCTAGCGTATGATTCCACTGCTCGCGCGTTCGGGTTCTCACCGATCCGCAAGCAGGCAGCTTGATAAATGCACATGAATTAAGCAGCGAAACATGGGCGTGTGCCCGAGTGGTTAAAGGGGACGGGCTGTAAACCCGTTGACTCTGTCTACCTAGGTTCGAATCCTAGCGCGCCCACCATCTTTCGCCTGTGTAGCTCAGTTGGTAGAGCACTTCCTTGGTAAGGAAGAGGTCGTCGGTTCAAGTCCGATCGCAGGCTCCAGCTTTTTGGCGGTGTAGCTCAGTTGGTTAGAGCACACGGTTCATACCCGTGGCGTCACTGGTTCGAATCCAGTCACCGCTACCAATACTTACACTGCGCCCGATTTATCGGGCGCTTTATTTTAGATTCGTTTCGCGAAAGCGATCCTTATAAGGAGGATGAAACATGGCTAAGGAGAAGTTCGAGCGTTCCAAGCCGCATGTTAACATCGGCACCATCGGTCACGTTGACCACGGTAAGACGACGCTGACTGCCGCTATTTCCAAGACGCTGTCCGAGAACGACGGCTCCCATGGCACCGCTCACGCTGACTTCACCGCCTTCGAGAACATCGACAAGGCTCCCGAGGAGCGCGAGCGCGGCATCACGATCTCCATTGCTCACATTGAGTACGAGACCGATGCTCGCCACTATGCTCACGTTGACTGCCCTGGTCACGCTGACTACGTTAAGAACATGATCACCGGTGCTGCCCAGATGGACGGCGCTATCCTGGTTATCGCTGCTACCGACGGCCCCATGGCTCAGACCCGCGAGCACATCCTGCTCGCCCGTCAGGTCGGCGTTCCCTACATCGTCGTGTTCCTGAACAAGTGCGACATGGTCGACGACGAGGAGCTCATCGAGCTCGTCGAGATGGAGACCCGCGAGATCCTGTCCGAGTACGAGTTCCCCGGAGACGACATCCCGGTCATCCGTGGTTCTGCTCTGAAGGCCCTGGAGGGCGACAAGGAGTGGCAGGACAAGGTTTGGGAGCTCATGGATGCTGTTGACTCCTACATCCCCACGCCGGAGCGTGACGTTGACAAGCCGTTCCTGATGGCTGTCGAGGACACCATGACCATCACCGGCCGTGGTACCGTTGCTACCGGTCGTGTCGAGCGTGGTGTTCTGCATGTGAACGACCCGCTGGAGATCGTCGGTATCAAGGAGACCCAGAACACGGTCTGCACCGGCATCGAGATGTTCCGCAAGCTGCTCGACGAGGCTCAGGCTGGCGACAACATTGGCTGCCTGCTCCGTGGCATCAAGCGCGAGGACATCGAGCGCGGCCAGGTTCTCTGCAAGCCTGGTAGCGTTACTCCGCACCAGAAGTTCGAGGGCCAGGTGTACATCCTGACCAAGGAAGAGGGCGGCCGTCACACCCCGTTCTTCGATGGCTATCGTCCGCAGTTCTACTTCCGCACCACTGACATCACTGGTGTTGCTCACCTGCCCGAGGGCACCGAGATGGTTATGCCTGGCGACAACGTGACCATCACCGCTGAGCTGATTCACCCGGTTGCAATGGAGGAAGGCCTCCGCTTCGCTATCCGTGAGGGTGGCCGCACCGTTGGTTCTGGTCGAGTGACCAAGATCATCGCTTAGTTTTAAGCTGCAGCTTTAAAGGGCCCGCTTCCGGGCGGGCCCTTTCTAAAGATTCATGTGTATGCGTTCAAGCTTGTTTGAATACGGCTTATAAGGAGAGTTCATGCGCACGATGGTTACCTTGGCGTGTACGGAGTGCAAGCGCCGTAACTACACGACCAAGAAGAACAAGCAGAACAACCCTGATCGTATCGAGTTGAAGAAGTACTGCAAGTGGTGCCAGAAGCACACCCTGCATAAGGAAACCCGATAGTTTTCAGAGGTTAGCACGGGCATAGGCCAGTAGCTCCAATTGGTAGAGCGGCGGTCTCCAAAACCGCATGTTGGGGGTTCGAGTCCCTCCTGGCCTGCCAGCTCGAATAGCGAGCAGCTTGTAGTCAGGTTGCTAAATTGATCAGCAGCTTGATGCCAGGCTGCTTGTTTGGCGTTTAGAGGTAAAACGATCCCTAAAGGAATCAGATGGCTAAGAAATCAAAAACTCAGCGTGCGAAGGCATCTGCCGCTCGCGCCGCTCGCAAGGAAGCTCGTCAGGCCGAAGCAGCTGCTGAGGCATTGAAGCAAGCTCAGGGCGAAAGCGCTGATACCGAAGCTCCTAAGAAGAAGCTGTTCGGTAAAGCATCTCAGGCCGATGATTCCGCTAAAGACGCCAAGCAGAGCAAGGCTGTGGAAAAGAAGGCCGAGAAGAAAGCTGTTAAGCCTAAGAAGAAGCGCTTCCAGTTCCTTAAGGATGTTAAGGCTGAGATGAAGCGCGTAACCTGGCCCAGCCGTCAGGACGTTCTTCGCTGGAGCGTTGTCGTAGTTGCTGCGCTGCTCTTCTTCGGTATTTACGTTGCTGTTCTTGACAACGGCATTATCACTCCGCTGTTGTTTTTGATTTCCGGATTGGGGGCATAAGGCATGTCGAAGAAGTGGTATGTGCTTCACACCTACTCCGGCTATGAGAACAAGGTGAAGACGAACCTTGAAACCCGTATCGAAACCATGGGTCTTGAGAACAACGTCTTCGCGATTGAGATTCCTACTGAGACCGTTACCGAGATCAAAGAGGGCGGTCGTCGTAAGGAAAGCGAAAAGAAGGTTTTCCCGGGTTACGTCTTGGTTCGTATGGAGCTTGACGACCGTAGCTGGGCCGCTGTTCGCAATACTCCCGGTGTTACCGGTTTTGTCGGCGCCGATAGCAAACCCGCGCCGCTTACTCGTGACGAGTACAACAAGATCATGAAGCGTACCAGTCACGAGGCCCCGAAGAAGACCTCTACCAATCTTGAGGCAGGGCAGGCCGTTAAGGTTGTCTCCGGTCCTCTGGCCGAGTTTGACGGCGTTGTTTCGGAGGTCATGCCTGATGCCGGTAAGGTTAAGGTAATGGTTTCGATCTTCGGTCGTGAAACCCCGGTGGAGCTTTCGTTCGATCAGGTTTCCTGCATATAGAATGGTCTCTGCAGTTTTAAGGCGTGCCCGCGTGGACCGGGGCTTCTCATTCCTTAGGCTGTGAAGATATATAGTGCAAAAGCATTTTGAAAGGTAATTAGAATGGCTGAGAAGAAAGTTACCGGCTTCGTCAAGCTGCAGATTCCTGCTGGCGCTGCGAATCCGGCCCCGCCCGTCGGCCCGGCTCTGGGTGCTCAGGGTGTCAACATTATGCAGTTCTGCCAGGCGTTCAACGCTCAGACGCAGGAGCAGAAGGGCACCATCATCCCTGTCGAGATTACGGTGTACGAGGACAAGTCCTTCACCTTCGTCTGCAAGACCCCGCCGGCGGCCGTGCTGATCAAGGAGAAGCTGGGCCTGAAGTCCGCTTCCGGCATCCCGCAGCTGAAGTTCGTGGGCACCCTGACTCAGGACCAGCTCCGCGAGATTGCTGAGATCAAGCTCCCCGACCTGAACGCAAACGACATTGATGCCGCCATGCGCATCGTTGCCGGCACCGCTCGTTCCATGGGCGTGCGCGTTGAGGGCGTCGAGATGAAGAAGACCTACGTGCCTTCTAAGAAGCTGGCCGCTATCCTCAGGGGCGAGGCTTAAGAATTCCGCATCGATTGATGCATTTGATTTTGGACAGTGGAAGGGCTTTGCGTTAGAAGCCGCATAAGCTCGCTACGAACCACGAAAGGAACTATCATGGCAAAGCATTCCAAGGCTTACCGCGCTGCCGTCGAGAAGATCGGCGATGCCACCTACGCTCCGCTTGAGGCGTTCGCTAAGGTGAAGGAAGTTGCAACCACCAAGTTCGATCAGACCATCGAGGCTCATTTCCGCCTGGGTATCGACACCCGTCAGGCCGATCAGCAGCTGCGTGGCACGGTCTCCCTGCCGAACGGCTCTGGTAAGACCGTCCGCGTCGCCGTTTTCGCCGAGGGCGCTGCAGCTGACGCTGCTCGCGAGGCTGGCGCTGACATCGTCGGTACCGACGAGCTGACCGCTCAGATCCAGGCTGGCGAGTTCAACTTCGACGCTGCTGTTGCTACTCCCGATCAGATGGGCAAGGTTGGCCGCCTGGGCAAGATCCTCGGCCCCCGTGGTCTGATGCCGAACCCGAAGCTCGGCACCGTTACCCCGAACGTCGCTCAGGCTATCAAGGAGCTCAAGGGCGGTCGTGTGGAGTATCGTGCTGACCGTTATGGTATTGCTCATGTCATCATCGGCAAGGCAAGCTTCACTCCCGAGCAGCTCGCTGAGAACTACGGCGCCGTCTACGACGAGATTCTGCGCATGAAGCCTGCTGCTGCTAAGGGCAAGTACGTCAAGTCCGTCAGCGTCTCCGGCACCATGACCCCGGGTGTTGCTGTCGACTCTTCCGTGAACAAGAACTACACGGTTGCTGCTGAATAAGCATCTCAGCCATTTCAGCTTATAAGGAGCGGTCCTTCGGGGCCGCTCCTTTTTGTATTGCATCATAACTTCAGAGCGTCAGACATGTATGCAAATACGCTAAGTTAAGGCGTGTGCCCCTGATTAATGATGGTTCCAAAGATATGACATGCTTTTCACTGGCCCATTCTGGTCTCTTGAGTTTGCAGTTTGTTACGTTGCTCGTATTCGGGGCGTCACATTGGGTAAACTTTTCGAGTTGATGCTTGGGCTTATAGGACAAAAAGTGTGTCCAGTTTTGGGCGTTGACGCAGGTCAACGCCCATTTTTTATTGAACAAGTCAAA
>NZ_CAKTYH010000109.1 GCF_934632265.1 uncultured Senegalimassilia sp.
CGAGCGCCTACACCTATACCGCCAGCTGCTCGCCCATTTGCCATGTGGGGGCAACGCCCGTGCTGTGCGACGTGGCGCCCGGCAGCTATGAAATGGATTACACGCAGCTGGAGAAGCTCATCACCCCGCGCACGAAGGCCATCATCCCCGTCGACCTGGGCGGCGTCATGTGCGATTACGATGCGCTGTTCGGCGCCATCGACGCTTTCGGCGGCGCTTTCACGCCCGCGAACGCCCGCCAAGAGGCCATCGGCCGCATCGCCGTGGTCACCGACGGGGCGCATGCCCTTGGCAGCGTGCGCCATGGCAAGCACGCGGGCCAGGTTGCCGACCTTACCACGTTCAGCTTCCATGCGGTGAAGAACTTCACCACGGCCGAAGGCGGCGCCGTCACCTGGCGCGAGGGCCTGTTCGACCCCGATGAGCTGTATCGCGACTTCATGCTCATGTCGCTGCACGGCCAGTCAAAAGACGCGCTTGCCAAGACCAAGGCCGGCGCCTGGGAATACGACGTGGCGTTCCCCGGTTGGAAGTGCAACATGACCGACCTGCAGGCGGGCTTGGGCCTGGCGCAGCTGCGCCGCTACCCGGGCATGCTCGCACGACGCCGTCAGATGGTCGCGCGCTACACGCGAAACCTTGCCGACCTTGACGTGTCCATCCTGCAGCACTATCGCGCCGCCGACGGCTCAGACGCCTGCAGCGCCGACGATGCCGCCGCGCGCGCCGACGCGTGCCAGGAATCCTCGAGCGGGCATTTGATGCTTGTGCGCCTGAATGGTTGCGGGCGGCAGCTGCGCGACCGCGTCATCGAGCTGCTGGCCGAGGACGGCGTTGCCACCAACGTGCACTACAAGCCCTTGCCGCTGCTCACGGCCTATCGCAACCTCGGGTTCGATATCGCCGACTTCCCCCATGCCCTGGCCCAGTTCGAGAATGAGATCACGCTGCCGTTGCATACGAAGCTGACCGATGCGGACATCGACGAGGTGTGCCGTTGCCTGCACTATGCCATCTTGCAGGCGAAAGCGGAGGGTGCGCGCTGATGTACGTACGCTTCGGGAAACGCATCTGGGACATCGTCATCGGGCTGATCGCGCTGCCATTCGTGCTGCTTATCATCGCGGTGCTGGCGCCCCTTATCAAGCTGGAAGACGGCGGCCCGGTGTTCTACAACGCGCCGCGCGTGGGCAAGGACGGCGTGGATTTCAAGATGTACAAGCTGCGCAGCATGCGCGTGAACGCCCCCGACCTGATCATGGAGGACGGCAGCACCTACAACGGCGCCGACGACCCCCGCATGACCAAGATCGGCGCCTTCATGCGCAAGACCAGCTTGGATGAAATGCCGCAGTTCTTCAACGTGCTGCTCGGGGACATGTCGGTGGTGGGCCCCCGCCCCGACCTGCGCCGCGAGACGGAGCTCTACGAGGGCGAGGAGGGCCTGAAGCTGTCGGTGAAGCCGGGCATCACCGGTTACGCCGCCGTATATGGCCGCAATTCCCTGCCCTGGAAGCAGCGCCTGTCGCTGGACGTGTATTACGTGAAGCACGTAAGCTTCCTGCTTGATGCGAAAGTGTTCTTCCGCACGTTCGCCACGGTGCTCGGGCAGGAGGGCATCTACGTGGAGGATGACGAGTCATAAGGGACACCGCCAAATACATCTGTCAATGAAAGAGCCGCCCGAGGGCGGCTCTTCGTTTCCTTAGTACACCATGCCCATGGCTTCGCGAACTTCTTCCAGGGTCTGATTCGCGATCTCGTTGGCGCGGCGATTGCCCTCTCGCAGGACGTCCTTCACATAGTCCATATCGCCTGCAAGCTCCATGCGACGCTCGCGGATGGGAGCCAGGAAGTCGTTCACGCTTTCGGTGACGTACTTCTTCAGCTGGCCCGAGCCGCCGTTGCCGATCTCCTCGGCGATCTCCTGCTCGCCGCGGCCGGTGCACAGCGAGGCCGTGGTGATGAGCGCCGAAACGCCGGGGCGGTTGTCGGGATCGAAAGTGATGAAGCGCTCAGAGTCGGTCTGAGACTTCTTGATGAGCTTCGCCGTCTCCTCAGCCGTGGCCGACAGGCTGATGGCGTTGCCGTAGCTCTTCGACATCTTGCGACCGTCAAGGCCGGGGATGAGCACGGCGTCGGTGAGCAGGCCCTCGGGCTCGGGGAACACGTGGCCGTAGCGCTCGTTGAAGCGGCGAGCGATCTGGCGGGTTTGCTCGATGTGCGGCAGCTGGTCCTTGCCCACGGGCACGATGTTGCCCTTGCAGAACAGGATGTCGCAAGCCTGGTGCACAGGATAGGTGAGCAAAAGGCCGGTGAGCGCGTGGCCGGAGGCCTCCTGCTCGGACTTCACCGTGGGGTTGCGCTCGAGCTCGGCCTCGGTGCACAGGGACAAAAACGGCAGCATGAGCTGGTTGAGCGCCGGCACCTGCGAGTGGGTGAAGATGATGGTCTTCTCGGGATCGATGCCGCAGGCCAGGTAGTCGATGACCATGTTGTACACGTTGTCCTGGATGTTGGCCGTGGTGTCACGGTCGGTGATGACCTGGTAG
Source organism: uncultured Senegalimassilia sp. (assembly GCF_934632265.1). Taxonomy (GTDB): domain Bacteria; phylum Actinomycetota; class Coriobacteriia; order Coriobacteriales; family Eggerthellaceae; genus Senegalimassilia. The sequence goes on from NZ_CAKTYH010000109.1 coordinate 2,553, forward strand.
TCGGCGATGATCACGCGGGAGGTGACGCCCAGGTTCTGCAGCGCCACGCGCTCGCGGATGGTGCCGAAGTAATGGCCCAGGTGCAGCCTGCCCGTGGGGCGGTCGCCCGTGAGCATGCAGTATTTGCCGGGATTGACGGAAAGGTCGGCGCGAATCTCATCGCTGCGTTTCTTGCTGGCTTCGAAGCTATCGCCCATCATGCCCTCACATTCATAGTTAGGCGGGAATTCAGTAGTTGTTCCAGTATAGCGCTTATGCCTTGCGTGGACGCGCACCATCTGAAAGCGATTGGGACCGAGGCGTCGGGACGTGGACGGCCGACTGCGATTCCCGGCACCCATCTGGCCGAACCCGCCGATGGGCTTCCCATGACGCTTTCCATTTGTCAGCCGCAACGTAACTGCACCGCGGAAAACGTGGCACAATGGGAACCATCCGCTAGACGAGAGAAGGAGCGCACCATGGAAACCCCCCGCACCCTTGCATTCGCGCAAACGGCGCAAACCATCATCAAGCAGCTTGAGCGCCGCAACATGGAAGGCTATTTCTGCGAAACGTCCGCCGATGCCGTTGAGCTGGTGCGCAAACTGGTGCCCGCCGGCGCCTCCATCGCCTGGGGCGGCACGGAGACGTTCAAGGAAACGGGCGTGAAGTCCATGCTGGAAGCCGGCGATTACCGCATGATCGATCGCTCGAAAGCGACCACGCCCGAGGAAGCGCGCGAGATCTTGCTGCAGCATTTCGCCAGCGACTGCTTCTTCATGAGCGCCAACGCCATCACGCGTAAAGGAGAGCTGGTCAACATCGACGGCAATTCCAACCGCCTTGCCAACCTGCTGTTCGGCCCGCGCGAGGTGTTCGTGCTGGTGGGCATGAACAAAGTGGTGGAGGACGTGGACGCAGGCATCAAGCGCATCCACACCATGGCATGCCCGCCGAACGCCGCGCGCCTGCATACGGACACGCCCTGCGAACGCAACGGCGTTTGCGGCAACTGCCACGAGCCCGGCTGCATGTGCTGCAACGTGGTGGTAACGCGCCACAGCCGCCAAGCCGGCCGCATCAAAGTGATCTTGATCGCCGAGGACCTGGGGTTCTAGACGTTAGCCGGTTAGGTGAAACTCACTGCCCCTATAAATGCCCGCACTGCCAGACTTCGGCGATGACCCGGCGATGAGATGGCGAAGCTATGAAAATGCCGCCAGATATCCAGGCGGCATTTTTATTACCCCCCATGATTGCCCGTATTGCCGGATTTCGGCGATAACCCGGCGACAAAATGAGGAGTGCATGGCCAGCTATCCCATGGTGCGTGCATAACCCGCCGCCAACGACTGCGCCGCTTCCCAATACTAGACAGATGCAAGAAAGAAAAGGCCAGGAGCACCAAGCTCCTGGCCTAAAAAGTTTTGGTGGGCCCGCCCGGATTCGAACCGAGAACCAAAGGATTATGAGTCCCCTGCTCCACCGTTGAGCTACAGGCCCGCATTGTCACGACGGTGCTCGCTTTCGCGAAACACGCCCTATCGCTTTCGAAGCATGTGCGAAGCTCGACAAAAAGCCAGTTTCGACGCATTTGAAGCATGTGGCATCTCCGTCAAGCTGCCTGCTGCCACCCACTTGAAAGAAAAAGGCCGGAACCACTTGATTCCGGCCTTGTCATTCGTGGTGGTCGCTACAGGATTTGAACCTGTGACCCCCGCCGTGTGAAGGCGATGCTCTCCCGCTGAGCCAAGCGACCGTGTTGCGTACTTCGTAGCGCGCTCGATACATATTACGGGAAAGCACCCTGGCGCGCAACCCCTGATTTCAACTTTTTTGAAAAAGTTTGGTTGCAGGAATACCCCTCTATACCTACAATCAATATAGGGTTTTGGCAACACCGCTCCTGACACGATGCCAAGCCCTCACCCTCCAACAGAAAGAAGAAGCATGAAGCAACACCTTGCGCTACGCTGGTGCCTGCTTGCCATCGGGATCGTCGTCATGGCCGCAGGCATCGTCATCGTCACGAAATCGGCTACGGGCAACACCCCCATCTCATCAACGGGATATGTGCTCAGCGTTGCCTTCCCCAGCGTATCGTACGGCGTGTTCATGTTCTTCTGGAACATCCTGCTGCTGCTTGGGCAGGTGGTTATCCTGCGGCGCCGATTCCAGCCCTTGGCGTTGCTGCAGATCCCCATCAGCGTGCTGTTCAGCTTGAGCATCGATATGTTCGCAAGCCTGCTTTCCTGGTTTGCGCCCGCGAACTACGCCGAATCCCTGAGCATGCTCGCCCTCGGCATCCTCACGCTCGCAGCGGGCGTTTCGTGCACGGTAGTAGCAAATGTTGCCATGAACTGCGGAGAGGCCCTGGTGGCAGCCATCACCTCGAAAACCGGCTGGAACTTCGGCCACACCAAGGTGGGCTTCGACATAAGCTGCGTCATCATCGCCTGCGTGGTTTCGCTTATCTCGATGGGGAATGTGACGGGCGTCCGCGAAGGCACCGTTGCAGCGGCGGTGATCACCGGGTTCGTGGTGAACTTCTTCGTACGCTTGATGGGCGGAGCACGCCCGCCCATCAAGATGGGGAACAAGGCATAGCAAACGGCAGGGGCCTGAAAGCGATGCGGCTTTCAGGCCCCTGCCTTATATAGAGTTGGTTGCAGGAGTTGGACGCCGCCCGTTTTACGCGCGCTTCACCAGGTAGCACTTGTGGATGCGCGGGTTGCGTTCGAAATCGTGCGGTATGGTCTGTGCCGTGATGTCTTCGAGCGCTACCCCGTACTTGCCCAACTGTTCCATATCGGGCTTGAACGAGCGCAGATTGCAGCTGAACACCGCCGTGCCTTCCTTGGTCAGCAGGCGTGAAACGCCCACCAGCAGCTCGACGTGATCGCGCTGGACGTCCCAGGTGCGTTTGCCCATCGACTTCGAGTTGCTGAACGTGGGCGGGTCCACGAAGATCAGATCGAAGCGGCGCGAGCCGCGGCGGCAATCGGTGATCCAATTCATCACGTCACCGCGCTCGAAGCTGTGCGCACGCCCGGTGAACCCGTTTTGCTCCATGTTGCGCTCGGCCCAATCCAGATAGGTTTGCGACAGATCGACCGTGACGGTTTCCACCGCCCCGCCCGCCGCAGCCTGGACCGTTGCCGAGCCCGTGTAAGCGAACAGGTTGAGGAAGCGCTTGCCAGCGGCCATCTTGCGCACCATGGCGCGCGTGTCGCGATGGTCGAGGAACAGGCCCGTATCCAGGTAGCCGGCAAGATCCACTTCCAGCAGGCACCCCGCTTCATCGACGTGCGTTACATAGTTGCGCTTTCCCGCACCACGGTACTGCCCGCCGCCCTTGTCATGGCAGCGCACCTTGGAGAACACGTGGTCAGGGCGGACGCCCAAAACCACAGGCGCCAAGGTAAGGATGTCGTCGAAACGACGGCGCGCCTTATCGGGGTCGATGGAACGCGGCGGGGCGTATTCGGCGATATGCAGATACGCGTTACCCGCAGCCTGGCCGGCGCCGGTGTACACGTCGATGGCGGCGGAGTAATCGGGCAAGTCGGCATCGTAAACGCGATAGCACGTCACACCTTCGCGGCGCGCCCACTTGCGACGCTCCTTGGCAACCTTGCGCAGACGATCGGCGAACTGCTGCGAGGATTCCTCGAACACCTCCACCTTATGCTCCGCGCCGCCGTTGGCGTCCGGCACCACGGCCTGGGCAAGCTGCGCCGGAGGACGCATGAACAGCAGCACCTGGGTTTCCACGCGCCCACGGCCGAAGCTCAGCGTGTCGGCGGCATCGACGCCAAAGCGCCCTTGCACGCCCTGCCCGCCGGCAACCGCATACAAGCTGCCTGCCGGAACCGCTGCCGCCGCCTTCACGAACGCCGCGGCCTCCGCCTGGGCGCGAGCCTCGGACTGGATGCGATCGCCTGCCGGCATGTTGGACGCCACCAGGCACGGGCACAGCTTGTCCTGGCCGCTATCGACCGCGCGCCTGCTGTGCAGCCGATCGGCCACGTCACACGCGCGCTTGGCCATATCTGCCACGGTATGGGCATCGCCCAGCTCGATGCTGACC
>NZ_CAKTYH010000110.1 GCF_934632265.1 uncultured Senegalimassilia sp.
GTGCGGCAGCGGGCTGCGATCGACGCGGGCTGCGGACGCGGCGGCAGTGCCGGCGGCCTGCGAGCGCGCGGCGTCGGCGTCGGCCGGGGAGTCGGGGCGATCCTTCGAGTCGAGCGGCCGGACGAGCACGTTGTCGGCCTCGCTCAGGCGCAGCGTCAGCTCGTAGCCGCGCACCGTCACCTGGATCGGATCGCCCATGGGGGCCGCCTTCTGCAGCGTCACCACCGCGTTGGGCGTGAGCCCCATATCAAGTAAATGACGGCGAACCGATCCTTCGCCATGAACAGCCTCGACCACGCCCGCCTGTCCGCGCGCAAGTTCGCTCAGCAGCATGTATTCCCCCAAATCAGCGCGGCGCTCTCCCATCTGGCAGCCGCGCATGTTTCTCTCGTCTGCCTTCCATGATAAGCCGACCCGCAAGGCAGGCTCCCACAGGGCGGCGTTTTCACGGAACCGACGAAAGCAGGTGGGGCAGCGGCAGGTGAGGCGGGGCGTATGCCGCCCGGGAGCCGGCGCGCGGGAGGAAGAGAGGAGACGGGGACGCAGCGAAGACGCGCGCCGCATGGGGAGGCCAAGGGCCATCCAGCTGCGTGCAGGGGCATTTTTTGGGGGATTTGGGCGGCCTAAGCTGCCGTCCTGGGCCGCCTCGCGCGGCAGGGAGTCGATACGTCTGCGTTTGCTCGCCGACTCCCAAGTAGCCAGCTCAGAAGCTAGATCGTTTGCCCAGGTCAGACGCATGCCGACAAATGGTCTACTCGAGACCCTCCCGTTTAAACGCAGACGTATCGGCTTCGGGCGCGCGGGCACTCGAAAAAACGCAATGCCGGCGGGCCGGCATCGCCAAGCGAATGCCGGCCCGCTGGGGCGCTTGCTACTTCAGCAGCTTGATGCTGATGGCCTTGGCCGGGCAGGCCTCCACGCACTTGCCGCATTTCGAGCACTCGGGGATGCGGCGCGAGTGCGGGTCGAGCTGCTCGGGGCACGCGTCGACGCACGCATGGCAATCCACGCCGCGGCTGCGCAGGCACGCGTCGGCCTTGACGCGCGGGCGCAACGTGACGTTGAGGTTCGACAGCAGGCTGACCAGCGCGGATATGGGGCAGATCTTGCTGCACCACTTGCGCAGGACCGTGACCTCCGCGATCAAGATGGCCGGGAAGACGACGAGCGCCCAAGTGGGCTCGTTGAACTGCACCAGGTTCCACAGCCCGATGATGGTCGCGAACGTCAGGCCGACCGGGCAGATAAGGCAAAACACCGGGAAGCCGAACACGGCCGCAGAGGCCAGCGTTCCCACCAGCACCGCATGACGGCTATCCAGCCGCACGCCATCGCGCGCGCCTCCCACCGGGGCCAACGCCTTCGCGCACGCGGACGCGCCCGCGCAGGCTGCGCACGCTGAAGGAGTGCCTGCGAGGTGCTTTTCCCCGGGTTCGGCGGTTTTGCTGCCAAAAATTGCGCGAGTGCGTGCAGAGTCGAGCAAGTGAGGTTCGGAATCGGCTACGCAGGCGTTGGTTGCATGCCCCGAAGCTGCGGTTGCTACATAGAGCGCATCGTTCGCGCATTCGTCTGCTACCGGCAACACGCACTCGCGCGTTCTTTGGCAGCTGGCATCCGAAGCCGTCCCAATTTGAGGCTCGTCGGCTTCGGCCGCGCCGAAAGTCAACGGCCCCGCCTGGGCGGAACCCGCATCTAAGTTGCCGCAAGAAGCCGCGGCCTCGCGCCCCGCCGCGCTCTTTGCCGAGGTGCCGCGTTTTTTCGGGCGGAAGAACTTCTGCAGCCAGGGCACGGGGCACATCCAGGCGCAGAACGCCTTGCCTACCAGGGCGATCAGCACCACGACCAACGCGAACAGCAGCAACGGGTGCAGCATGACGCCCTTCGCGCCCGCCATGGTCTCGAGCGCTCCTAGCGGGCAAATCGCCGAAATCTGCTGGATGCCGAACGCCGAGGGCGTGCCGATGCCCACGCGAAACGCCATACCCGCCAGCGCGAATGCCACGCACGCAAGCGCAACCCAACCGCGCGCCGTGCGGAAACGGGACTTTTTAGGCGAGCCCGCGCGAGCCGGCTTCCTATCAGGAGCAGAACCGTTGGAAGCAGCCGTCTTCTCGGCATCGGGGACGTCAGAGGTAACCGCCGTCGTCGCATCGGCCGCAAGCTCTGCAACAGGTGCGGCACCCGCGTGCGAGACGTTGCCGGCACTGGCAGGCAGCATCTGTCCAGACGCATCGGAGACATCAGGAGACGGGGCCGCGTCACCGGGGGCCGGAACGACGTTCGACTGCGACTGCGCTCGATCGAGCCCCGACAAAACATCGTCGTTGTTTTTCCTGCTCATCGTCTAGGCCTCCTTCCCTGCTGCGCGCACGTTGATGCCGCGGTCGGTGCCGCCGGCGAACGCGAGGTAGCTGTTCGACGGGCATGCATTCTCGCACGCCCCGCATCCGTTGCATTTCGCCTGGTCGACGACGGGACGGTTCGCATTGTCCAGCTCGATCGCCCCGTACGGGCACGAGTCGACGCATACCTGGCAGCCGCCTTGGGCCCATGCGATGCAGCGCTCGCGGTCCACGACTGCGATGCCGATGACCTGCGTCGGGTCGTGCGCGCCCGCAATCGATCCCGCCGGGCACACGTCCTCGCAGACGCCGCAAAAGTCGCACACTCCGCGATGAAAATCCATGATGGGCGTACGCCAATTCAACACGCCGTCCTCGAGCACGCCCGTGCGCAGGCAACGCTGCGGGCAGGCCGTTTCACACCGGTTGCACTTCAAGCAGGTGGCGCGGAAATGCGCCTCGTCCTGCGCGCCGGGAGGGCGCAAAAGCCCCCGGTCCTCGCCTTCAAGCGCGTACGCCACGCCGCCGACCGCAAACATGCTAGCCACGGCGCCGGCGCCGACCAGCACCCCGCGACGCGTGATGCTCGGCTGATCGCCCATGAACCTATCCTTTCTCGTCTTACGGCCGCACCCCCCCTCGGCCCTTTCCCCGATTCATCAGGCGAGACGCGCTACGCTGCCTGCTTGCCCGCCAGATCCTGCAAAACCTCTAGCTCGTCGGCGATGACGTCGGTCTCCATATGCACGAACCCGCGCGTCACCTTCGCGACCCCGCGATAGAAGCGCGTTTCCGCCACATCGAGCACGGCATCGCACAGATCGTCGACCCAATTGAGCTGATGCAACCGGTGAAAATCGGAGACCGTTTCGGCAAGCGCCTGCGCGCGCGCAAAATCGCCCGCCAAAAGCGCGGAGTTCGTGCGCTCGATGACCGTCGCCAGGAACTCGAACTCGAACGACACATGGTCCTCGGGAACATGCAAATCGGCCTGGGGCTGGATGCCCTGCTCGCAATACATCTTGTAGACCTCGTCGCGCGCCTCCTGCATCATGAGCCCGAGCTGGCTGGTGAACACGCTTTCGAACGGCGTGGCGGCGAACGTCTCGTAATTCCCCGCCGCCAGGAACGTGTGCGCATAATCGCAGGCCAGCGCCTGGCGCGTGCCGGAATTCACATGGCGAAGGTAGCGGCGCATATCGTCATAGCCCTGGGCGATGAGGCCGTCGTCGCCGTCCATTCCGGCGAAATCCATGCCCGCCAGATGCTCGACCTGCTCCTGCGTCAACTCGCGGAAGAACAGCTCGCCCAGCATGCGATAGTACGCCGCCCGCCCGGCGTTCACTTCGATGAGCTGGGAAATCAGCTGATCGCGCTCTTCTAGTTGCTGCGTCTTCGCCGCGTTGTCGTCGGCCATGATCGCCCCTTTCTGCCGAAGCGCCCGCTTCTTCGGGCGCTCATGTCCATTGTCGCCCTGCGCGAAAGGGCAAGCCGTGCGCAAGGGCCGAGTATCGATTTTCGTTAGCCGCATCGCGTCGCATGGCGCGCGGCAACGCCAAAAGCCGCTGCCACGCACCATGCTCGATGCGCTCGCGGTTCGCATTCGCCGGGGGAAGGGAGGGAGGTAGGGAGAGCGAATACGAACCGCGAATACATCACGGGGAGATGTCGGGTGAACAGGGGACGGAGGTGTGTTCACGGCGATGCATCACGTTCCCAAAAGGCTAACGTGAACACACCTCCGTCCCCTGTTCACCCCGCGGCGGCCTATGCCGCCGGGGCGAACCGGCCGGGGAAGGGGATCCCCCTCCCCCGGCTTTGCGCTTACAGCACGTTCAGGAACAGGTTCGCGATCGGGACCGTGATCAGCCACATGATGCAGCGGTAGGACACCGCGCCCACGAACGCGCAGGCCAGCGAGCCGCCTGCCAAAGCCATCAGGCTCTCGGGCTTCTTGCCGAGCAGCGCGCCGCACGCGGCCGGCGCCACGCCGGCGCCCAGCACGGCCACGACCAGCAGCGCCCACTGCACGCCGTCGGCGGGACCCGCCCACAGCACGTAGGCGGCAGCGCCCACCGCGGCCAGCACGCCGCCGACCAGCAGCGCGCGGCCATACGGCGCCACGTCGGCGCCCTTGGCCTTCGCGGCCACGACCACCAGGTAGGCGGCGATGCCCTCGGGCACCGCGGTCAGCAGGTAGCCCAGCGGCAGCAGCTGGCTGCACCAGTTCGGACGCGCCTCCATCAGGTAGGACTCGCCCGCCATGAAGCTCAGCAGCACGCCGAACACCGCGCCGATGACGGCGACGGCCTTGCGCGCGCCCGCGCCGGCTTCGCGCTTGACCAGCACCAGGCACACCGCCACGCACACGCACAGGCAGCCCACCAGCAACGCCTCGGTGAAGATGCCCGACGTCGGGTGGCTCAGCGCGCCCATGATGCGGTCGGGGTGCGACAGATGCGTCACGGAAGCCAGACCGCCGACGACGGCGATCACCAGCGCCGCCAACGCCGCGGGAAACGCCGCGGCCTTCGCACGGCCGAGGAACTCATCGGCGGCAACGCATGCGAACATGCAGCCGCCCATGCCGGTCAGGGCCGTGAACAAAACCAGGGACCATTGGATCTCCATGCCTTACGCCTCCTTCGCGAACCACGCGGCGTCCTGCGCGTCGGACGCCGGCTTGATGGCGTCCACGTCGTGCCACGTGGCGATCTTGTCGGACAGGATGTAGCGCGTCAGCGGCTTGTTGCCGGCGTCGTGCAGGGTATGCAGGCTTGCCGGGTCGGCGGCCGCCACGGCCTTCGACACGTCGGAGTTCGGATCGTCCAGATCGCCGTAGAAGCGGGCGTTCGCACAACACGCGGCCACGCATGCGGGCTCCTGCCCGGCGCTGGTCAGCTGGCCGCACAGGGTGCACTTCTCGACCGCCTTCTCCTTGGTGTTCCACGAACGAACGCCATAAGGGCAGGCCATCATGCAGTACTTGCAGCCGATGCACTTCTCCTTGTCCACCAGCACCTTGCCATCGGCGTCGCGGTAGCTTGCGCCGGTCGGGCACACGTGCACGCAGGGCGCGTCCTCGCACTGCTGGCACTGCACGGGCAGCCAGTACTGCTCCAGGTCGGGGAAGGTACCGTGCGGGCCGATCTGCAGCACGCGGTTCCAGTACTCGCCCAAGGCGATGCCGTTCTCGTTCTTGCAGGCCACCTCGCACGCGTGGCAGCCGATGCATTTATCCAGGTCAACAACTAAGCAATTGCGGCTCATTTGGTGTAAAACGCTCCTCCCGTGTTTTCCGTGGGCTCAGGCATCCAGGGTTCGAAGTCGGTCGGCTCGTACCAGATGCCCTCCGGGCGCTGCGCCTTGGCAACCTTGACGTGGATGCCGCGCAGGGTGTAGGTGCCGAACTCGGGATTGAAGAAGCCCGTGTTCTTCGTCAGCACGTTCATGTTCTCCGTGGTCCAGGACTTGCGGCCGTCGGAGCCGTCCTCCAAAAACTCGGGGTTCCAGAAGCGCTCCATGTACACGGTGCCCTCTGCGATGCCCTTCGTCACGCGCGCCACGCCGTAGATACCGTCCTTGACGACGCTCTGGCCGCCCGCCGTCAGCTCCTCGCCGGGGGCGAACTCGCTGGGACCGAACTTCGCATCCTTGCCGCCGGCCATGACCGTGTCGGTGGACAGGCCCGTGGTGATGTCGCGGAACACGTCCTTGCCATCGGTGCGAGGGCTCTTGATGTTCACCCAGTCGCCATCCTCGATGCCGTACTTCGCTGCGTTCTCGGGGCTGATCCACAGCTCGGGCGCCGGGTACAGCTCGCGCAGGTAGGGGTTGTTGCGCAACGTGCCGTGGTGGAAGTACGGGATGCGGCCCTCGGTCAGGCGCAGCGGGTACTCGTCGCCGTATTCGCTCTGGTCCTCGGGCGTGAAGTAGTACGGCATGGGGTTGTAGTCGACCACCGCGGCGGGCATGTCGAACTTCTCCTTGCCGTGACGGCCGATGTAGAGCATGGTGTCGGCGTACGGACCGCATTTCTTCGGGTCGTCCTTGATGTCGCTTGCGCACGTGGAGAAACCGGCATAGGTCCGCGCCGCATCGGCCGCTGCGGCGGC
>NZ_CAKTYH010000111.1 GCF_934632265.1 uncultured Senegalimassilia sp.
ATACTCGATCGAGGACGCGCGCTTCACCACCGCCTTCGAGGCCACCGACGAGCAGCTGAACGCCGCCGCCGATGCAGCGTGCGACGCCGGCGCAGGCACCGCCGACATCTTCCGCAACTGGTCCTTCGACGCCGACCTCAACCACGCGCAAGGCGACGACGGCCGCGACCGCACGCTGCGCGTCTACCAGCATCGCACCCAGGTTGACCTGGCCGCATACGCCGAGGGCCGCGTGCCCGAGGCTGCCGATGAAGTTGCCATCGACCGCGTATTCGCCACGAACAACGGCATAACCGTCGACGAGGAGGTGGAGCTGTTCGGCCAGCGCTTCACCGTGTGCGGCATCATGACGACCTCCGATAACCAGGCGCTGTTCCAGAGCAACTCCGATTTCACGGTGAACACGCTGACGTTCGGCGTGGCCGAGGTTTCCGAAAGCGGTTTTGCGGCGCTTGAGGCCACGGGGCATCAGCCGGCGTACACGTACTCGGTGCGTTTCGCCGACCGCGACCTGACCGTGGCGCAGCGCACCGATGCCGAGAAGGATATGGTTCGCGCGCTCTCCGACGCCGGGGCGACCGTGGACGACCTGACCGACTCGAGCGCCAACCAGGGCATCGGCTACGCCGCCGACGACGTTGCGGGCGACTCCACCATGTGGAGCGTGCTTCTGTACATGATCATCGCCATCATGGCGTTCGCGTTCGTGGTGCTGACGTCGGGCACCATCGAGGAGGAAAGCGCCATCATCGGCACGCTGATGGCCAGCGGGTATCGTCGCCGCGAGCTGGTGGCGCACTACCTGGCGCTGCCCGCCGCCGTGGGCATCGCCGCCGCCGTTGTGGGCAACGTGGCCGGGTACACCCTGATGAGCGAGCCGATGCGCAACCTGTACTACGGCAGCTACAGCCTGCCGCCCTACCACGCCACCTGGAGCTGGGGCGTGTTCGCGCAGACCACCATGCTGCCCGTGGCCGTGCTGGTGGGCATCACGCTGCTGGGGCTTTTGCGCAAGATGGGCCACACCCCGCTGGAGTTTTTGCGCCACGAAACCAGCAAGGGCGGCGTGAAGCGCGGTTTTGCCCTGCCCGAGCGCCTGAGCTTCACCGCCCGCTTCCGCATGAGGGTGTTTTTGCGCAACCTGGGCAACTTCGCCACGCTGTTCGTGGGAATCGGGTTCGCCAGCATGCTGCTGCTGTTCTCGCTGGCCATTTTGCCCACCATGACGCACTACGCAGAGAACCTGCGCAACAACGTGGTGGCCGAGCACATGTACACGCTGAAGGCGCCGCTGGAGCTGGACGGCACGCAGGCCGACCGCGAGGCGTGGGCCGCCATCGATGAGCTGCAGAGCGTGGAAGGCGGCGAGCTGACCGCCGTGGAGGATGCGGGAGATGCGCTCGAGGATGCGGGCGACGCGTTGCAAACGGCCGCCGACAAGCTTCAGGACGCCGCCACGGCGCTGGCCGCCGCGCCTTCCACAGACGCCATGCAGACTGCGCAGGATGCGCAGGATGACTTCACCCGCGCGCAGGACGCGTTTAGCGCGGCGCAGGATTCGTTCTACGAGAAAATCGATTCCGTAGCCGCTGACCTGGGCAAATCGCGCGATGAGGTGCTGGATATGGTCGAGGATGTCGCCGATATCGACGTCGACTCCGATGATGTCCACCCCGTGAACACCGTGGATAACGGAGCGGGGAAGATCGCGCAGGCCGAGAAGTATGCCGTGTATTCGCTGGATTACAACCGCGGCGAGGGCTCGGGCACGGAGACGATCACCGTGTACGGCGTGCCCGAGGATTCGCGTTATTGGGACGGCCTTGCCGTGGGCGACGGGCGCGTGGTGTTCGGCGGCGGGCTAATCGACAAGTTCGGTTTTGCGGACGGGCAGGCCGTCAGCCTGTACGACAAGTACGAGGACGAGACGCACGAGGTGACCTACGAGGGCGCCGCGTACGCCTGGGGAACGAAGTCCGACATGTCCCTGTACATGAGCCTCGACGACTTCAACCGCTTCTTCGGAAACGACGCCGCCTACTTCAACGGCTACGCCTCCGACCAGGAGCTTGACCTGGACGCACGCTATTTCGCCAGCGAGCTGACGCCCGCGAGCATGGACGCCATCGGCGAGCAGTTCGTCGGCATGATGGACGACATGATCGGCATGCTGGTGGGGCTTTCCGTGTTCATCTTCCTGGTGTTCATGTACCTGCTGACGAAGTCGGTGATCGACCGGTCGGCGCGCGCGATCAGCTACATGAAGGTGTTCGGTTACCGCGATTCCGAGATCAGCCGGCTGTACGTGCGCTCCATCACGCTGACGGTGATCGTGTCGCTGGTAGTGTGCCAACCGCTGATCATCGGCGGGCTGACGCTGCTCTTCCGCGCCATGCTGCTGGCCTACAACGGCAACATCGAGATCTACGTGCCCATGGCGGCGATCGCGCAGGTCATCGCCATCGGGTTCGCCACGTACCTGGCGGTGGCGCTGCTGCACATCCGCCGCATCAAGCGCGTGCCCTTGGCACTGGCGCTGAAGGTCCAGGAGTAGAGGGGCCTTACTGCTCGAAGTCGACGTCCTTGCTTTCGCGGAAGAAGACCAGGGCCACCAGGGCGATCAGGGCCATGCCGCCCAGATACCAACCGAGCGACTGGATGCCGAAGTTCATGACCAGGGCAGATGCGATGGTCGGGGCGAACGCGCCGCCGGTGATGGCCGCCAGGTTGTAGCTCAGGCCGGCTCCGGAATAACGCACTTTCGCGGGGAACAGCTCGGGCAGGTAGCTGCCGCAGGGGCCGAAGATCGTGCCCATGCAGGCGAAGCCGACGCACAGGAACACCATCACGGACAGCACGCTATGAGCGGCAAGCAGCATGGGCGCCACCAGGGCGAACAGCACGGTGCACACGTTGCCGACGACCAGCACCGGCTTGCGGCCGCGCTTGTCGGCGGTCAGGCAGCCCACCAGGATGAACCCGGCGAATAAGAGCACCGAGATCATCTGCATGCCCAGGTACTGCTGCTGCGTGAAGCCCAGCGTGGACACGCCGTAGGACAGCGACCAGGTGCCCAGCACGTAGAACAGCGTGTAGGTGATGCTCATCGTGCAGGTGCCCAGCACCAGGCGGCGCCAATGATGGACCAGGTCACGCAGCGGGGTCTTCGTCGTGCGGTTCTCAGCGGCGGCTTTCTGGAAGACGGGGGTCTCGCTCATGCGCATGCGCACGACCAGGCCGACGATCACGAGCAGGCACGACAGCAAAAACGGGACGCGCCAGCCCCAGGCGACCATCGCGTCGGCGGGAAGCAGAGTGTCGAGCAGCAGGTTCACGCCGTACGCGCAGAAGAAGCCGATGGGCGCGCCGAGGTTCGGGAAGCTGCCGAACAGCGCGCGCTTGTCGGCCGGGGCGTTCTCGGTGGCCACCAGCGCGGCGCCTGACCACTCGCCGGCAAGGCCCAGGCCCTGGCAGGCGCGGCAGACGCACAGCAGCACCACCGCCGCGGGGCCGAGCACGTCGTATCCGGGCAGCAGACCGACGCAAAACGTTGCGGTTCCCATGAGCATCAGGGCTGCGACCAGGGTTTTCTTGCGGCCGAGACGATCGCCGAAGTGGCCGAACAAAAGGCTGCCGAACGGGCGGGCCAGGAAGCTCACCGCAAAGGTGACGAAGGCCAGCAGCGTGGCGAGCACCGGGTCGGACTTGGCGACATCGGTGAAGAAGATGAGGCCGAAGTAGCTTGCCGCGGCGATGGAGTAGCAGTAGTTGTCGTAGAACTCGATGGCGGTGCCGATCATGGACGCGACCATGACCTCGAGAGTTGAGTCGCGCTTGACCTGCGGCTTTGCGGCAACTACTGCCGGTGACGCGACGCCGACGGTAGCGGTTGCCGGGGTCTGGCCGACGGCCAGCTTGACGGATGCGGCGCTCACGGTTGCAGACGCGGGGGCCGCGCCAGCGTATGCGGGTGCGGGAGCCGCCGAGGCGCCGGCCAGGGCCGGCTTCATGCCAAGCTGCGGCATGCTTGCCAGGGGTTTTGCGCCGCGCATCTGTACGTTCGCCCCCTGAGCCTTCCCCCTGTCGAACAGGTGGTTTCGCTGTTGCTGATCGTTCATTTGCCTTGCCTTTCCTTTCCTGCCGCGTTGCCGGTTAGCGGCGCGGCACGTGTGGTCGACGACCGGCCCTGCAAGCGAACGTTGCTTGGGAAAAACGGAAAGCTGTGGCAAAAGGCCAGGTGGGAAAGCCATAGGAAGGAAGGCGAAACACATCAGGCGAAATGCCGGCGCCGCAAAAGGCGGCGCAAAAAGCCGGAGGCCGTTTTTCTCAAACAGCCTCCGGCTTGAAGAACCATCAGCTGCCCGTTTAGGGTTCGGGCAGCTGAAATGCAACCCGGACCCTAGATAATGGAGCTGATAATTCGGATATCCAGATTGGTGCAGGCCATCATGTTTCCTAACGTTTGCGGGCCGCGGCGAAACCGCAAAACCCTGCTTTATGCGCCGAAATGACGCGGTGTGCAAAGCGCATACGCGCTCCCCCGAACGCCCGTTGCGTTCGATGGGCCCATATTCGCACTCCCCCGAAAAACGTCAACCCAATCTGCAACCATCGTCACAGAGTCTTAACATTTCCGACTACGTGAGTGGGATTTTGGATTCGCGGGCAGTCTCGGGCATTTGGGGACGTAGCACTATCTGTCCGATTTTCGGACATATAGTGCTACGTCCCCAAATGTCCGACCGGGAAATCAGGGCGGCCCGAGGGGCGAAAACCCAGCGCGAAACCAGACCTAGAAAGCGGGGCCACCGGAGCCTACTTCTGCGCGAATACCAGGTCGAGCTTGAGGATCTTCCCGCTGGGACCTTGCTGGACGGGAATCCACCCTGCGTACTCGAAACCTTGCTCCGCGTATCGTGCGATGATCTCGCGATAGCCGTTGAGCTCGGACGATTTCGGCGTGGTGAACGGCTCCACGCTTACCTGCTCGAATCGATGCTCCATGTCATTCGCCCCTTTCGGAATCTTTTGCGCCCATTTCACGTTTGAAACGCTCGATGCTTGCCAAAAACGCGCTGGACTTCACCAACGCCAGGCCGCGTTCCTCATCGCCCAGCAACAGCAGCTCATCGCCCGGCTCGATGCCGAACACCTCGCGGGCGCGTTTCGGGATGACCATCTGCCCGCGCTCGCCGACGCGCACCGAACCGAAGATGTGCTTGCCGCGCGGCGGCGGGACCTCCCCAAGCTCGGTCGGCCGGTAATTCGCCAGGACGTCGAGCGTGACGCCTAGCACCTCGGCAAGCGCGCTGCCATTCGCCAGGTCGGGCACGCTTTCGCCCGCCTCCCATTTCGCCACCGTCTGCCGCGACACGCCCACGCGATGCGCCAAGGCCTCTTGCGTCAGCCCCTTCGCACGCCGAAGCATCTGATTATTCGAACTGATCATGCGACACCTCCTGATTGGGATTGTCGCAGGTGGACGCAGCGTTTTCCACCAACTAAACGCGGAATCCGATAGAGGCGCATGTTAAGAGCGGTTGGCATATGGCGCAAGAAGGCGCGCAGGAAAGAAAACCCGGATCATCGGAACGCAATGGGTCGCCTCAATCGCGTGGGCGAAGTTCTGGGCGGTTTCGTAGGCTGCAGAGCGGGACGGCGACGATGCGGAAGCTTCTGACCAGGGGTTATGTCGCGACTGATGGCGCGGACCACGGCAGAGAGCCGGAAAAACCGCACAGAACTCCGGAAGGACGTCAAATTCGGGCCCGTTTTCCTGCAAAACGGCCCAGAACCGGGGGGGTCGCGGCACTAGAGAGCAGCGGGGCCCAAGCCGTCAGCCGCGGGGCGGGCCCAAAGCGCCCGCCCCTCTTCGCCCCCCTTCACGAACCGATTGCCCCAACCTGCAGTTGCGCCCACGCCCCAAACCAAATTCCTCAGGTCGCATGCTTCGTGGTCCTTTGATGCGCAAAACCCTGACGCCTTCGGGTCGCGGATTCTGACATTTCGGGGACGTAGCACTAGATGTCCGAGAATCGGACAGATAGTGCTACGTCCCCGAAGCGTCAGCTCTCTCCCTCACCCCGGCTCGCTCCCCTTGCATCCTCCACCCTGCGTCGCCCCCCTTCGCCGGCTTTTTCCTATTCCGAGTGGTTCGATTGCAATTTCGTGGGAAACGGCTGCTGCGCTGGGGCTTTGGGAGCGGTAGAATAAGCAGGCATACCACTTACCCCTTGCGCGACGCTCCTTCCGCAGGCGCCGCGCGCAGCACATCCGGAAGGAGGCGCCCTATGAAAATGGGTCCTCAGGAC
>NZ_CAKTYH010000112.1 GCF_934632265.1 uncultured Senegalimassilia sp.
GCTCTGGGCCGTGCTTCCCAAAAGACCCATGCAGGTGAAACCCGTGAAGGTGGAGCCTGATTCCGTTCATTCCGACACGTTCGGCGCGGTGGATTGTCGCCGTGCGCGCGGTGCCGCGATGGGACGTTGCGCGAATGCCGTGCCCTATGTGGGTGCGGCGCATCTGCCGCCCGTGCCGCCCGCGATGGCGGAGGGCGCTCGATGCGAGCAAGGGCCGGCGATGAGCGTCGACGCCGCTTCCGTCGAGCCCCGCGATGTCAAAGCCGGCGAAGGGGACGGCCCGTCAACTGCTCGGATCGTGCTCGCTCTTACAGTGGGCTGCCTTTTGGCCTCGCTGGGCGCATCGTTTGCCGTGTCGGGGATCTTGCACGGGGTTGCCTGGTGGCAATGTTGGCCGTTGGCCCTGGTGGTCCTCGGCATCGTGCGCATAGCCGTGCCGGGCGGCGAAGGCGAGCGAGCTTTGGCGTTTTTCGCGGGCGTCTCCGTGTTCGTGGCGGGGCTGACGTTGCTGCCCATGAGCATGGGATTCGTCTCGTGGGCCACGTTGCCCAAGATGTTCGAGCATTTGTGGCCCCTTCCCGCGTTGGCGGCTCTTTTGCTGGCTATGGGGGTTTATGCTCGGCGGCCCGTCATCGTCGTGGCGGCAGCGGTGCTCGTGCTGCTGTTCTGCGTGCTTGGCTTCACCCTGTTTTCCGAGCCCGGCCCGCTGCACGAGCTGTCCTTCGGCACGCCGTTGGGGCGTGAATATCGTTTTCCCTTGCCCTTCGATTAACGTAGCCGATAGGTTTGCATCACGGCCATGTGCAGCGTGCATGGCCGTTTCCGTTGCATAAGGCGCCGCTCGTCGGGTGCGGTACGCTTGTTCGTGTTTTGGTTTTGCCCAGTCTATGGGAAGCCACCTGGGGAAATATAAATGTTTTACTTGTCAATCGAACAAACGATGAAGGGCGCCTTCACAAGATTTTGCCGGCTTCGGGCCTTCCGGTAAAATAATGCCTGTCAGAACAGCATATCGCCCTTCAGACAGCAAACCCTTTCGACAATCGAAAACACGCTGTCGCCGCCTTGGCGGTCTGGTCGTATGCTGCGATCGAAAGGTTTTGTTTGAAGAAACGGAATGCATACCGCACCGGCGGGCTGGCGCTGAAGATTGTCGGCCTTGCTTGCGTGTCGTGCGTGCTGGCAGGTTGCCTGGGCGTGGGATTCGCAACTGCCGCCGGCGGCGTTTCCCATGATATGCAGACGTTCGGCATCAGCGAAGTCAGCACGCCGGGCAGCGCATCGGCGTCGGCCGAGTCCCTGTCCGATCAGGCTGCGGACGCCTCCGTGACCGCGACGTCGCGCTTGGCCGCCGCCGGAACGCGCGACATCTCGAAGGGCGTCGCCGCCATCGAAGCCGAGGAGGAGGCTGCCCGTCGCGCCGCCGAGGAGGCGCAGCGCGCCGAGGACCTGGCGCATACGCAGGCGGCGCTTGCCAACAGGGATGGGCAGCTCGCCCGTGATGAGGGAGCCGGCCTGACGGGCCTGCCCGAGGTCGACTGGAACGTCAGCAAGGCGGAGTTCGTGGGCGAATGGACGCTTCGCATCGACGCGTACCTGGCCGGAAGCCCGCTTTCGGGCTATGGCGCCACGTTCGCCGAGGCGGCTTGGGAAAACGGCGTGGACCCGCGCTTCTCCCCGGCAATCTCCAATACCGAGTCCACAAAGGGCCTCAACTGCTTCCGCAGCCATAACGCATGGGGTTGGATGGGGAATACGTCCTGGGGAAGCTGGAGCGAGTCCATCAACGCGCACGTGCAGGGCTTGGCGAAGGGTTATGGGTACACCATCTCCCTGGCGAACGCCAACAAGTACTGCCCGCCAACCTACGAGGATTGGTATGCGAAAACGCTTGCGCAAATGCAGCTGATATAGCGCGAAGGCGGCCTGCGGGCCGCCTTTTGCGTTATCCTGTTGCGTGAACTTCGGGAAGGATTTGCACATGAGCAACGTCATCGTGGTGGGCTGCGGCCGCGTGGGATCGCAGCTGGCCAACATGCTGTCGGACAACGGCAGCAACGTGTGCGTGATCGATCGCAACGTGGACGCGTTCGCCAACTTGGGCCGCAACTTCAACGGGTCCACCATCCAGGGCGTGGGCTTCGACGAGGAAACGCTGGAAAAGGCCGGCGTCGATGAATGCGACGTCGTGGCGGCGGTAACGCAGCTGGACAACACCAACCTCATGTGCTGCGAGGTGGCAAGCCGCCTGTTCGGCGTGCCCCATGTCATCGCGCGCCTGTACAACCCCGATCATGAGCGTGCGTACATGCAGTTGGGCATCGACTATGTGTGCGGCACGTCGCTGGTGGCCGAAGACGTGTTCAGCAAGGTGGTTTCCGGGCACGGCGCGCATCTGGACACGTTCGGCGAGTTCGAGGTGCTGCGCTTCTCCCTTGACCTGAGCTGGTCGGAGCGAAACACCATCCGCGTGGCGGAGATGGAACGCGACCACGACATCCGCATCGTGGCGTTCGAGCGCGGCGACGGCAGCGCCAGCTCCATTCCCACGCGCGATTCCATCCTGTACAACGGAGACTCGGTGCTGGCGTGCGTGCGTCATGAGCTCATCGAGCAATTCAGCAAGTACATTCAAGATTAACGCGGTTTCCGTTTGCCCGACGGCGAAGCGGGGGAGGTTTGGCTGATGTACGTAGTGATCGCCGGCGGCGGCAAAATCGGCGAATATCTGGCGAACGTGCTGCTTGAGAGCGGCAACGACGTGACCATCATCGAGGAGGACCTGGAAACGGCCGACCGTTTGTCGGTGGTTTTGCAGGGCCGTTACCTGGTCATCCACGGCGATGGTTGCGATTCGAAATATCAGGAGGATGCGGGAATCCGCCGCGCAGACGTGTTCGTGGCCACTACGGGCCAGGACGACGACAACCTGGTTTCGTGCGAGATCGCTCAGCGCGTATTCAACGTGCCGCGCTGCATCGCCCGCGTGAACAGCCCGAAGAACCTGCGCATCTTCCACGAGGTGGGCATCGAGTGCGTGTCGTCGACCACGCTCATCGCCAACCTCATCGAGGAGGAGACGTTGCTGGGCAGCGTGAGCGTCGTGTCGTCGCTGACGCACGGCAACGTCATGCTGACCGAGGTGGTCGTCCCGCGCATGCGCCATCATTCCAACGATGCCGGCGTGCTGGCAAGCGCCATCCCCCTGCCTCCCGACAGCATCATCGCGGCAGTGGCATCCAGCGACAACGTGGAGGTTGTGAACGAGGATACGGTGCTGTTCCCCGGCGACAAGGCCATCGTGGTGGCGGACAACCAGGTCATCGACGCCGTGCGTGCCGCGTTCAAGGGCCTGTAGCAATGGAATAGGGGGGTTCGCGTGAAACGAGCCCTTGATGGGAAAGGACCTGAAATGGAAATCCATTTCAGGTCCTTTTGCGCTAGGGGATAGATTGAAGCATAAGGGCGAAACCGGCGAAGCCGCCGTGCCCGACGTGGGCAAGCACCTGCATGCGCGCGGGTAGGCTGGCTGGCTGGCGGGTTGGTTCGCGGGCGTGCGGGCTGGTTCGCTGGCAGGCCGTCGGGGTGATTCCCCGGTAGGCGAAGCCGTTGCGCTGCTTGGCGCGGATGACGCCCGTCTGCTTGCGGGACGAAGGGCGCGCTGCGGCTTTAGCGCGGCGTGCTCGCCAGCTCGTCCAAGGCCTCCTGCGGCGTGTACTCGCATGTGCCGTCGCCCAGCTTCACCACGTCGATGCTGTCGCCGGCCTTGACCTTGCCGCCGGTCAGGGCGACGAAGAAGATGCCCTCGCGCGGGAAGATGCAGTCGCCTGCCAGATAGAAAATCGCGCACTTCTTGTGGCACACCTTGCCCTGCTGCGACAGCTCCAGCAGCACGTCGTCGCCGATCTTCAGCTGAGTGCCAAGCGGCAGCGCCATGAGGTTGATGCCCTCGGTGGTGATGTTCTCGGCGAAATCGCCTTCCTTCACATCCAGGCCGCGCGCCCGGGCCTTCTCGATGGATTCCCAGGCC
The DNA here is from genome assembly GCF_934632265.1 of uncultured Senegalimassilia sp. GTDB lineage: Bacteria > Actinomycetota > Coriobacteriia > Coriobacteriales > Eggerthellaceae > Senegalimassilia. The sequence goes on from NZ_CAKTYH010000112.1 coordinate 4,031, forward strand.
AGAAGCGAAACCTGGCGGTGCCAATCTCCGGCATGCGCGTCCTCGGCGACGCCGTGATGGGCCTCGATGGTCACCGGGCCCTCCACCACGGTCTTGCGCGTGCCCTTGCGCTTCGATACGCATACGGCGCGCACGGTGCCGTGCGTGGTGCTGTCGGCGTCGGGGCCTTCCATACGGCCCTTTTCGAACACGTTGAGCTGTTCGCCTGCGTTTTGCGCAGCGGTTTCGGCGTTGCATGCTTTAAGGACGCCGTCCTGGCGGTCCTCGTCTTTCTCGAGCGTCATGATCCCCCCCAATAAACCTAGTAACTAGCTAGGCGCATCTTATCATATCTGAGGATGATTCGGCGAACGAACATGTTGAATCCGCGAAAGGCGGGGCAGGCGCGCAGGCATGCGTAAACCATCTGCAGAAACGCGTTCGGCGGCGGCATGCCGCTTATGCGCACGGTATGATGGGGTCATCAGCTATCAACCGCGAAAGGGGCCGTTGTGATCAACCGCTACACGCGTCCTGCCATGGGCGCCATCTGGGAGCTTCAGAACAAGTTCTCCATCTGGAAGGAAATCGAGGTGCTGGCGTGCGAGGCTCAGGCCGAGCTCGGCCAAGCCGGCATCACGAAGGAGGAGGCGCAGTGGATCCGCGACCACGCCGACTTCACGGTTGAGCGCATCGACGAGATCGAGAAAGTCACGAACCACGACGTCATCGCCTTCACCACGTGCATGGCCGAGTACATCGACGCCGATGTTCCCGAGGGCCAGGAAAAGCCCAGCCGCTGGGTGCACTACGGCATGACCTCCTCTGACCTGGGCGACACTGCGCTGTCGTACCAGATCGTGCAGGCGATCGACATCATCTTGGACGACGTCAAGCAGTTGGGCGAGACGTGCAAGCGCCGCGCGTTCGAGTTCCAGAACACCCTGTGCGTGGGCCGCACGCACGGCATTCATGCCGAGCCCATGACGTTCGGCATGAAGTTCGGCAGCTGGGCTTGGGCGCTCAAGCGCGCGCAGACCCGCCTGGAGCAGGCTCGCGAGGTCGCCGCAACCGGCGCCATCTCCGGCGCGGTGGGCACGTACTCCAGCATCGACCCCTACGTTGAGAAGTACGTGTGCGAGAAGCTGGGCCTGACGCCCGACCCGCTGTCCACCCAGGTGCTGGCGCGCGACCGCCACGCCCAGGTCATGTGCGCGCTGGCCTGCGCTGCCGCAACGCTGGAGTCCATCGCCATGCAGGTGCGCCTGCTGCAGCAGACCGACGTCATCGAGGCCGAGGAGCCGTTCAAGAAGGGTCAGAAGGGCTCGTCGGCCATGCCCCACAAGCGCAACCCCATCACGGTTGAGCGCGTGTGCGGCCTTGCGCGTTGCGTGAAGGCGAACGCCCAGGTGGCGCTCGACAACGTGGCGCTGTGGTACGAGCGCGACATCAGCCACTCCGGCACCGAGCGCGTGGCGCTGGCCGACAGCTTCACCGCGCTTGACTACATGTTCGCCAAGATGCAGTGGATCATGGACGGCCTGCAGACCTATCCGGCGAAGATGGAGCACAACGTGTGGCGCACCAAGGGCCTCATCTTCTCCAGCAAGGTGCTGCTGGCCCTGGTGAACACGGGCATCACGCGCGAGGAGGCGTACGTTATCGTGCAGCGCAATGCCATGGCCGTGTGGGAGGATATCCAGAACGCGGTGGACGGCCCCACGTACCGCGAGCGCCTGGAGAACGATCCCGAGGCCAAGCTGTCCAAGGAGACGCTCGACGAGATCTTCGATCCGTGGGACTTCCTGACCCGCAAGGACGAGGTGTTCAAGCGCCTGGAGGGCCTCGAGTTTTAAGCGGCAAGGGGCTGTTTCAGATTGCCCTCTTGTCGCCGATCGCTGGGCAAAGCGAAGCCTCGGGCGGATGTGATGCTTGCCGCTAGGTGTCTGCGCTGCCGTTGGTTGGCTGCTTGACCTGCTCCGATGGCGATGGGCACACGAATGCGTATCCGGTCCGCATAAGCGAACAGCGAAGTTTCGCGACTTCGACGAACCACCTCCCGCTTCTTGGACTGAGGGTAAAAGTTCAAGAAGCGGGAGGATTTCTTTTGACGAAGGCGTGCTGTGGGGGTGCGTTGGGCGGCTCTGATGGCGGCGGATGCGCGAACGCGCA
>NZ_CAKTYH010000113.1 GCF_934632265.1 uncultured Senegalimassilia sp.
GGGTATGATGTGCCCGAAGTGCGTCGCCCATGTGAAGAAGGCGCTCGAGGGCGTCGAGGGCGTGTCGGAGGCCGTCGTCGACCTTGACGCCGGCACCGCCGTCGCAAAGCTTACCGAGTCCGTTGAGGACGCTGTGCTCGTCGACGCCGTCGTCGAAGCCGGCTACGAGGTGAAGGGCATCGAGTAGCCGGGTCTCTTCCGGTTTCGCAAACTGCGGCGCCGCCAACGCATGGGAATCCAGGGTTCCGCTGCGTTGGCGGCGCCGTTTGCGTTGAGATATTAACGCCCGGCGACTATTTGCCGCAACGCGGCGATGAACCGTTCGTTGTCGGTTCTGGTGCGCACGCTTACGCAGAAATGGCTGCCGGGCGAAACGCCGGGCGTGCGATCGAGCGTGCGAACGGGAAAGCCCCGCTTTTGCAGCTTACGAACCAGGTCCGGTGTATCGGCGGCTCCCAGATGCATGGAGCGGCCCGGTGCGAACGAGCACATCACATAATTGGCTTCTGCCGGGTAGATGCTGATGCCGGGAACCAGGCTGAGCATGCACTGCATCCAAGGGATCTCGGACTCGAGCATCTCGCGCGATCGCTCAAGATGGTGATCGGGCGCTGCCAGTTTGAGTAGGCGAGCGCTGAGCGCAGCGGATGCCGGACGTTTGACAAGCTGCGAGATGCGTGCGGCGACGGCAGGGTGCGCCAACGCGCATGATAGGGGCATGCCCGGCAGCGAGAATGTGTCGGTTAGCGATCGGATGACGATGAGATTCGAGTGGTCGCCGAGCATGCTTGCCGCCGATTCGCCGCCAAGCGTCAGGTCGATCCCGCGTTCGTCCACGATCACCCATGCGCAGGCTTGCAGGTAGTCGAGCAGCGTCTGCCGTGCCAGCAGCCGGCTAGTGGGGAAGGCGGGGTTGGCGAGCATGGCCGCGTCGAAGGACAGCCCCATGCGGTCAACGGCTTGCGGCTCGGGAACAACGAAGCCATCGGGGCCGGGAACCTCCACGATGCGATGGCCGGCGGTTCCCAGGCATCGCTCGTAGGCGGCGCGCGAGGGCACGGGCACCGCCACCGTGCGCGGCTCGAAGGAGTTCGCCACGGCGGCCAGCACATCGGTTGCCGATGCGCCGACGGCTACGCAACCGGGGTGCACGCCGTAGCGTTTCGCCAGCAGTGCGGGGATTTGAGCTTGTGCGTTGCGCTCCTCTTCCGGCGTGATAGGGTTGCGCGTCAACAAGTTGAGTGCCGGGCCGAATGCGTCGGGCATGCCGAGCGGGTTGAGCGTCTGGGAGAAATCGAGCCAGTCTATGATGGCGACATCGGAATCGGGCAGCATGTCGGGAGCCGCCGGCGCAGGTGCGAGGGCACCCCACCCGGTGGCGTGAAGGCGTCCTTTCAATTCGTCCAAAGCGCCCTCCTTCCCATTGGTTCCCGATATCGCGTTAAAGCCGAACGCTAATAGTAGCACAGCGTTTTGCGCTCTGCGTCCCGTGGTAAACTGGAACACATGATCGATTCGAGCGAACATGAGGGCATGCTGCCTTTGGAACCCTGGGATGGGCCGGCGATACTGCTGGTCGACCTCGACGCGTTCTTCGCTTCCGTCGAGCAGCTCGATCACCCCGGATGGCGTGGCAAGCCCGTCATCGTCGGGGGCAGCGCCGACAAGCACGGCGTGGTGTCGACTGCATCCTACGAGGCGCGCGTGTTCGGCGTTCACTCCGCCATGCCTGCGGCAACGGCGCGCAAGCTTTGCCCGCAGGCTATTTGGGCCAGCGGCAGGTTCGAGCGGTATAAGCAGGTCAGCAACCAGGTTATGGCCATCCTTAACGATGAGACGCCGCTTGTGCAGCAGGTCAGCATCGACGAGGCCTTCCTCGACGTCACTCCCACGCGCACCAATCGGGAGCACCCCGTTGCCATCGCGCGCCGCATCCAGCAACGGGTGGAACAGCTCGGCGTCACGTGCTCGGTTGGGGTGGGAACGTCCAAAACGGTAGCGAAGATCGCATCCGATATGGACAAGCCCCGTGGCCTTACCGTCGTTTATCCGGGCACTGAGCGAACGTTTCTCGACCCGCTTCCGGTGCGAAGCATGAGCGGCATCGGCGCCGCCGCCGAGCAACGTTTGAAAAGCCATGGGGTGGAAACGCTCGGGCAGCTGGTGTGCGAGGGTCCGGCGCGCCTTGAGCGGCTCTTCGGGAAGAACGGGCGCGTCATGTATATGCGAGCATGCGGTTTAGACGACTCCCCGATTCAGCAGCATGCGCCGGTGAAGTCGGTGTCGAACGAGGTCACGTTTGCGAACGATTTGCGTACGCGTGACGATATCGAGGCGGCGATCAACACGCAATCGGCCAAGGTGGGCAGAAGGCTGCGCGGCAAAGGCCTGCGCGGCTCCACCATCGGCCTGCGCCTTCGGTATCCTGATAGGTCGAGCCGCTCCGTTCAGTGCAGGCTTGCCAGGCCGACCGACGATGAGCTGTTGTTCGCTCCAGAGCTTTGCGGCATGCTTGATGAGCTATGGGAACCCGGCATCGCGGTGCGTCTTATCGGGGTGTCCGTGTCCGGGTTTTCCGAGTCGGAAGGCGAGCAGGGCAGTCTGTTCGATGTGAAGCAGGTCGCCCCGCTTGAGGGCGACGCGAAGCCGCGCATTCAAGACGAGTCGAAGCGTCGCGGCTTGCTTGCGGCAACCGATCTGGTGAAAGACCGTTTTGGGGAAGGAGCGGTCCGTTTCGGCCACGAGCTGCGCAACGACGGCAACACCACCGGCACCGCCGCCAAGAATCCCGCAGATTATCAGTAGTCCCAGTAATCCTGAATCAATTCCTGCCTGTTCGCCTTTTGCGATTTCTTCAGGATGTTGTGCACATGTACCTTCACGGTTCCCGGTGCCAGCGAAAGCTCGGCTGCGATGTTCTGGTTGTCCTTGCCCAGCAGTACCAGGCGCAAGATCTCGGTTTCGCGGGGCGTCAGCTTATGGGACGCCGCGTAGGGTACCAGGTTGTGATCGATATACGTTTCCACCTGCTCGCCTCCTTGCGTGGGAGGCTCGCTGTGGCGCACGGAAAGGTACGTGAGCGAAGATCGCAGCGCCACGAACTCGCAAACCAGGGCAAGCAGGTTCTCGGCGAAGTTGCGTTCCGGGAAGAAACCCAGGGGGATATCAAGGTGTCCGGGGCCGATTACCAGCAAGACAAAGCCGTTTTCGGCTACCACCGCAAGCAGCAGCACCCAGAGCAGCACGTAGAATTTTGGGAATCGGCTTAATCGCAACCGCATCCGGTTATCTTCGGTGGTGATGTATTTGAACGCTGCGAAAAACAACATCCAGACGATGAACACTTCGCGCAGCGAATAGAACATGAACATGTGCACATACCCTTGCGGAAGGAACAACGTCACGGCAAGGCTTGCGCCGACGAACAGGTACGCCGGGCCCAGTTTGACGATGATCGAATCTTCTTCAACGTAGGCGCACACCATCAACCAAAACGACATGAGCGTAGCGCAACCGAAGATGATGGAAAACGCCGGGTCGCCGATGAAGAACGCCTCATGTGACACCGCCGACTCCGATGCCATCACATAATCGTCGCGGAAGACCAGCAGGCAATCGCAGTAATACATGAGAAAGCCCACGAAGCAGTACAGCTGGACTTTGTTTCGCGAAACCAAATAGGACGCGAGACAGACTGCCGAGGTCAAGATGGCGCATACCTGCATGGCGATCGAGTAATAAAACAGGAACATGCTTGAATCCACAGCACATCGCTTTCGTTTAGTCATTGGCTCCGCTTTTGACGCGTTCAGTATACGCTAGAAATCCAGAAACACGAAATGCCTGATAAAACAGCTCTATACCCGGTTTATACCTCCGTATATACCCTTGTTTCCTCTGGCGATATACGCCTAAACCTGCCAATGATGTGGGCAACCCGAAAAGCACGGGTGCAAGTCGCTCGCAACGAAGCGAACTGAGCCAAGCAGGGCGCGGATGTTGCGACAACGCTATACCGGATATAGTCCGGAACTCCATGAAAGGGGGGTGCATATGTCTACCGAGGCCGCTGCCGTCGACTCCGCAGGCGGGCCCGTGGTGAAGGAGAAGAAGAAGAGGAAGAAGAAGCTTAGTTTCCCGACAGCGTTCACCATCCTGTTCGTCTTGACCATCATCGCGGTTATCGCAACGTGGTTCGTGCCGGCAGGACAGTACGCGAAGCTTCAGTATGTGGCCGATTCCAATGTGCTCACGGTCACGAGCCCGCAAGGCGAGCTGAGCGAGGTTCCCGCTACGCAAGATCAGCTCGATCAGCTCGGCGTGCAGATCGACATCGAGCAGTTCACTGGCGGGTCCATCACGAAGGCCATCTCGATCCCCGGTACCTATGAGCAGCTTCAAGCTCAGCCTAAGGGCATCGCCGATGTCACGCAGGCGATGGTGTCCGGCACGATCGACGGCGTCGATATCATGGTGTTCATCCTGGTGCTCGGCGGCCTGATCGGCGTTGTCAACGCAACCGGCGCGTTCGAGTCCGGTCTGATGGCATTGACGAAAAAGACCAAAGGCCATGAGTTTTTGCTCGTGTTCCTGGTCGCCCTGCTCATGGTCCTCGGCGGCACGTCTTGCGGCCTTGAAGAGGAAGCTGTGGCGTTCTACCCGATCCTGGTTCCGGTGTTCTTAGCGCTCGGTTACGACTCCATCGTATGCGTCGGCGCTATCTTCCTGGCCGGTTCCATGGGCACCACGTTCTCCACGATCAACCCGTTCAGCGTCGTTATCGCCTCGAACGCGGCGGGCATCAATTTCATGGAGGGCTTCGAGTGGCGCGTTGGCGGCTGCATCGTGGGCGCCAGCTACCTGTACTGGTACTGCAAGAAGATCAAGGCCAACCCCGAGGCTTCCTACACCTACGAGGATCGCGAGCACTTCGCCCAGCTGTTCAGCGTTGAACGCGGCGAGACCGCCGCTGCCCACGCAGAGGGCTTCAGCCTGCGCAAGAAGGCCATCCTGGTGCTCTTCATCGCCGCCTTCGTCCTGATGGTGTACGGCGTCATGAACCTGCACTGGTGGTTCCCGCAGATGGCCGCCATGTTCCTGGCTATCTCGATCATCATCATGTTCATCTCGGGTACCGACGAGAAGACCGTGGTGAACGCGTTCATCAACGGCGCATCCTCGCTGGTCGGCGTGTCCTTGATCATCGGCCTGGCCCGTGGCATCAACCTGATCATGGAAGAGGGCCTGATCTCCGACACTCTTCTGTTCTGGTCCTCCAACGCGGTTCAGGGCATGGCGGGTCCGGCGTTCATCCTGATCATGATGCTGCTGTTCTTCCTGCTCGGCTTCGTGGTCCCGTCTTCCTCCGGTCTGGCCGTTCTGGCAATGCCCATTATGGCTCCTCTGGCCGATACGGTCGGCATCGATCGCTACTCTATCGTCTGCGCTTATCAGTGGGGTCAGTACGCGATGCTCTACCTCGCACCTACCGGCCTGGTTTTGGCAACCCTGACCATGTTGGATATGAAGTACTCCAAGTGGTTCAAGTTCGTGTGGCCCATCGTGGTGTTCACGTTGGTGTTCGGCGGTATCCTCCTGTGCGCGCAGGTCATGCTCGCATAATGCCGCAAACATACTCCTTATGAAGAAGGCTCCCCGCGGGGAGCCTTCTTCACGTTTGCGTATACGTTGAAAACATTAGTCGCGGCTTGAAGCCAGGAAGAACAGCGCCATGGTTCCCGGGCCGGAATGCGCTCCGATGACGGGATCGACGTAGTTGATGCGGATGTCTTGGACGCCGAAGCGCTCGCGGATCTTGTTCTCGAGCCATTTCGCATCATCGATGCAATCGCCGTGGGTGATGAACACCGTCTGCTCGGCGATCGGCGCCGTGCCGGTACGTTCCATGTGGTCGAGCAGCGCGGAGAGCGACTTCGTGCGACCGCGCACCTTCTCCAGGGGGACAAGGTGCCCCTCGTCGTC
>NZ_CAKTYH010000114.1 GCF_934632265.1 uncultured Senegalimassilia sp.
GGCGTCCCACTTGATGTGCAGCGTGCCTCCGCGCAGCACAACATCATTCTCTCTAGATGCGCGACCGGTCAATGCCGCTGCGACGTTGGTTGCGCACGCACCGGTTCCGCAGGCAAGCGTTTCGCCGCAACCGCGCTCATATACGCGCATCTCAATAGCGTTGTTGCCAACATGGGCGAACTCTACATTGGTCTTCTCGGGGAACGCGTTGTGGCTTTCGTAATGTGCGCCGATTCGGTTCAAGTCCAACGTTGCCAGACATTTGTTGTTCGCATCAATGAAGAGCTCATCGGGCAGAATGTCAAAGTTGTCGATGAAGCAAATAGCATGGGGATTGCCCATCGAAACGCATGTGAAGGCAAACGCTCCCCAAGGAGAATCGATGGCGCTTTCCTTTACGAAACCGTCGCCCTCGTCGGTCTGACCGTTTGCGGGCAGATTTACCGGTACTTCCTGCGGGTCAAGCACCGGATGACCCATGTCAACGGTTGCGAAGGTAAGCTTGTCATGCTTGTCAACTTCAAAGCTGATCGGTTTGGGACCGGCCAAGGTGTCAGCCGCGAAGTGACCGTCGCTGGCAAGAACGAATCCGCGATCGACGAGATACTTCGCAAAGCAGCGAACACCGTTGCCGCACATCTGAGCAAGCGTGCCATCTGCGTTGATGTAGTGCATATACGCCGCGCACTCGGAGCGTTTCGAAGGGCGGACCATGATCACGCCATCGGCGCCGATGCCGAAATGGCGATCGCAGAGCAAAGCCACCTGCTCCTGCGTCAATTCGATATCTCGTGAAAAATCATCAATGAAAACGAAATCGTTGCCAAGACCATGAAGCTTAACAAAATCCAATTCCATGAGGTATTATGCACGCTCCTTTAAGAGGTTTATATATGCACTACAGTGTATCAATCAACGATATTGCTACGTTTGCCAGCGCTGTGGTATCCCCTGAATCTGCGCAAAGCCAGTGAATACGTGAATCCTTTTTGAACCATGTGCGTTGGCGCTTGGCGTATCGGCATGTGGATACCTTTATGGATTCAACTGCTTCCTCCATGCTTGTGCAGCCATCAAGTGCTGCTACGATTTCCTTATAGCCGATTGCTTGCGGAGCTGTTATGCCGTCGCGAAAGCCAGATGCAAGTAGAGCTTCCACCTCTTCGATGAGCCCGTTGTCGATCATGCTGTCAACGCGCGCTCGAATACGCGCACGCAAAATGTCAGGGTCTACCGACAGCCCGACAAATACCGCAGGAACCCATTGCGGGAGCGTTTGAAGGCGCTGCTTTTGAATCGCGTAGCTTTCTCCAGCTTCAAGCAGTTCGAAGGCGCGGACCACTCGTTTGACGTCGGCAGGCGGTATAAGGCTTGCGCTTTCGGGATCTCGCTTGTTCAGCTCTTCCCATAACCGTTCGGAGCCGCGCTCCGCCGCAAAAGCGTTCCATCGTTCTCGGACCGGGTTATCTATTTGTTCGCCGTCTGGGAATTCGTACGCATCGATGGCTGCACGAACGTAAAATCCCGTGCCTCCAGCTAAAATGCTCCGCTTCCCCTTAGCTTCGATTTCGACGAAGCTACGACGCGCATACTCCTGAAACAACGCTGCGGAATACGGCTCTCCTGGATCAACCAGATCAAACCCATAATGGGTTACGAGTCGTTCGCGTTCGGGCAGCTTCCCCGTTCCGATGTCCATGCCGCGATATACCTGCATAGAATCTGCGCTCACCACTTCGCCACGCAGCTTGGTTGCGATGATTTGGGCCACATCCGTTTTCCCGGAAGCAGTGGGACCGACTACGCAGATAACGGGTTGCGAAAGAGCTGCTGCAGCTGTATTAACGGCTGCAGCAGCTTCCGAAAAGCTATTCAACGATATCGCCGGCCAAATACCAGGTTTTTGCTTCATTCACTCGAACGTTGACGATGCTGCCAGCAAGCTGTTCGGGGGTTTTCCCGGCAGGGACCGGAGCATGAACCGTTTGATTCTTCGGGCTTTTACCTGCAATGAGCAGCTCGTCGCGTTTTGAGGAGCCTTCAACCAGCACCGGGATGGTTGAACCCAGGTCAAGTTGGTTTTTGTCAAAAGCGTGCGCCTGAACGATATCTACCAAACGATCGAAGCGCTTCTGGATCACCTCGTGCGGAGTGTTATCCTCCATGCTTGCGGCGGGCGTACCTTCGCGCTTGGAGTAGATGAACGTGAACACCTGGTGATAACCGATCTCGTCAACCAACCGAGCCGTGTCCATGAAATCCTTTTCGGTTTCCCCGGGGAATCCTACGATGATATCGGTGGATAAAGCGATATCCGGACAAGCATCGCGCAGCTTGCTCACCAGCTGTCGATAATGAGCAGAGGTGTAGCGGCGATTCATCAGCTGCAAAATACGATCGGAGCCGGACTGTGCCGGCAAATGCAATGCCGGCATGAGCGAACGCAAGGTGCCGAATTGGGCGATCACCTCATCAGAGAGGTCTTTGGGGTGGCTGGTTGCGAAGCGCAATCGCTCCACCCCCGTCTCATCAAGAGCCTTGAGGATCTGAGCGAATCGGGGGCTACCGTAGAGATCGCGGCCGTAGGAGTTCACGTTCTGCCCAAGTAGAGTGATTTCCTTCACGCCGGCGGCAACATATCGCTCTGCTTCAGCGACGATGTCTTCGATAGGACGCGACTTCTCCCTACCGCGAACATAGGGAACGATGCAATACGTGCAGAAGTTGTTGCAACCGATGGTGATTGGTAGCCATGCAGCCCACGAATGCTCTCGGCTTGTCGGAAGCTCGGTCGGGAAAGAGGACGACGCATCGAGCACCTCAACCTGATGACCGCCTTCCTCGATGGCTGCTTGAAGCAGATGAGGAAGCGATGCAAGATTGTGCGTGCCGAACACGACATCGAGATGGGGCAGTTTCTTCGTGAGCTCATCGCCGTCGCGTTGGCCGATGCAGCCTCCCACCGCGACGATTCGTTTGCTCAACGGCGAGCCGCTTCTTACGGGTATGTTTTTCAAAGAAGCGACCTGGCCGTACAAGCGCGTGTCGGCGGCTTCCCGCACGCAGCACGTCATGTAAATGAGGATATCTGCTTCTTCCACGGTATCGACCATAAGGCCGCCCAGTCCCTCGAGCATGCCTGCAATGCGCTCGGAGTCGTGTTTGTTCATCTGGCATCCGAACGTGCGGACGCAAAAAGTCATGTTCATGAAGGGAGTATGCATAATGATATGGTTCCGATCGTATTGAGGATGGAAGCGATACGAAGATATGAGCCTACTCGCCGAGAGCAGGCTCCGCGACGGGAGTGCCGTGCGTATACCGAGGGTCTATGGCGAAGCGAATAGCCGTGCGATACTCGCCATCGATGACGATATCGGCAAACGACGGGATGCATGCAACTTCAATGCCAACAGGTGAAAGAAATCCTCGAGAAATGGCGATTGCTTTAACGGCTTGATTCACGGCGCCAGCGCCAACGGCTTGAATCTCAACGCCGACGCCATCTTTCACCATGCCCGCGATGGCCCCTGCCACTGATGCGGGGGATGATTTTGAGGAGACTTTCAGGCACCCTGACTCCGGGGCATGTTGTTCGGCATTCATGCATTCACCTTTTCGTGTTCTGTTTGACCTGTGTTTCGGCGTAATCAAATGCAAGCTAAATTGTAGCTATATCGAAATGTGTCCGCAACATGATGTGGAGGGCCTGTGCTAAGACTGCATGAGCACAGGAATGGTTATTCGTATAGCGTCCTTGCTCACCTTGATTTGCGGATCGATGTTGGAATCAAGGTAATAAGCGTCTGCCAATTCGGCGTAGGCCTGTGATACTTGACGAGCGAAACGCGCGAAATCTTCGTCCGAGACTTTCAAACCCTTTGGTTGCTTGGGCGCATGCATTTTTGTCTTCGCTGCAGGTTTGTCGTCATCCAACGCATCGGGTGATGACAAACCTTCGATCTTGATTTTTGCCAGCAATGGGGATAATGGTGCGATTTGACCATCGAGAATGCGCCGAGCGGAACGTTCGGACATCATCAACCCAAGAGCTTCAGCGGTATGGTGGAATGACGGCAAGCTCGAGCATGCTGCCAAGCGCTTGCAAATCGGCATGTGCGGGTCGCTCTCGCCAGCAACCTTATCGGCTGCAGTAAGCTTGCTCAGTCCGAACGCGTACAGCGTTGCCGCGATGTCCGTTGATGAGCCAATGAACACATTCGTCAACGCTCTCGATTCGATTGCGAATTCGGCGGCGGTTCGCAGGATGTTCTTCGGCCCGCGCACGGATACCGCGCCGGTTTCATTAAGCTCAAATGTTGGGAAGCTGGATTGGTCAGTTTTCTCAGGGAGTTTCTCGAGATCCGTTTCAATAACGAAAGCAGAACCAAGGCTCGAATCCGAGGCGGCTATTGACGCGGATTCGGCGTTTACCGCAATCGAATACAACGCCATACCGCGGCCATGTACTCCCCACTTGTCCATATGCATGGAATCAAGTTTCGAAGTGACGCGCGGCTCGAAGACCGTACGCTGTAAATGCTGCGGCACGCCATCGCCGTCGTCGATCATAACGATACGCCTGATGTTTCCCTCACGCGTACAGGCTGCGAAGATATTCGATGCGTGGGCATCACGAGCATTTCGCAGCATTTCAATGATGATGTCCTCGGATGATCGGATATCCTGCGCTGCCTGACGGCGCTCGGCTTCCGAACTACGTAAACGAACAAAGCCACCTCCGAGATCGGTTTCGACTCGAAGGTGGCTCTCTCCGCAAACGTCTTCGATAAACGAGGCAAGGTTGCCATCGCCCATAGTTGACGCCTTTCGTTATTTTGCGATACCGATAGCTCGGCTCTCGCGGATGACAACGACCTTCACCTGGCCGGGATACTGCATCTCGTCCTCGATGCGCTTGGCGATATCATGCGCAAGGACGGTGGTTTGAGCCTCATCGACCACTTCAGGCTGTACCATGACGCGGACTTCGCGACCAGCTTGGATGGCATACGTGCGCTCTACGCCCTTGTAGGAGTTAGCGATCTCCTCAAGCTTCTCCAGTCGCTTGATGTAGGCGTCCAGGGTTTCCTTACGAGCGCCGGGACGTGCTGCGGAAACAGCGTCGGCGGCTTGCACCAACACGTCGAGAACGCTGTTGGGCTCGACGTCGTTATGGTGCGCCTCGATAGCGTGGACGATAGAGGGCTTCTCACCGAAGCGACGAGCAAGGTCTGCGCCGATGACCGCATGGCTTCCTTCGACCTCGTGGTCGACGGCCTTGCCAAGGTCGTGCAGGAGGCCGGCGCGTTTTGCGGGAACCGGATCAAGGCCAAGCTCGGATGCCATAACTCCGGACAGGTACGCGACCTCGAGCGAGTGATTCAGCACGTTTTGACCATACGAGGTACGGTAACGCAAGCGTCCAAGCGTACGCACGAGCTCGGGATGCAGGTCATGGATTCCGGTGTCGAAGGCAGCCTGCTCGCCCGCTTCTTGCACGCGCTGATTCACGAGCTTTTCGGCCTTGCCGAACATCTCCTCGATGCGTGCGGGGTGGATGCGGCCATCGGCGATAAGGTTTTCCATGGTAACGCGGCCGATTTCGCGGCGAACCGGATCGAAGCAGGAAATGGTGACGCATTCCGGCGTGTCATCGATGATGAGGTTGGTGCCGGTAAGCTGCTCGAAGGACCGGATGTTGCGACCTTCGCGGCCGATGATGCGGCCCTTCAGGTCATCGGACGGGATGTGAATGGCGGAAACCGTGGTTTCTGCCGTATGGTCTGCAGCAACGCGCTGAATGGCAAGGCTGAGGATGGAACGGGCCTTCTTGTCCGCCTCCGCCTTGGTACGAGCTTCGGAATCGCGGATGATGGCCGCAGACTGATGAGCCACCTCGTATTTGAGCGTGTCGAGCAA
>NZ_CAKTYH010000115.1 GCF_934632265.1 uncultured Senegalimassilia sp.
GCTTGAACTCGGCCTGCACCTCGGGAGCGGCCTTTTCCGTGAAGCTTGCGGGCGGCTTGATGGCGGCCGCCGCGGCCTGCACGGCCTCGGCATCGGCGCCGCCGGCCTGCTTGCCCGCCGCGCGCTCCTCGGCCTCGGCCAGCAGCTGCTCCACGTCCAGGCTGCACGCGCCGCAGCCCGCGGCGTTCTGCGCCTGCTCGGCTGCACGGGCCTCTGCCTCCTCGTCGGCCTGATCCTTCAGGGCCGCAAGCAGGCTACGCACGCGGATGCGCGCGGCGCCGAGGTTGGACACCTCGTCGATCTTCAGCACGGTGTACACCTTGCCCGCCTGCTCCAAGATCTCCTGCACCTGGTCGGTGGTCAGCGCGTCAAGGCCGCAGCCGAAGCTGTTCAGCTGGATAAGGTCGAGGTCCTTGCGCTCCGACGCCACCTTCGCCGCGGCGTACAGGCGCGTGTGGTACATCCATTGGTCCACCAGGCGGATGGGGCGCTCGAGCGTGCCCAAGTGCGCGATGGAGTCCTCGGTGAGCACCGCCAGGCCGAAGCTGGTCAGAAGCTCGGGGATGGCGTGGTTGATCTCGGGGTCGTTGTGGTACGGGCGGCCCGCCAGCACGATGCCGTGCGTGTGGGTATTCTCCATCCACAGCAGCGTCTCGGCGCCCTTCTCGCGGATGTCGGCCTTGAACGCCTCGTCCTCGGCCCATGCGGCGTCGACCGCGGCATCGACCTCGGCCTGCGTGGGCGCTGCCACGCCCTTGCCGCACAGTTCGGGATGCGCCTGGATCAGCTCCACGAACAGGCGCTTCTTCAGGTGCTCTTTCTTGTCATAGGGCAGCCACGGGTTCAGGAACTGCGTGTCGGAGTCGCGCAGCTCGTCGATGTTGAGGCGCAGTGCCTCGGCGTAGCTGGCCACGATGGGGCAGTTGAAGTGGTTACCGGCGCCCTCGTCCTCCTGGCGCTCCCACTTGCTGCAGGGGAACCAGATGAAGTCGGGGTGCTTGTCCAGCAGGTTCATGATGTGGCCATGCGAGAGCTTCGCCGGGTAGCACACGCTCTCCGACGGCATGGACTCGATGCCGGCCTCGTAGGTTTTCTTCGTGGACGGGTCCGAGAGCACCACGCGCCAGCCCAGCTTCGTGAAGAAGGTGAACCAGAACGGGTAGTTCTCGTACATGTTCAGCGCGCGCGGGATGCCCACGGTGCCGCGCGGCGCATCTTGCTCCGCCAGCGGCGTGTAGTGATCGAACAGGCGCTTGGACTTGTATTCGAACAGGTTGGGGACCTTGTCGGCCTTCGTCGCCTGGCCGAGCGCGCCGGCGCCCTTCTCGCAACGGTTGCCCGTGATGAAGCGGCGGTGCTTGCCCGTGGCCTCGTCGACGCCGAAGTCGTTGACGGTGAGCAGGCAGTGGTTCGAGCACGCCTTGCAGCGCACGGTCCTGTGCGTGGGCGCAAGAGCCTCGAGCGCGTCAAGGGACAGCAGGCCGCTGACCTGCGAATCCTGGCGGCTGAAACGGTCGCGGGCCAGAAGCGCCGCGCCGAACGCGCCCATGTTGCCGGCGATGTCGGGACGCACGGCGTTCACGCCCGAGAGCTGCTCGAAGGCGCGCAGCACGGCGTCGTTGAGGAACGTGCCGCCCTGCACGATGACTTTGCTGCCCACGTCATGCGGGTCGCGGATCTTGATGACCTTGAACAGGGCGTTCTTGATGACCGAGATGGCCAGGCCCGCGGCGATGTCGCCGACGGTGGCGCCTTCCTTCTGCGCCTGCTTCACGCGGCTGTTCATGAACACGGTGCAGCGGCTGCCCAGGTCGACGGGGTTCTCCGCGCCGATGGCGGTCTTCGCGAACTCGGACACGTCCAGGTTCAGGCCGCTGGCGAAGCTTTCGACGAAGCTGCCACAGCCCGAGGAGCACGCCTCGTTGAGCATGATATGGTCGATGACGCCGTCCTTGACGCGCAGGCACTTCATGTCCTGGCCGCCGATGTCCAAGATGAACTCCACGCCCGGCAGCATCTCCTGAGCGCCGCGCAGGTGCGCGACCGTCTCGATCTCGCCCGAGTCCACGCGCAGCGCCTCGAGCAGCAGGTGCTCGCCGTAGCCCGTGACCGTGGAGTGGCCGATGGTCACCAGCGGGTTGCCGGCGGCGTCGCGCGGCAGCTCGCGGTAGAGCTTGGCGATGGCCGCCTTCGCGCAGCCGAGCACGTCGCCCTTGTTCGACACGTAGTGGGTCCACAGCAGCTCGCCGCCCTGGCCGATGAGCGCGGCCTTGAACGTGGTGGAGCCGGCGTCGATGCCCAGGAAGGCGGTGCCGCGGTAGCTGGCAAGGTCGCCGCGGGGCACGCGCTCGCCGGCGTGGCGGGCGTTGAACTCGTCCAGCTCTGCCCGATCGGCGAACAGCGGGGGCAGGCGCACGACCTCGCTGCCCTGGATGTCGCCGAGGTTCTTCAGGCGCTCGAGCACGTCGGAGAGCAGCTCGGCCTTCACCGTCTCGCTGGCCGCGCCCGCGATGGCGCAGCCGCCGGCCACGAACAGGTGGGCGTTTTGCGGGACGATGCGGTGCTCCTCGTCCAGGTTCAGCGTTTCATAGAAGCGTTTGCGCAGCTCAGGCAGGTACTGCAGCGGGCCGCCCAGGAAGGCCACATAGCCGCGGATGGGACGGCCGCACGCCAGGCCGGAGATGGTCTGCGTGACCACGGACTGGAAGATGGACGCGGCGATGTCCTCGCGGCGCGCGCCCTCGTTGAGCAGCGGCTGCACGTCGGTCTTCGCGAACACGCCGCAGCGGCTGGCGATAGGATAGATGGTGGTGGCGTGCTGCGCCAGCTCGTTCAGGCCGCCGGCGTCGGTGTTCAAAAGCGCCGCCATCTGGTCGATGAACGCGCCGGTGCCGCCGGCGCACGTGCCGTTCATGCGCTGCTCGATGCCGTTGTCGAAGTAGATGATCTTCGCGTCCTCGCCGCCCAGCTCGATGGCCACGTCGGTTTTCGGGATGAAGGTTTCGACGGCGGTTTTGCTGGCGATGACCTCCTGCACGAACTCGATGCCCAGCCATTGGGCCAGAAGCAGGCCGCCCGAGCCGGTGATGGCGATGGTCATGCGCTTGTCGCCGAAGTCGCGCGCGGCCTCGGACAGCACCTCCACGATGGTGGCGCGCACGTCCGCGTGGTGGCGGCGATACACCGCGTAGCGGATCTGGTCCGCATCGTCCAAGATGGCAAGCTTGACCGTGGTGGAGCCCACGTCGATGCCGATATGCAGGTTCTCGTTCTGGTTGTTGTCGCTCATGTTCCGCCTTATTCCTTACAGTCGAATGGGGTCGCCGGGTTTGATGAAGAACAGGCGCATGGCCACAAGGGCCATCTCCTGCGAGCTTTCCTTCATGCCCGTTTCGATCCAGTGGGTGATGACCCCTAGATACGCGGTGGCGTAGAACGCCACATAATATTGCACGAACGGCGAGGGGTCGTTGCGATAGCGCTCGTGCAGGATGGTTTGGATGATCTCGGTGCATACGGCGTCGCGCACGCGCGGGCCGAAGCTCGGGTCGCCTTTCGGGCCCATGATCGCGTGCAGAAAGTCGCCCTGTTCGCGCAGGTAGTCGAACAGTTTCACCAGAAACGGCATAGGCTTCTTGTTCACGCGATAGCGCAGCACGTCCTTCAGGCTGAGCTGCTGCATGCATGACTGGAGATTCTCCAGGTCGTCCATGATGTCGTCTTCAAGGGCGGCGAGCAGGCCTTCCATGTCGCCGAAGTTGTTATACAGCGTGCCGCGGTTGAGGTCCGCGCGGGCGCACAGGTCGCTGGCGCTGAAGTTGGTCAGGCCGCGTTCCTCGATCAGCTCCACGAGCGCATCGCGCAGCGCGCGCTTCGAGCGCGTGATGCGCCGATCCTCGACGGCGGGCGTGCCGGCCGCAACGGCGCTTGCTGCGGCGGGTTTGGCGAGCGGGTGGGCTGCTGAGGACGAACCGGTTGCGACGGGCGACGAGCCTGTCGTCCGCGCTGCTGCAGCAGCGGTCGATGCAGCGGATTCCGACGCCGGACGAGCGGTCGATGCAGCGGTCGCCACGGCGGCGCTTGCCGCTGCGACAGCAGGCTTTGGAGCCGTCACCGGCACCGAAGCCGAGCTTTTTCGCGTAGGCATATACCCCCCTTCCTTGCGTACACGGGTTGCAAGTGCGCGAAGGGCAGACGGTAGCGGCCCGCAGCGCAGCATGCGGCGTTTTACGTTTTGAACAACCCGGGCAATAATGGACAAGGTGTTCAATAGCGTTATTTTACCGACCAGACAAGTGGGAATCAACGAGCGGGGCACACCTGCAAACGAGTCCCGCAACCTCTACATATATAGGTAGAGCGGATATGGATTCCAGCGCAGCGCGGCACCCGACATGGCGTCTGACACGGTGCGCAAGAACGCCGAAAACGACATCCGTACCGATGCGATCTCCGAAGCAGCCTCCGGTGCTTGACGGCTTCCCAAGCGGCAACGACTGCGAAATGCGCGCCAAAAACCAGCACCCGGACCGATGCGATTCCCGGCGCGATACCAGCGGCGTGGCATCGAACATGGCACCGCGATGCCGGTGGCGGCCGCGCTGCCGCCGTTCACCCCGTTCTACACCATAGCCGACTGGGCTATCGATTTCACAGATAGCGTCCACCCGCCTTTTCGTATGGGCAAAGCTATTGCCCAAAAATCCCCGCTCGGTATACTAGGCGTCACGCAAAACAAGGCGCTCGCTGCCCCGCCCGCAAACTCGCGGGGCCGCCCGAGCGCGAAACGATGGGAGGGAGATCCAACATGAAGAAGTCCGCACTGAAGAAGCTCGCGGCATTCGCCGCCGCCGGCGTCCTGGCCGTCGGCGTCCTGGCCGGCTGCGCAGGCTCCGGTTCCAACTCCGGCTCCGACGACAAGACCATCACCGTCGCCGCCAGCCCCACCCCGCACGCCGAGATCCTCACCAACGCCGTGGCCGACCAGCTCAAGGAGCAGGGCTACACGCTCGAGGTGAAGGAGTTCACCGACTACGTCCAGCCCAACACGGTCACCGAGGAGGGCGAGGTCGACGCCAACTACTTCCAGCATCAGCCCTACCTGGATTCCTTCAACGAGGAGAAGGGCACCCATCTGGTTTCCGTCGAGGCCATCCACTTCGAGCCCTTCGGCCTGTACGCCGGCAAGACCGCTTCGCTTGACGCCCTGGCCGATGGCGCAACCGTGGCCGTGCCCAACGACACCACCAACGAGGCTCGCGCCCTGCTCCTGCTGCAGCAGGAGGGCCTGATCAAGCTGGCCGACGGCGCAGGCATCACCGCAACCGCCAAGGATATCGTGGAGAACCCCAAGAACCTGCAAATCAAGGAGCTTGAGGCCGCCAACATCCCCAACGCCCTGAAGGACGTCGACATCGCCTGCATCAACGGCAACTATGCCCAGGCCGCCGGCCTGTCCGTCGAGAAGGACGCCCTGGCCGTCGAGGCCACCGACTCCCTGGCCGCCGAGACCTACGCCAACGTGCTGGTCGTCAAGGACGGCAACCAGGATTCCGAGAAGATCCAGGCTCTGGCCAAGGCCCTGAAGTCCGACGCCGTGCGCGACTTCATCAACAAGACCTACGAGGGCGCAGTCGTCCCGGTCTTCTAAGCCACAGCAACGAACCGATCGAAAAAGCGGGCCCACGGGCCCGCTTTTTCGTTGCCCAAGGGCTCCCCCGCCCGGCCTAGGGTGAACAGGGGACGGAGGTGTGTTCAGGAGAGAGCGTTCGCATCTCCCGAATAGCCATCCTGAACACACCTCCGTCCCCTCATATGCCCATCGAGATGTCAAGAGACAATAG
>NZ_CAKTYH010000116.1 GCF_934632265.1 uncultured Senegalimassilia sp.
CTCGGGCGCTGGGAGCGTTGGATGGGCATGTTCCCGTCCCCCGATGCGCTGGCTTCCGCCGCACCGGCCGATGTGCTGGCGGAATGGCAGGGGCTCGGTTACAACCGGCGCGCCTTGGCGCTTAAGCGCGCGGCAGAGGAATGCTCGCAGCGTTTTGCGGGTCGGTTGCCTGAAACGGCGGAGCAGCTCCGAGAGCTGCCGGGCATCGGGCCGGCCACGGCGGCCGGCGTCACCGCCTTCGCCCGCAACCTTCCCGCCATCTACATCGAGACGAATGTGCGCACCGTGTTCATCCACACGCTGTTCCCCGATTGCGAAGCGGTGTCCGACAAGCAGCTTGAGCCTTTGGTGGCGGCGTGCTGTCCCGGGGCCGGCCAGGTTCGGCAATGGTATTACGCGTTGCTGGATGTGGGGGCGGATTTGAAGTCGCAGGTGGGAAACGCTTCGCGGCGAAGCGCGCATTACGCGCGCCAGTCGGCGTTCGAGGGGTCGCGCCGGCAGAAGCGCGCGTGCCTGGTTCGCATCGTGCTGGCCTGCCCGGGCATAGCCGTCGAGCAGGCGGCGTCGCGCTTGGACGCCGAGGAGCGTGCGGCTGGGCGGGAGGCGGTCGATCCGCAGCTGTTCGCCGGCATCTGTGCCGACTTGGAACGGGAAGGCTTCTTCCGCCAGGAAGACGGGCGTCTGTTCCCATAAAGAATAGCGGCTCGCAAATTCCGGACACATAATCCTACGTCCCCAAAGCGTCCATGACGGTTCGGGGACGTAGCGCTAAGTGTCCGACGGGGGTATGGTTCAAGACGAGAGGATCATCGTGGGGTTCGTTGAGTTGTTCTTGATCGGCGTGGGGCTTTCCATGGACGCCTTCGCCGTTTCCATTTGCAAGGGTTTGGGCATGAGCCGCCTCAACATGAGGCAGGCGGTCGTCATCTCGTTATTCTTCGGCGGATTCCAGGCGCTCATGCCCCTAATCGGCTGGGCGTTGGGCAGCCAGCTTGCCGAGCTGATCACGCCCATCGATCACTGGATCGCGTTCGCTTTGCTGGCGTTCGTGGGCGGCAAGATGCTGTGGGACGCGTTCCACGAGGATGATGAGCAGGGCGAGGAAGCACAAGATGCCAAGCTTGACATCAAGGAGCTGCTCATGCTGGCCATCGCAACCAGCATCGATGCGCTTGCCGTGGGCATTACCTTCGCATTTCTGCAGGTAGCAATCGTGCCGAGCGTGACCATCATCGGCGTGACCACCTTCGTGCTCAGCTTCATCGGCGTCGCCGTGGGCCATTTCTTCGGCGCGCGCTTCGAGAAGCCCGCGACCATCGCGGGCGGCGTGGTGCTCATCCTCATCGGCGTGAAGATTCTGCTCGAGCATCTCGGGGTCATAGCCTTCTAAACGGCGAAAGCGGCCGCTCGTTGGAGCGGCCGCTTTCGTTTCGCTGCATATATATAAGCGTACGCAATCGCTTGACCATCGTTCGGGTAGGGGCGCCTCAAGTTCGCCGCCCGCGTTGCGATAGGCGAATGCGCCAGATGCAACCCCGCCTTCCCTCGTTCGCTCAGCGGGGCAGCGCCCTATTCCACCGGGTAGCTGCCGAGCACCTTCACCTCGCGCAGCTTCAGGCGCAGGCAGTTCAGGGCGGTTTGCACCTCAAGGTCTTGCGTGGAGCCTTCGATGTCCACGAAGAACATGTAGTCGCCGAGCGCCTGCTTGGTCGGGCGGCTTTGGATTTTGACCAGGTTGATGCCGGCGTAGGCGAACTCGGACAAGATCATGAGCAGCGCGCCGGGGCGGTCTGCCTGCAAGAACAGCGCCAGCGACGTTTTGAACTTGCTGCCCGTCAACACCGGGACATGGCCCTGGCGGCCGATCAGCGCGAACGACGTCTGGTTGCCGAAGTGGTCCTCGATGCCCGTTTCGGCCACGCGCGCCCCGTAGAGCTGAGCGGCGAAGGTGTTGCCGATGCCGGCGATGGACTTGTCGGATGCCGCGCGTCGCGCGCTATCGGCGGTGGATGCCACGGTAACGGTGGGGATGCCGTGCAGGTTCTCGTTGAGGTAGCGGCGGCACTGCGCCAGGCCCTGCGGGTGGCTGGCCACCGTCTTCACGTCGGCCATGGTTGCCTCGGGATGCATGATCAGGCAGTGGTGGATGTCAAGGACGTGCTCGCCCAAGATGGTGGCGCTCGAGCGGAACGCGAAGTTGTCGAGCGTGGCCGTCACAGGCCCCTCGAGCGCGTTTTCCGTGGCCACCACGCCGTATTCGCATTTCCCGCGGTCCACGCAGTCGAACACCTCGGACAGCGAGGGGCACTCGATAAGCTGCGGGTCGTCTATGCCCAAACGTTTGGCGAATGCGCGCGCCGCCTCGTCGTGATAGGTTCCGGCGGGGCCCAGGTAAGCGAACGCGGATGGGGGTTCAGCGGTCATGCGAAGCTCCTTCATGCAGATTTATTCATTTATCTTGCGAAGATATGATAACGGTTCTGTATAAAAATGCGCGAGTGATAACATAACGAACAGGAGTGGAGACGACTGGGGATGGAAGTCTGCGATTTCATCCCCAATCGGCGAAGGCGCGCGTGCGCGTTTCACGACGGAAGGCCCGGGTTCTGCAAGCCCCGCGCCTTCCGTCGCGTTGCGTGCGGCGCCATCCAGGCCGCAAGCTCGAGCCGGTACGGACCGGCCCTCGAGCCGCGCGCCCATCGCGTATCTTCGCTCCATATGCAAAAGGGCCTGGAAACAGGCCAGACGAGATACACCTGTAAGGAGGTGTGCGTATGGAAGGAGAGGCCGCAATGTCCGCGTTCGCGAACATGCTCGAGGCCAGGGGGGTTACCCGCCGCGACTTCATGAAGTTGTGCGGCACGGTCGCCGCTGCAGCCGGGCTGTCCCAGTTGACGGTCCCGCAGGTCGCCCAGGCCCTCGAGACGTCCGTCATCGGCGCTACGAAGGGTAACCTTTACCCGGTCATCTGGGTCGAAGGCGCATCCTGCACCGGTTGCACCGAGTCGTTCGCCCAGGCTCAGACGCCCAACGCCGCAGAGGTGGTGTTGGATATGATCTCACTGAACTACTCCGAGACGCTGTCCGCTGCAGCGGGCTATTCCATGGAGGAGGCCAAGGAGCAGACCATCGAGGCCGGCGACTACATCCTCATCTACGAAGGCGCCATCCAGGAGAAGTGGGGCGGCAACGCCCTGCGCGTGGCCGGCAAGCCCGGCACCGAGCACCTGATCGAGGCCGCCAAGAACGCCAACGCCGTGGTTGCGCTGGGTTCCTGCGCCGTCAACGGCGGTTGGATGGGCGCCAAGCCCAACGTCACCGACGCCATGGGCGTGCAGCAGTACCTCAAGAAGGCCGGCATCAACGTGCCCGTCGTCAACGTCCCCGGCTGCCCGGCCAATCCCGAGTGGCTCACGAGCGTGCTCGTCGACGTCGTGCTCATGAAGCTCAAGCCCGCCGATCTGGACCTCAACTCCGAGGGCAAGCCGGCCGGCATCTTCAACCAGACCATTCATGACAACTGCGAGCGTCGCGGCCACTTCGAGAACGGCGAGTTCGTCTACGAATTCGGTTCCGAAGAGGAGAAGAAGGGCTACTGCCTGTATCCGCTGGGCTGCCGCGGTCCTCAGACCAAGTCCAACTGCGGCGTGGTCATGTGGAACGATCGTCGCAGCTGGTGCGTCCAGGCCGGCGCCCCGTGCATCGGCTGCTGCGAGGCCAACCCCAACGACCCGGGCCAGAACTGGGTCGAGGTCAACACCCCGTTCATCAAGCGTCACCGCAGCCTGCACATCGGCGATTGGGACGTGCAGCCCACCACCATCGCCGTGGGCGTGACCGGCCTTTTGGCCGCCGCCCTCGTGGTGCACGGCTTCGGCATGAAGGCCACCGGCCGTATGGACGGCGGCGCGGACTTCGAGAAGAAGCGCGCTTGGGATGCCAAGCACCCCGAGAAGTCCGTGGGCACCTACGAGGTGTCCGAGGCCGAGCGCCAGAAGCTGTACAAGGAAGACACCGGTCACGACGACCCCAATGCAACCAAGGAAGGGAGGTAAGCCATGACGCGTTCCGTAATCGATCCCGTAACCCGTATCGAGGGCCATCTGCGCGTTGAGATGGAAGTCGAGAACGGCAAGGTATCCGACGCCTGGGTATCCGGTGGCTGCTTCCGCGGCATCGAGCTGGTCGTTGAGAACCGCACGCCCGAGGACGCTGCCCAGATCGTGCAGCGCATCTGCGGCGTTTGCCCCGTGTCTCACGCCCATGCCAGCTCCATCGCGGCTGAGAAGGCTTATGGCATCACCATCTCCAACAACGCCCGTATCATCCGCAACATCCTCGAAGGCGCCCAGTTCCTGCACAGTCACATCCTGTGGTTCTACAACCTGGCCGGCCTTGACTACGTCAACCCGCTGAACGCGCTGAAGGCCGACCCGGCCGACGCCATGGACCTGGCTCGTGCAGCCGGCACTTCCATGAACAGCGATTTCGTCGCCCTGAAGGAGCACCTGTCCCAGTTCGCCGAGAACGGTCAGCTGTCCATCTTCAGCGGCAACTGGTTCGACGCCGAGGACGGCACCGGCTTCAAGCTGCCGCCCGAGCTCGACCTCATCTGCACGGCCCACTACCTGGAGGCCCTGGGCATGCAGGCCAAGGCTTCTCAGATCAGCGCCCTGCTGGGCGGCAAGATGCCGCACGTCATGACCCTGCGTCCGGGCGGCACGGCCTTCGTGCCCACCGACCAGAAGCTCGACGACCTGAAGCTGCTGGTCGACGAGCTGTACAACTGGGTCGAGGCGACCATGATCCCCGACGTGCTGGCGATCGCCCCTTACTACGCCGATGCATTCGAGTACGGCAAGGGTCCGGGCCGCTACATCGCCTGGGGCGTCTTCGAGCGCGACGACTTCAAGATGGCCAATCGCTATCTGCCCTCCGGCGTGCTCGACGAGAACCTCAACCTCTCCGAGCCCGACGAGAAGGCCATCGCCGAGTGGGTCGGCCGTTCCTGGTACAAGGGCTCCGAGACCTATCAGGCTCCGAACTTCACCACCGAGCCGGAGTACACCGATTACAACGTGGACGACCGCTACACGTGGGTGAAGTGCCCGTCTTACAACGGCAATTCCATGGAGGCCACCAGCCTGTCCCGTATCCTGGCCGCTTACAAGCGCAACGTGCCCTTCGTCAAGGAGCACGTCGACGCGTTCCTCAAGGCGCTCGGCCATGAGGGCGACCTGTCCGTGGCCCAGTCCACGCTCGGCCGTACCGCCATTCGCCAGATCGAGACGCTCTACATCGCCACGCTCATGAAGGAGTGGGTCGACGAGCTGATCGAGGCCGTGAAGTCCGGCGATTCCGAGTACTTCCGCGCCCCCGAAACCACCACGGGCGACGGCTCCGGCTTCTGGGAGGCCCCGCGTGGCGCTCTCTACCACAGCGAGTCCGTCAAGGACGGCAAGATCCAGGGTTACCAGATCATCATCCCGTCCACGTGGAACCTGGCTCCGAAGAACGAGAAGGGCCAGCATGGTCCGCTCGAGGAGGCTCTGATCGGCGTGCCGGTGGGCGACATCGAGAAGCCCATCAACGCGCTGCGCACGGTGCACTCCTTCGACCCCTGCACGGCCTGCTCGGTCCATATCTCCGAGCCTGCTACGGGCAAGCGTTTCGAAACCGTCACGAGCCCTTGGGGGGTGAAGTAACATGGCGCATTTGGCACATTACCGCGAGGCGCATCCGTTGCCGTTCGTGATCACGCACTGGATCAACCTCGTCGCCATGGTTCTGCTGATTTTCACCGGCTTCTACATCCATTACCCCTTCTTCTGGGGT
>NZ_CAKTYH010000117.1 GCF_934632265.1 uncultured Senegalimassilia sp.
GTGCATGGTCATCATGTCGGCACCGCTGGCCGCAGCGGAGAACGCCGCGCCCTCGACCTGATGCGGAATGTCATGGAACTTCAGGTCCAAGAACACCTTGAAGCCGCGCTCCTTGAGGGCATAGACCACGGCGGGGCCGTTCGCGTAGAACAGCGTCATGCCCACCTTCATCCAGGTGGCCTTGCCTTGCAGCTTGTCGGCCAGCTCGAAGGTCTCCTCGATGTCGCAGTCGACGGCTACGATGACGCGGTCGCGCTCGGGGATATCGGAAAACGAGGTTAGCATTGCAGCGCTCCAATCAGTTCGTTGACGTCTTTGACGCCATGACGCTCGCAATAGTCGGCGATTCCGTCGATGACGTCGATGGTTGCCTGGGGGTTGACGAAGTTCGCCGTGCCCACCGCCACGGCGGTGGCGCCGGCGAGCATGAACTCCACGGCGTCGGTGCCGTTCGAGATGCCGCCCATGCCCAGAAGCGGGATCTTCACCGCGTTGTGGCACTGCCACACGCAGCGCAGGGCCACGGGTTTGATGGCAGGGCCGGAGAAGCCCGCGAAGGGACGCGACGTGAGCGTGCAGCGGCGCTCGGCGTCGATGGCCATGCCCATGAGCGTGTTGATGAGCGAGATGGCATCGGCGCCGGCGGACTCGGCGGCGCGGGCGATCTCGGAGATGTCGGTGACGTTGGGCGTGAGCTTGACGATGAGCGGGCGGGCGGTTGCTTCACGGCACATGCCGACCACCTTCTCGACGGAAGGCACATGCGTGCCGAGGGTCATACCGCCGGCATCGACGTTCGGGCACGAGATGTTGACCTCGTACGCATCGACGGGCGCTTCCTCGAGCGCCTCGATGACCTGCACGTACTCATCGAAGCTGTGGCCGGAAACGTTCACGATGGCGGTTGCGCCCACCTCGGCAAGCCACGGCAGCTCGCAGGCCTTCAGATGCTCGACGCCGGGGTTTTGCAGGCCGATGGAGTTGAGCATGCCGGAAGGAACCTCGGCGATGCGCGGGGAGGCGTTGCCCTCCCAGCCGTTGAGCGAGACGCCTTTGGTGGTGACGGCGCCAAGGGCGGAGACGTCCACAAAGTCGGAGTACTCGCGACCTGCGGCGAAGGTGCCGGAAGCCGTGGTCACGGGGTTTTTCATAGCAAGTCCGCCAAGGTTGACGGCCATGTTCACGTTCGTGGGAGCCGCGGTTGCGGGAAGCATAGGGGTCGCAGTCATCTACCACACCACCTTTTCAGCATCGAACACCGGGCCGTCCACGCACGAGCGCTTCTTGCCGTCGACCGTGTCGACCACGCAAGACAAGCACGCGCCCACACCGCAGGCCATGCGCTTTTCCAGGGAGATCTGGCACGGCACGCCGGCCTCGCCCGCCTGGCCGGCCACGATCTTCATGAGGGGCTCGGGGCCGCAGCACGCCACGTACTGATAGGGGGCTCCGTCGACGCCGGCGGCGAGGGCCTCCTCGACCAAGGAGGTGCAGAAGCCTTTTCGGCCGAGCGTGCCGTCGTCGGTGGCCACGCGCACATCGCGTCCCAGGAGCTGCTCGTAGCGCTTCAAGCATACAAGGGCATCGGCGGTTTGCGCACCGAGCACCACATCGACATGCACGCCGGAGCCGACGAGCTCCTGGCACAGCATGAACAGGGGCGCCGCGCCCACGCCGCCGCCCACGAGCAGCGCGCGCTGCGTTCCGGCGGGCGCCTGCCAGCGGCGGCCGACCGGCCCGATGAGTTCGGCGGATTCGATTTCGTTTGCCACATCGGGTGCGAGCGCGGCAAGATGGTTCGTGCCGAAGCCGACCGTTTGATACAGCACGTCGAGCGTGCCGCCGGCGGCATCTGCCGCATATACGGAAAACGGACGGCGCAGCACGTGGCCCTCCATTCCGGGGATCTTCATATGCACGAACTGACCGGGTTCGATCGCGGCCGCGATGGCCGGCGAGGAAAGCGTCATGAGATACAGATTCGGGCCGACGCACTCGTTTTCCAGAATGCGGACCCGCTCGTTCACAAGCGCCACAGGGCTCCTTCCGTCACGGTGGCCGCGATGCGGCCCTGGCTACGTTGTGAGCGATTGTACCATTGCTGCAGCTGACGGGGGGAAATGCCGACAAGTCGCACGCAAACGGACCATGAGCGCGCCCGAAAGCCCGCACGAGAAGCGATGAAGAGCAAGGCTCGGGACGACATAGAAGGCGGTGGCGCCCTGCAAGCTTTGCGGGGCGCCACCGCGCGAAACCCATCACCGTTGCCGCTTCCCCGCCGATTCGCACGACGACGGGGACCACGAGGCAAAAGGAGCAAAAGGCTCATAACATACGCGGATCGAACCACCGGAACGCATGCGCATGGCGGGTATGAGCCCTACTGCACCGGATCCCCTTCGATCGGCAAAGGATGCTGCGGAAGATCTTGCAGCGCGATCACCTTAAGCCCGTTCGCACGCATGGCCTCCAAGCCGGCAGCCATGGCCTGAGCGCCCGCAAGCGTGGTGATTTGCGTGACCCCGTGCTTGACGGCCTCGGTGCGAAGTTCATAGCCGTCATCGCGGGTGGCATGGCCGAACGGCGTGTTGATCATGAGCGCTATCTCGCCTCCGACGAGCATGTCGAGCACGTTGGGCGATCCTTCGCTGATCTTCTTCACCGGTGTACAGTCTACACCGGCTGCCTGAAGCGTCCGTGCGGTGCCCAAAGTAGCCACGATATGGAAGCCGAGGCGCACGAAATCGCGTGCAATGGGCACGATGCCGCGCTTGTCGCGATCGCACACGCTGACGAACACCGTTCCCCCTTCAGGAAGCTTGTAGCTGATGGCAAGCTGCGTTTTATCGAACGCACACGGGAAGTTCTCGGCGATGCCCATGACCTCGCCGGTCGATTTCATCTCAGGTCCAAGGATGGTATCGGCGCCCGGGAAGCGGCCGAAGGGCATGACCGCCTCCTTGACGCTGAAATGGTCCAAACGCCGCTCGTCGCTGGGCAGGCGCAGATCAGCGATGCGCTCCCCCGCCATGATGCGGGCCGCCGCCTGGGCCAGGGGCACGCCGGTCGCCTTCGAGGCGAACGGCACGGTGCGGCTAGCGCGCGGATTTGCCTCGATCATATAGATGACCTGGTCTTTGATGGCGAACTGGATGTTGAGCAGGCCCACCACGCCCAAGCGCAGCGCCAGGCGGCGCGCGATGGAGCGCAGCTGCGCCTGAATTGCGTCGGAAAGAGAGAACGGCGGCGTGCAGCACGCAGAGTCGCCGGAATGGATGCCGGCCATCTCGATGTGCTCCATGATAGCGCCGACATACGTCTCGGCGCCGTCGCACAAAGCGTCAAGGTCGAGCTCGACCGCTCCCTCAAGGAAGCGATCGAGATATACCGGATGATCCGGCGTGATCTTGGCCGCCTCGGCCATGTAGCGTTTCAGCTGGCCATCGTTGTAGACGATACCCATGCCGCGCCCGCCGAGCACGTAGCTGGGGCGCACGAGCAGCGGGAAGCCGATATCGGCGGCAACCGCGCGCGCCTGCTCGAAGGTGGTCGCCTGCCCCGCAGCCGGATACGCGATGTCGAGCTCATCGCACACGGCGCGGAATCGGTCGCGGTCCTCGGCAAGGTCGATGGCCTCGGGCTTCGTGCCCATGATGTTGACGCCCGCATCCTGCAGAGCCGCGGCCAGCTTCAGCGGGGTTTGCCCGCCTAACGTGACCACCACGCCATAGGGCTGCTCGACATCGACGATGTCCATGACGTCTTCGAACGTGAGCGGCTCGAAATAGAGCTTATCGGAGGTATCGTAGTCGGTCGACACGGTTTCGGGGTTGCAGTTGACCATGATGGTCTCGTACCCCGCATCGCGCAGCGCATAGCTGGCATGCACGCAGCAGTAATCGAACTCGATGCCCTGCCCGATGCGGTTCGGGCCGGCGCCCAAGATCATGACGCTCTTGCGCCCTGGCGTGGCAACGGCCTCGTTTTCGTCGGCATCGTAGGTTTTGTAGTGGTATGCCGTGGTGCCGGGGAATTCGGCAGCACAGGTATCGACCGTCTTGAACGCGGGCACCACGCCGAGATGCTTGCGCTGCGCGCGCACTTCCAGCTCATCGGCGCCGCAAAGATGCCCGATCTGCACATCGGACAGGCCCATGCGCTTCAGAAGACGGAAGGCGTCCGCATCAAGCTGGTCGAGCGGCAAGCCGCGAAGGTTATCCTCGATGGTCACGATATCGCGCATGCGATCGATGAACCACGGATCGATGCCCGTGGCAGCATGCAACCGCTCCGTGCTCCATCCGCGGCGCAGCGCCTCTGCCATGTAGAAGATGCGATCTTGCGTCGGGCGGCCGACCAGCTCATCGAAGCCGTCCTGCTCCAAGACCTCCTTGCATTTGCCATCGGCGTTCAAGCCGGCACGTCCGTTTTCCAGCGAGCGCATGGCCTTGCCCAATGCCTCCTCGAACGTACGCCCGATCGCCATGATCTCACCGACGG
Source organism: uncultured Senegalimassilia sp. (assembly GCF_934632265.1). Lineage (GTDB taxonomy): Bacteria > Actinomycetota > Coriobacteriia > Coriobacteriales > Eggerthellaceae > Senegalimassilia. The sequence continues at coordinate 4,501 of NZ_CAKTYH010000117.1, forward strand.
CCTTCATGCGCGTGGACAAGACATCATCGGCACCCTGGAACTTCTCGAACGCGAAGCGCGGGACCTTCACCACGCAATAGTCGATGGAAGGCTCGAAGCAGGCGGGCGTGGCCTTGGTGATGTCGTTGACGATCTCGTCGAGCGTGTACCCGACGGCAAGGCGCGCCGCCGCCTTCGCGATGGGGAAGCCGGTGGCCTTTGAGGCAAGCGCCGAGGAGCGCGACACGCGCGGGTTCATCTCGATGACCACCATGCGGCCGTTTTGCGGGTTCACGGCGAACTGCACGTTCGATCCGCCCGTTTCCACGCCCACCTTCTCAAGGATGGCCAGGCTTGCCGCGCGCATGCGCTGGTATTCCACATCGCTGAGCGTTTGAGCAGGGGCGACGGTGATGGAATCGCCCGTGTGCACGCCCATGGCGTCAAGGTTTTCGATGGAGCAGACGATGATGCCGTTTCCAGCCTTATCGCGCATGACCTCCATCTCGTACTCTTTCCAGCCCTCGATGGACTCCTCCACGAGCACCTCGCCGGCAGGCGACAGCTCCAGGCCCTGCGACACGATAAGGCGCAGCTCCTCCTCGTTGTGCGCGATGCCGCCGCCGGCGCCGCCCATGGTGAAGCTCGGGCGCAAAACCACCGGATACCCGAGCTTTTCCACGATGGCCAGCGCATCCTCGACGCGATATGCGTAATCGCTGCGGGCCGTTTCGATGCCAAGCTCCGCCATGCACTCGTTGAACAGCTTTCTATCCTCGCCGCGTTTGATGGCGTCAAGGTCGCAGCCGATCATCTCCACGCCGTATTTCCCCAAAACGCCGGATTCGGCAAGCTCGACCGCGGCGTTGAGGCCGGTTTGCCCGCCTAAAGTGGGAAGCAGCGCATCGGGATGCTCGCGGGCGATGACCCGTTCGACGAACTCGGCGGTGATCGGCTCGACATAGGTGCGGTCGGCCATGGCGGGATCGGTCATGATGGTGGCCGGGTTCGAGTTGACCAGCACCACGCGATAGCCCTCATCCTTGAGCACCTTGCAGGCCTGCGTGCCAGAGTAATCGAATTCGCATGCTTGCCCGATGACGATGGGACCCGACCCTATGACCAGGATGGTTTCGATATCGTTGCGTTTAGGCATTCGCGGGCTCCTTCGCTGCTTCGGCGCCGAACCGCCAGCCGGCCAAGCGATCGACGGCGATGTCGATGTCCAGATAATCCTTACGTCCCTCCATCAAGCGCGCGAACGCGGAGAACAGGTAATGCGCATCGGTCGGGCCCGGCGCGGCCTCAGGGTGGTATTGCACGCAAAAGGCAG
>NZ_CAKTYH010000118.1 GCF_934632265.1 uncultured Senegalimassilia sp.
GCGGGCGGCGCATATACGTTGGTCCGCTTGGCGCGATAAATTGGCAAATACGGCGCAAACTATATTGACGCTAACAGGTAGGAAACCGAAATCGAAGTGCTTCTTCATCGGCGAGGGGCCGAACACCGAGTATTGGTACCTGGAGTCGCTCGCCGTGCGGCTCGCAAAGATGAACGCCCCGGAGCTCATCGAGCTCAGGCCCGTGGAGAGGACCGGCAACGAGAGAAACCAGTCCGCGCCGAAGAAGCTCCTGGAGCAGGCACGGCTCATTCGAGGCAATGCGGATATGTTTGGGTTCGACCCCGAGACGGACCGCATCGTCGTGTTCTTCGATGCCGACGTGTACAAGGGCGACTCCGAGCGTTATGCGTCCGACCTCGGCATGTTCTCCGGGGTTGCCGAGGTTGCGGTGACGAACCCGAGCTTCGAGCTGTATCTCCTGCTGCACCTCGACGACGCGTTGGAGGAGTACGTCTTGCCCAATGAGAAGGAGATTCTCGGTAACGGCTATGTCGGCGGCAAACGTCGTTATGTCGAAAAGCTTGCGAGCGATGTCCTCGGCTTCAACGTGAAGCATAACGAGAAAGTCGGAGAACTTGCGCGACGTTTTGGGGTCGCGGTTATGAACGAGCGGGCGCTCAACCAGGATCCGTCTCAATCCATCGGCCGGCTCACCAGCAACGTGGGCGCGCGCATCATGGAGATCATGCACACCGGCGCGTCTTCCGAGGAAAGCTACCTCGGGCTGCGCAGGCGTCTCGGAGTCGAAGACGAACTTGCTTGATAACCTCGTGCGCAAAACGGTCAGCTGAGTCGTTTGCACATACAGCAGACATCTCTTCGCCCATGCTCGTGCGGCATTCGCATCGGCGCCCTGCCTGCCTCAGCATGCTCAAGCGGGCAGGGCGCCTTGCCGAGGAAAAGCGCCCAGAGCTTTCCGCGAAGCCGGCCGCCCCTCATCTCGCCTTCCGGGGGATGCCGGCGGCGAACGGCATCCCTCCCAGCGCGGTCGTCTGCAGCGCGAGCAGCCTCACGGCCTGCGAGAAGTTCGTGCCCAGGCCCTTGAGCACGGACTCCATCTCGCCGGCGACGTCCTCCGGGATCTTGACCGACGTCACCGCGGTCCCGCCGCTCGCCTCGAAGCCGGCGTCGACGGGGCCGAAGGGGATGTCACCCTCGAGCACGATCTGGAAGGCGAAGCTCCTCATCGCGCAGGTGGGGTCGACGCCGATGCCCCGCAGCGTGTCCTCGAAGGCCGCCTTCAGGTCGGCGTCGATCCTCACCGACAGCTTCCTCATCTTCGCGCCGCAGCTCATCTTGCGCCCCCTTCCCCAGGGCGCTCGCCTTCCTCGCCGGCCCCGAAGCCGCTCTCCATGAAGGCCTCGAACCTGATCCTCATGGTGTTGGCCTTCGCCTCGCGGCTCGCCCTCATGGGCGGCCCGCCCCGGTAGACGAGCTCGTCCATGTACTCCTCGAACGCCTCCGTCAGGGTCATCCCGTGCAGCGCGAGCAGCTCCCTGCTCCTGCGCTTCATTGTCCCGTCCAGCCTGAGCGACGTCGTCTCCTTGGGGTTCGCGTACATCCCCGCCTCCTTTCCTGCGGCGCATCCGGCGCCGCAATTGCGCTCCGTGCACTTGCGCCGGCGCAGCTGCCCGTCCCAAGGCCGTTTTCGGGGCCTTTTGGACAAGTGCGGCCGCGGGCGGCGATCGGTAGGGCCGCTGGCGTGCGGCATGCTCGCCGCGATCTGCCGGCGCGGGTCCTCCGTTCCCGCAAAAGCTTCTGCGGAGCCTTGCGACGCCGCGGGCTTTTGCCTGGGTTTCCCCGATCGGCCGCCGATGCAAGGCCACCTTGCTCGGCTTGTCTGCCGATATGCCCGGGAGGCGGCGCGGAACGCCGGATTCGCGAAGGCCCGCGAGGGCCGGCATCCCCACCGAATTGCCGGCGACGGGCCGATGTCGCCCGGAATTCTGTGGGGGATGTCGCGCGTGCGGCGCGCAGCGGTGCGTCCCGGGCAACAGCCCCGCGGCGCTTGAGCGGGCATGCGGCCGGTGGGGTTCCAGGGGGAGGAGGCGGGGAGCGCTCCCCTTGGCCGCCCGATAACGTCAACGTCCAAGGCGGGCCCTTTCCGGCAGGCTGGCCGGATGGCGCTTTGGGGATGCTCGGGACCTAACGAGGAGCCGCGGCTTCGCGGCGGCCGGCTTTGGCGGAAGGCAGCATTAGCCGGCTTCGGCTGTCGAAGTTCATGTAGCCGCGCGCCGCTTGCGGAGAATCGTCCCATTGGGAATTCGCCCCAATGGGACGATTCCGTTTAGGGGAGAGAGGCCGTCCTCGGGCTCGACCCGACCCTTCGAATCATCGTCGGGCGTTTTTATTATGCGCAAAGCGGCAGCCGCGATTCGCTGGCGCAACACGCTGCCCGCAGTGCCATCGGCAATACAAAAACCTGCAGGTCAAGCCAACAATCCAGCATATCGGCGCCTTTAGTGTTTTTTCGTCTTGACAAAAGGGATGAGCGTCGTGGGCCCGCGACCCGCGTTGCCCAACGAGGTGGCAACCTACAACGACTACCAGCGCCAAAGGCTGCTGGTGAAGCCGGGCATGACCTGCTACTGGCAAACCCGTCGCAACCGCGACTCCATAACCTTTGAGAAGCCGACTTGCCTATTTCGCTGCGAAGGAAAGTGGAGCGTTCGGTTACCCTGAAGGTGAGGTCTTTGATTTTGTCGGAAAAGTTCCTGGCCTAGTCGCAGAGCCTGGCGATCTCGACACCGCATGCGGCGCACCTGCCCTCGATGAGCACGAAGCCGTCTCGTATGCGCAGCGAGTAGCCGCTTGCAAACGACGCCGTGCCGCAGTTGAGGCAGAAGACGCTGCCCCAACAACAGCTGCTGTATGTTTTCAGGCATGCGCTTCCACGCACGGGCGGCCTCGATGTCGGTCATGCCCCGACCGCGGCGGAACTCGTCTTCCTGCATCTCCTTGGCAACGAACCTCGCGATCATCGCCTCATCGACGCCGTCGGCGCGCATCTGCTGCGCCATCTCCTCGTATTTGTCGGCCATGGAGGTTCCCTTCTGTCGGCGTTTTGCCCTCTTGTTGTTCGTCGTAAGTCGCACAAGCCTCATGCGTTGCAATTATACGGACACCTCAGACCACAAAAACCACCGATGAGCTATTTTCTGAGAATCTGATCGAGGGCAATATATTCTTCGGGACCGTTTCTCTGGACTTTGGCGGACTTGCCAACTCGCGCTTGGGTACTACCCAGTAGATTACTCAGTAGTGCCCAGTAGATTACTCAGTAGTGCCCAGCAGGGGGACGGCAGCAAACGCAACGGGCCTGTTTCCCGGCTAGGCTCTGCAGCCTCAAACTCCGCTTGGCATCCTGTAGAATTGGTGCGGGTCTTTCGGGCTTTTCCCTGACCATTCCAACAGGCCTCGTCCGGCAAGGTCTTTCAGGGTCTTCGCGGCCGTTTTCCTGCCGACGCCGGCCTCCCGCGCGAGGTCGGAGGTCGTGATTTTCCCCTGAGCGGCGGCAATCGCCATCGCTGCCTGTTCGCGCTCGCTGAGGAGCGGTCGGTTGTCGGCCGCGGTTCTGAAAGTCGCCTTTTGCGATCCGGGGCGCTCGAAGACGACGACGGTGCTGTTGACGGTCTGCTCGAAGCGGAACCTCACGCCCGCGGCCTCGCAGGTCTCCTTGATGCGCGGTATCCCCGTGCCGTACTGCTCGATGACGCCGGCGCGAAATAGGGCGCGCGCGATTGCGGGATTTCGCAGGCAGAACTCGCTCGCGGTGCTGTCGAGGTGCTCTTGCGGCGAGTCGCCCTCGGGGAACAGGCCCGGGCTCACGATCTGGACGGTGTCCATGAACACGTTCACCTCGACGGCGGTGCCGGTTGTGTAGTCGCGGTGGCACAGCGCGTTGGCAACCGCCTCGCGGATGGCCTCGGCCGGGATCTCGGGGATCTCCTTGCGGTACATGCCCGTCTCGCCGATGACGAACTCGCGCCTGATGTTCGACGTCACGAAGTACTCGGCGAAGTCGAGCAGCTTGAGCATGGCGCCGCACTCGCGGCGCAAATCGAGGATCTTGGTCTTGGTGTTGCCGCCCAAAAGCCCCAGCTTCATCCTGGGGTAGGTGTCGGACCCCTCGCAGAACAGCTCTACCGCGGCGTTTCTGAGGCTGCCGTCGGGCGCGATGAGGTCGAGCTTGGCCAGGGTGTCCTCTACGCTGGTGAACCCGCCGCCTACGCGCCCGGCCCTGCCGCCGCGCTCGACGAAGTCGCGCACCGCCCGCTCGTCGGCGTCGGAGACGGGCCTGCCGGACGGCAGGGAATCCCACGGGCTGCGGGCGCGCTCGCGCTTGAGGACCATGGCGCTCAGCTCCGAGGCCGACAGCACTTTGTTTGAGGTCCCCACGCGGGTGAAGTAGCGGCCGTCGGCAGAGTAGGGGGCGTCGGCGCCCGAGAAGGCAACTTTGATGTAGCGCAGCCCGCCATCGGCATCGAGGCGCTCGACCGTCGGGAACACTGCAGGCTCGATCTTGTCGGACACCCACGACGTCACTTGGCGCAGCGTTGCGTCGCTGACGTCCTGGCCGATGACACTGCCGTCGTCTTTGACGCCGAAGTAGAGCTCGCCGCGGCCGTGCTTGTTCAGCATGGCGCTGATGGCTTGCAGTGCCTCTTTATGCTCGCCAGTGGATTTCTTGAACTCTACGGTCTCGCTTTCGCTGCCCAGGTTCATCCGCGCCGCCTTTCCCGTTCGTTGCTTGTCTCGTTGGATTATACCGTGGTCGCCATGGGCGAATTCGTGGAAGTGCGTTTGCTTGCCTCTTCCACGTTTTCATGCGCCTGAATGCTCTTTGTGAAGAATCGTCTCATTGGGAAACGGGTCCCAATGAGACGATTTTGGCATCAGGCATAGGGGAAACGGTGCGCTCCGCGCGTTTGAGGCTATGCGCTATTCCGATTCTCTAATGCGTCCCAGGCGGCTCGAAATGCTCCATCGAAATTGCCGGCAATCCTCTCCACCTGCGCAAAATCCCCGTCCTGCCTTGCTTTTTCGTCTTGACAAAAGGGATGAGCATCGTGGGCCCACGTCCCGCATTGCCGGCTGAGGTCGCGACTTATGACGACTACCAACGCCAGAGACTTCTGGTCAAGCCAGGCCTCACCTGCTACTGGCAGACGCGGTGCAACCGCGATTCCATCACTTTTGACGAGTGGGTCGATTTAGACCTTTGATGGCGCAGGTCGAGTCGCTCTCGCGCGACAACGTGGAACACCTCCTCGATGGCGCCGACCAGGCCCTTGTGCGCATCGGAGGTCACGAGCTGCACGCCGTGGACGCCGCGTCCCTTGATGCGGCGCAGGAAGCCGAGCCACGAGTCGTACGACTCGGTGTCCACCGCCGACAGTCCCAGCACGCGGCGCCAGCCGCCCTCGTCGCAGCCTATCGCCGTCACGACGGCGGTCGAGGCGACGCGCCCGTCGCGCCTGCACTTGACGTAGGTGGCGTCGAGCCACAGGTACGGCGTGCGGGCATCGGACAGGTCGCGGCCCATGAGCTCGGCCACGTCGGCGTCGAGGTCCTTCGCTATGGCGCTGACCTGGTCCTCCGACAGCCTGGATATCCCCAGCTTCTCCGCGATGCGCTGCACCTTGCGCGTCGAGGTGCCGGTGGCGTACATCTCGGCCGCCGCCGACACGACCGCGCGGTCGACGCGCTGGTAGCGCTCGACCACGTCCTCGGGGAAGAAGCTCCCCGACCTCAGCTTCGGTATCCTC
>NZ_CAKTYH010000119.1 GCF_934632265.1 uncultured Senegalimassilia sp.
GCTCGCGGGCCTTCCTTATATATGGAGGCGCGCGGTGTGCCGTGCCGCTTACTCCTGCGCCATGCGGCGGTAGTGATCGAAGCGACGAAGGGCGTCTTCTTTGCCCTGTTCGAAGAGCCTTTCGGCCTCTTCGGGGAACGACTTGGTCAGCGAGGCGAAGCGGTTCTCGCCGGCTACGAAGTCCAGGTAGTCCATGCTGGGCTCCTTGGAGTCCAGCGTCATGGGGTTCTCCTTGCGCGGGTCGTAGTGGTACAGCGACCAGTAACCGCTTTCCACCGCTCGCTTCATCTCGCCCTGGACGTCGTGCATGCCGCACTTCAGGCCGTGCGAGGTGCAGGGCGCGTAGGCGATGATCATGGACGGGCCCTCGTACTCCTCGGCTTCTTTCAGCACCTTGACCAGCTGGTTGTAGTTGGCGCCCATGGCCACCTGCGCAACGTAGACGTTGCCGTAGCTCATGAGGATGGCGCCCAGGTCCTTCTTGCCGGTCTTCTTGCCGCTGGCCGCGAACTGCGCCACGGCGCCCGCGGGCGTTGCCTTGGAGCTCTGGCCGCCGGTGTTGGAGTACACCTCGGTGTCCACCACCAGCACGTTGACGTTGGCGCCGCTGGCAACCACGTGGTCCAGGCCGCCGAAGCCGATGTCGTAGGCCCAGCCGTCGCCGCCGAACATCCAGAACGTCTTCTTCGCCAGCTGGTCCTTGAACTTGAGCACCTCCTGGCACACTTCCTTCGCGCTGTTGGTCAGTTTGTCCATGGAAGCCAACGCGCATGCCACCAGGGCATCTGCGGCCTTGCGCGACGCGTCGAAGTCGTCGAACGCGGCAAGGTAGTCCTCGCAGGCGGCCTTCATGGCGCTCATGGCGGCGGCGTCGGGCGTGTCGCCCGCGTCGGCCTTCGGCTTCTCCATCCCGTGCGTCAGGGCGCGGGACAGCTTCTCCACGCGCGCCTTCTCCACCGCACGCTGCTGCACGGAGCCCAGGAACAGGCCCAGCGAAAGCTCGGCGTTGTTCTCGAACAGGCTGTTGGTCCAGGCGGGGCCGAAGCCGCGCTTGCTCACCGTGTAGGGGATGCCGGGGAACGGCGAGCCCCAGGCCTGCGAGCAGCCCGTGGCGTTCGCCCAGTACACGCGGTCGCCGAACAGCTGGGTGAGCAGCTTGGCGTAGGGCGTCTCGCCGCAGCCCGCGCAGGCTGCGGAGAACTCCAGCAGCGGCTGCTGGAACTGCGAGCCCTTCACGGTGTAGGGGTCGAACGCGCCATCCTTGTCGGAGATGGTCAGGCCGAAGTCCCACAGCTTGCGGGCCTGGTCGGTGAGCTTGGCCGGCTGCATGTCCAGCGCGCCTGCCGGGCACACGTCGGCACAGCTGCCGCAGCTGGTGCAGTCGAACTGGCTGACCTGGATGGCGTAGCGCGTGCCCTCGGGCAGGTTCTTGCCGCCCTTGAGGGCAACCGTCGTGAACCCTTCGGGAGCGTTTTGCGCCTCGTCCTGATCAAGCAGGTAGGGGCGGATGGCGGCGTGGGGGCACACGAAGGCGCAGCGGTTGCACTGGATGCACGTCTCGGCGTTCCATGCGGGCGTCTTCACGGCGATGCCGCGCTTCTCGTAGGCGGTCAGGCCCATGTCGATGACACCGTCCTCGTAGCCGGCGAAGGCGCTGACGGGCAAGTCGTCGCCCTTCTGCGCGTTGACGGGGCGCAGGATGTTCTCGACCACCGCGGGCACGTCGGCCTCGGCGGCGTTCTCGTCGAGCGGGGCGTCGGCCCAGCTGGCGGGCACGGAAACCTCCACGCACTTCTGCGCGCCCTCCTCGATGGCTGCCACGTTCTTGGCCACCACGGCGTCGCCCTTGCGCGCGTAGGACTTGCGGGCCGCGTCCTTCATGTAGTCGAGCGCCTCCTCGACGGGCATGAGGCCCGCGATCTGGAAGAACGCCGCCTGCAGCACGGTGTTGATATGGCTGCCCAGGCCCACGCGCTGCGCAACCTCCACCGCGTCCACGGTGAACAGGCGGATGCCGTTTTGCGCGATGTAGCGCTTCATCTTGCCGGGCAGGTTGGCGTCAAGCTCCTCGGGCGTCCAGCTGGTGTTGAGCAGGAAGGTGCCGCCGGGCTTCACTTCCTGGACCATGTCGTACTGGCGCACGTAGCTTTGGTTGTGGCAGGCCACGAAGTCCGCGCGCTTCACGTAGTAGGTGCTGCGGATGGGCTTCTTCGAAAGGCGCAGGTGGGACTTGGTCACGCCGAAGGACTTCTTGGAGTCGTACTCGAAGTATGCCTGCGCGTACATGTCGGCGCAGTCGCCCAGGATGCGGATGGTGTTGTGGTTCGCGCCCACGGTGCCGTCGCCGCCCAGGCCCCAGAACTTGCAGCTGTAGGTGTCACCGTCCTCGAAATCGTCGAGCGGGCGCACGGGAAGCGACAGGTTCGTCACGTCGTCGGTGATGCCGATGGTAAAGCCGCGCTTGGGCTCGGCTGCGGCAAGGTTGTCGAACACGGCCACGATCTGGGCGGTGTCGGTGTCCTTGGACGACAGGCCGTAGCGACCGCCGATGACCGTCACCTTGCCCGCGCGGTCGCTGTTGGCGATGACGCTGGAGACGTCCAGGAACAGCGGCTCGCCGGCCGAGCCCATGCACTTGCAGCGGTCGAGCACCGCGATGCGCTGCACGGTTTCGGGCAGGGCGCCCAGGAAGTGCTTCGCCGAGAAGGGGCGGTACAGGTGCACCTGCAGAAAACCGTAGCGCTTGCCCGTGCCGTCGGCCTGCGCGCGGGCGTTCAGGTAGTCGCACGCCTCCTGGGCGGTTCCCGACACGCTGCCCATGGCCACCACCACGTCGGTGGCGTCGGCGGCGCCGTAGTAGTCGAACACGTGGTACTCGCGGCCGGTCACGCCGGCAACCTGCGCCATAACGTCCTCGACCACGTCGGCCAGCTGGTCGTACGCGGTGTTGTTCGCCTCGCGCACCTGGAAGTACACGTCGCCGTTTTGCACGGTGGCGCGCAGCATGGGGTGCTCGGGGTTCAGGGCGCGCGCACGGAAGCGGTCGAGCGCCTCGGTATCCATGAGCGCGGTCAGCTCCTTGGTGTCGGGCATGTCGATGCGAGACAGCTCGTGGGAGGTGCGGAATCCGTCGAAGAAGTGCATGAACGGGATGCTTCCCTTCACGGCGGCAAGGTGCGCCACGGCGGCCATGTCGGCGGCTTCCTGGACGCTTCCCGAGCTGAGCTGGGCGAAGCCGGTGTCGCGGCACGCCATGACGTCGGAGTGGTCGCCGAAGATGCTCATGGCGTGGGTGCCCACGGTGCGGCTGGCAACGTGCAGGACGCCTGGCAGGCGCTCGCCGGCGATGCGGTAGAGCACGGGCACCATGAGCATGAGGCCCTGGCTGGACGTGAAGCTGGTGCCCAGGCCGCCGGCCTGCAGCACGCCGTGGATGGCGGCGATGGCGCCGGCCTCGGACTGCATCTCGGTCAGCTGCACGCGCTGGCCGAACATGTTCAGGCGGCCCTGCGCGCTCCAGCGGTCGGTGTGCTCGGCCATGGGCGAGGACGGCGTGATGGGGTAGATGGCCGCCACCTCGGTGAAGTCGTAGGCAACGTGGGCCGCAGCCTGGTTGCCGTCGACGGTTACATAGTTGCTCATTGTGAAGCCCCTCTCCGCAACGATGGTTTGAAAACGCGAGCGGGGGCGCGCAAAACGGCCCCCGCGAAATGTCGGTGTATGGAAGCTGCTACTTCTTCACCAGGTTCTGAAGGCCCAGCTCCTCGACGGCGGCTTCCCTCATCTTGTACTTGAGGATCTTGCCGGCGGCGTTCATGGGGTAGGACTCCACGAACTTGATGTAGCGGGGCACCTTGTGACGCGCGATGTTGCTCATCATGAACTCGCGGATCTCGGGCTCGGTCATGGTCTCGCCGTCTTTGAGGATGATGCAGGCCATGGCCTCTTCGCCGTACTTCGCGTCCGGCACGCCCACCACCTGGCAGTCGCTGACCTTGGGGTGCGTGATGACGAAGTCCTCGATCTCCTTGGGGTAGACGTTCTCGCCGCCGCGGATGATCATGTCCTTCAGGCGGCCGGTGGCCACGAAGCAGCCGCGCTCGTCGCGCATGAGCAGGTCGCCGGAGTGCAGCCAGCCGTTCTCGTCAACCGTCTTGAAGGTGGCGTTGGGCATCTTGTAGTAGCCCTTCATGATGTTGTAGCCGCGCGAGCAGAACTCGCCGATCTGGCCGTCAGGCAGCTCCTCGCCGGTTTCAGGGTCGATGATCTTGCACTGCACGTGCGGGAACGCGTAGCCGACGGTCTCGGTGCGCAGGTCGAGCGGGTCGGTCCAGGCGCTCATGGTGGAACCCGGGGCCGATTCGGTCTGGCCGTACACCGACACGATGCCGGTCATGTTCATCTCGTCGGGCTGTGCAGCGCGCTTCATGAGCTCGGGCGGGCAGCCGGCGCCGGCCATGATGCCGGTGCGCATGTGGCTGAAGTCGGTCTTGCGGTAGTCGGCGTGGTTGAACATGGCGATGAACATGGTGGGCACGCCGTTGAACGCGGTGACCTTCTCCTGCGTGATGCAGTGCAGCGACGCCTTCGCGCTGAAGTAGGGCATGGGGCACATGGTGGCGCCGTGGGTCATGGACGACGTCATGGACAGCGTCATGCCGAAGCAGTGGAACATGGGCACGTGGATCATGAAGCGGTCCGCGGTGGACAGGCCCATGCGGTCGCCGATGCACTTGCCGTCGTTGACGACGTTGCGATGCGTGAGCATGACGCCCTTGGGGAAGCCCGTGGTGCCCGAGGTGTACTGCATGTTGCACACGTCGTCGGGGCGCACCTCGGCGGCCATGCGCTGGACCTTCTCAAGCGGCACCAGCTCGGAGCGCTCCATGGCCTGCTCGAAGTTCAGGCAGCCGGGCATGTCGAAGCCGACGGTGATGACGTTGCGCAGGAAGGGAAGGCGCTTGCAGTGCAACGGGTCGCCGGGCTTGGTGTCGGCGATTTCCGGGCACAGGTCGTTGATGATCTGGCGGTAGTTGGAATCCAGCGCGCTGTCGATCATGACCAGCGTGTGCGTGTCGGACTGGCGCAGCAGGTACTCGGCCTCGTGGACCTTGTACGCGGTGTTCACCGTGACCAACACTGCGCCGATCTTCGTGGCGGCCCAGAACGTGATGTACCAGGCGGGCACGTTGGTGGCCCAGATGGCCACCTTGCTGCCGGGCTTGACGCCCATCGACACGAGCGCGCGGGCGAAGGTGTCCACGTCGTCGCGGAACTCCTCGTAGGTGCGCGTGTAGTCCAGCGTGGTGTACTTGAAGCAGTACTGGTCGGGGAAGCACTCGACCATCTTGTCGAGCACCTGCGGGAAGGTCAGGTCGATGAGCTCGTCCTTTTTCCACACGTACTCGCCGGTGCCGTCGTGGTTGAGGTAGAGCGTGCGGCGCTTGCCGCGGGTGTCCTCGAACTGCTCCATGTAGTTGACGTAGTGGGGGAAGATGACCTCCATGTCGGTGAGGTCGGCCATCCACGCGGGGTCCCACTCAAGCGACACGAAGCCGTCGTAGTCGATGGAGGACAGCGCGCGAACCACCTCGTCGATGGGCAGGGTGCCTTCGCCCACCAGGTTGAAGGAGCCGTCGTCGTCGGAGTCGCGCATGTGCACGTGCTTGACGTAGGCGCCCAGGTTCTTGATGGTGGTCGCCGGGCTTTCGCCGCCCACGCGGTAGACGTTGTGGACGTCCCACAGGGCG
>NZ_CAKTYH010000120.1 GCF_934632265.1 uncultured Senegalimassilia sp.
GGCCCAGAACGGCAACCAGCACAAGGCCAACAACAAGAAGCGCGGCGGCGAGGGCGGTTACGACTACAGCCGCTTCTCCAAGTAGCATCGCAGCAGTTGCGCGATAAGAACGAAAGCGGTCGCTGAGCTGCCCCGAACCATAAGCGCGGGCGACGAACGCCAGCGCGAAACCAACGCCCCGGAACCATTCCGGGGCGTTTTTCGTTCTAGACCCGCAAGCGCGTACGGCAGGCGGGATCCGGCAGGTCGGGCGAATGCCGACACGCAAATCCACGGGGTCGCATCGCCGCCGAATGGCCGGGCCTAACTCGCCCGCGCCGGGCAACCCATCGCCGTCCAGAACCGAAAGTTCGCCAACACGAATACGCCTCTCCAAAACGGCGCCTTCATCTCGTATGATGTGAAGCGACGCTCCATCATGAAGACGAACGCCAAGGAGAAGCTATGGCAACGCCCGACAAGCCCTCGCAAAGCTCATCGAACGGTTCCAAGAACGGCAGCGGCGATAACGCCTTGACGCTCATCGTCATCGCCGCGATCGTCGTCCTTGCGGTGCAATACTTCCTCACGGGAACGAACTTCGCCTTAGATATCTGGGAGGAACTCACCGCCCCCGAGCTTTCCAAAGCCGAGATCGCCGAGTTCGAGGAGACCCTCGATCAAATCGACCAGAACGCCGCCACGTACGCGTCGGGGGGATTCCAAACCGAGGAAGACGTCAAAAACGCCATAGCGGCACAAAAGTCCTACGCGAAGGAGCTTGAGGCGCAAGGGGTCGTGTCCTCTTACACTGCCGACGACAACAGCGTGTACTTCAAGTTCGAGAACGGCCTGTCGTACCTCTATATAGCCGCGCCCGAGGGAACCGATGCCCTGAGCACCGATTCCGAAGCCACCGTCTGCTCGGTGGAGACCACGGGAAGAGCCGATTCGCTCGCGGCGATCAGCACCGTCACCAGCGCGTTTTCCGCGACTTCCTCGAAATGGTCCGCCTCCACGGCGAAAACCCCGAGCAACATCACACTGGCAGGGCTTAAGGAGCTCGGCGGCAAGCAGCAGCTGCTCATCTGGGCCGGCCACGGCGGGTACAACCGCAAGACCGGCAGCGTCCTTGACACCGGGATCGATTCCGACTTAAGCGACAAAGCCCAGCTCATCGAGATCAAGAACGACCGCGCCACGATCGTCAACGTGGCCGGGGATCCCGACAGCCACCTTGCAATCACGCCCTCCTTCGTCAAGCGCTACGTGCGCGGCCTGGGCGGGTCGGTCGTCTACCTGTGCGCCTGCAGCACGGGCGAGGACAGCCAGCTGGCCGACGCGTTCCTGGACAACGGCGCGACGGCCGTCTTCGGCAACACCGGGTCGATCTCGCATGTTTACAACGTCGCCATGCTCCAGAGCGTGCTGACCACTTTTTTGACTCCCGACGAGAACGGCAACTACCCTACGCTGTCGAAAGCCCTGAGCACGGCCAAGAAAACCATCGGGGGCGATTCCGCCGAATACCTTGAGCGCGTGGGCGCGGACGCGAACTTCATCGAATCGCAGCGCAACGTCAAGGTGAAGCTGTTCGGCGGAACCGAGGCGGGGGACCTCAAGGTGCAGGCCGACTCGACGAGCAAGGGCAAAACCACCACGGGCGACACAAGCTCCGGCTCGACGAGCAGCTCAAGCAGCTCGAGCTCGGGCAAGGAAACCGAATCCAAGTCGAGCGAGTCATCCGGCGGCAGCTCCGCCAATAGCGGCTTGCCCGCAACCGAGAGCAAGCAAAGCGAATCGACCGGCGGCGGCGCTTCCGCCAACAGCGGCTCGAGCGCTTCCAGCAGCGGGCAGACGGCGCCCATGCCCGAGACCACGCTGACGAACGACATGATCGTGGGCCTTTGGAGCCCCGACCCGAACGCCGAGGAGCCCCGCTACATCGACTTCCACACACAGGGCGATCTGGTGATCTACGACTATTACTCGCTCATCGATTCACGCGCCCTTGGCAGGCCCCAGCCTTCCGCGCCCGTGAAGTTCGAATTCTGCAACGGCGTGGTCGACATGATGCTGAACCAGGGACGATGCTCCTGCCTGACGAAGGATTCGAGCGGGGTGTACATCTCCTTCTACATCGACGAGATGGCCAACGACGTCATCTACGACCAGGAGACCGGAACGGCATGGCACCGCGTAATCCCGCACGTCATCGAGAACCACTGATAAACAGGACGCACATAGCGCGCAAAAGGCCCGGGGCTATTCCCAGGCTTTTTGCGTTCGCTCATCGTTCCCCGCCTGACACTTGGGGACGTAGCGTTATGTGTCCGAAACCCGCATGCTTGGCGAACGCTCGCATATAGCGCAAAAGCCGTCGTTGATGACAGGCCCATCGGCAGATGACTTCCCAATAAGCCCGCCATCTGGGCTTCGCGTGCAATTGTCCCCCGCCGACACTGCGCGTGATACACTTTCCCCTTGTAGTTACAGGCAAGTCAGGAGTGTTATGCAGAACAACGGAAAGCATTCGCGCCCGGACCAGGCATATGGGCAACAGGCCAACCGTCCCGCCAACATGGGCCGGCAAGCACCGGCGCGCCCGCAACAGCCATACGGCCAGCAAGCATATCAGCGCCCCCCGTACCAGCAGCCGCGCTACGCCCAGCAGCCCGGGCAGCAGCCGCCGCAAAACGGGTATGGCAACCCATACGGAAGGCAGGACTTCAACTTCCAGCCGATCCCGACCAACCACGAGCACGACGGCATGATCCGCGTGAAGAAGAAGCGCCGCAAGAAGCACACCAAGCTGATCGTCTGCCTCGTCGTCATCGCATGCCTGCTTGTTGGCACGTGCGGCTACGGCGCAGCGCTGGCGCTGTCCGCCAAGGACGCGAAAGCCCAGGCGGAGACCGCGCTGGCCAACGTCAACGGCATCCAAACCGCCATTGCCGGGCAGGACTTCGCAACGGCGGCGAAAAACGCCGCCAACCTGCAATCCTCGGCCAAGGCCATGAACGAGGAGCTCTCCTCCCCTGTTTGGAACGTTGCCGCCATGCTGCCCGTCGTAGGTAGCGACGTGAAGGGCGTGCAGACCATCGCCTCCGCCCTGGCCGACGCATCCGATAACGCCATCGTGCCGCTGACCAGCAGCCTGTCCACCACGCCGCCGTCGGCGTGCATCGACGCCAACGGCAATCTGGATGTCGCGGCCATCACCACGCTGCTCGGCGCCATCCAAAACGGCGCACCGGCCATGCAGCGCTGCACCGACGAGCTGACCTCGCTTCCCGCCTTCCATATCGAGAAGCTGCAGAAGCTGGTGGGGCCCGCCCAGGAGAAGATCACCGGCATCAACGACGTCTTCCAGGAGGCGAACACCTTCGCGCCCATCATCGGCTCCATGCTCGGCGCGAACGGCAACCGCACGTACCTGCTGGCCGCGCAGAACACCGCCGAAATCCGCGCCTCGGGCGGCTTCCCCGGCTCCATGGGCACCGTCTCCATCGACAACGGCGCCATCGAGCTGGGCGATTTCACCAAGGTCTACGACATGATGGCCGAGGAGACGCCCGCGCAGTGCGCCATCACCGACGAGGAGAACGCGCTGTTCTACCCCTGGTACACGCAGTACTCCTGGGATAACAGCTTCAACCCCGACTACCCGCGCGTGGCCGGCATCTGGGCGGCCGCCTACCAGGAGAAGACCGAGCAGTCCGTCGACGGCGTCATCTCCATCACCCCGACCATGGTCCAGGACCTGCTGGCAGCCACGGGCGATAGCTTCACGCTGTCCGACGGCACCACCATCGACGGTACGAACGCCACCAAGGTGCTGCAGCACGACCTGTACTGGAAGTACCTGTCCAGCGGCTCGAACATGTCCGAAGGCAACGACCTGTGCGACGCCCTGTTCGCCGAGGCCGCGGAATACGCGTTCGATTCGGCTTTGGAGAACATGAACGCCTCCTCGCTCATGAAGCTGGTCTCCACCATGATGGGCGGCCTTGAGGATCGCCGCGTCATGATCTGGCTGGCCGACGCCACTGAGCAGAGCTACATCGAGGACATGGGCTATTCGGGCTCCATGACCGCCGCTTCCGAGCAGCAGCCCACCCTTGGCGTGTTCGTCAACTTCTGGGCCGGCAGCAAGCTTGGCTGGTGGCTGGGCATGGACACTCAGGTCTCCAGCCCCGTCACGGGCAACGACGGGTCTCGCACCTATCACGTGACCACCACGCTGACGAACTTCATGACCGCGCAGGAAGCGAAGCAAGGCGGCAGCTACATCGTCTCGGACAACGATAAGAGCCTGGGCGACGCCGACCCGTTCATCTACTTCTACGCGCCTGCGGGCGGCACGATCTCCGATGTGACGGCATCGAACGGCGCCACGCTCGGCAAGGCCACCTATCAGGGCCTCGACGTCACCTTCACCTGCCAGGTGGGCGACTTCTCGGTGCTGCCCAAGCCGAACAACCCGCTGCCCGTGGAGTCCACCGTGACCTACAGCTACACGGTAACCCTGCCGGCAGGCGTCGAGGGCGACCTGCAGCTGGCCACCACGCCGACGCTGACGAAGTACCACCAGTAACGGCATCACGGGCCCATACGCCATCAGAAAGGCCCCGGGGACATGTCCCCGGGGCCTTTTCACGTCCCCTGACACTTGGGGGACGTAGCATTATGTGTCCGAATCCCGCATGCTTGGCGAGCGCTCGCATGCGAAACTCTGGCGAAACCGACGCCGACTTCCTCCAATCCCCGCATGCAAATCATGCATGGCGAAGCCAACTTGCCGCCCAGTTCCCTACATCCGGAACCCGAAGGGGATGGCGTTGGCCTCCTGCGGCATCTCACCCAGCCAGCGGGTGGATGCCGTTTCCCCGAGGGTGAAGGTTTCGCCATCGTAGGTGACCTGGGTGACGCTGGCGTTCTTGATCTTGAGCGGGTCGTTCACGCGCGAGGGGTCCAACAGGTACATGACCGATCGCACCACGAACGAATGCGTGACCACCAGCACGTTGCCGCCGCCCGAGGCGAGCGCCTGTTCACCCGCTTCGGCGAAGAAGCTTTCCAGGCGCGCCTTCACCTGGTCGAAACGCTCCGCACGTCCAGTGTCGTCCTGGTCGGCCAGCACCTCCGCCACCTGAGGCAGACGCCGGTTCAGCTCGTCGAAGGGCAGGTCCTCGCCGAAGCCGCGGGTAAGCGCGGCGTGCAGCTCGGTTCCCGGTCCCGCCTCCAGGTTCCCGTAGCACCATTCGCGAAGGCGCGGGTCGGGAACGTGAATGAACGGCAGCGTGGCCTGCGGGTTCTCCTTGACCCTGGCGGCAAGCACCGCGTTGAGCGTTTGCACGGCGCGGCCGGCATCGCTGCAGTAGGCTTGCGCGAACGGGACCTCCGCCAGGCCGCATCCCAACAGGCGCGCCACGCGAATACCCTCGTTGGTAAGCTGCGAGTCGCACCAGCCCTGCACCCGGCTGGCAACGTTGTAGACCGTCTGCCCGTGCCGCGTGATGTAGAACGTCACCGTGCCGTCGCCGGAAGCCGACAGCATCTGAGTCTCCTTCTCTTCCAAGTTTCCGCCTTTCCCATGCAATAGCGCCCGGGACCCCGGGCGCTTTCCCTTGCAGCACGTTTTGCGCGCCGCAAACCGTTTCGTTAATCCCCGTAGTT
>NZ_CAKTYH010000121.1 GCF_934632265.1 uncultured Senegalimassilia sp.
TCCTCGAACGGGCCCTCGGCCAGGTTCTTGATCTGCTCGAGGTAGGCCTCGAACTGCTCCTTGGACAATTTGCTCATGTGAACCCTCCTTAAGGTTACCTAAGCGCTTACCTTGTTGAACTGCGGTTCGTCAGCTTTCGCTTCCTCGCTGCAGTTCAGCTTGTGCCCTCATTGTGCGCCGTGGCATTGTCTGCGTCTAATTCGTTCAGCTTTGAGAAACCCGGTCGATTCATAACCACTATCTATACATACTGGACGAACTGGGTGAACCATATGATTGTTGGAAGGAGAGAATTTGCTCAAGTCGTTGAATCTGGCCCGGAAAATGAGATTAAAATACCCAAAAGCAGGAGAGTGAGCAATTCGAGTATTGCTTGCATCTTGGTTCTACTCCAAACCTATAGATACCGTCTATCAAGTATCTGGCGATTGCGCCTTGACATGTTTGAAAAGGCAGTTTTGCAAAGCGAAGAGCTGGGTGCGCAATGGCGCATCTTAAGCGCGTTTCGGTGAATTATCCGGACAGAATCCAGCTATTGTGGTATCGGTCATCAGTTTCGTGCTGGGTTTCGGGCTATTTGCTCGGTATCATTGCTTTGTCATGATTTAGCAGGCGGAACTATTGTTAGGGGGTTGGCATGGATTTTCGTCTGAGCGAGGCCGATCGCGTGCTTATCGAGCACGTGCGCGCGTTCGGTGACAAATACTTCAATGCGGACAACGTTGCCCAGTGGCGCTCCGATATGGGGTTGCCGGATGAGGTCGTGCGCGATTTCGTGAACCTTGATTTCAACGGGTTCGGCGTCATCCATCGCCGTGACCATGTGAACTATGACATGCTGGCGCAGGTTCTCGTTCTTGAAGAGCTCTCCCGCATCTCGGGCACCACGCTGCCGTTCCAGAACGATTTTCTGCAATTGCAGATACTTGAGGCGTTCGCCAGCCCTGCGCAAACCGACCCTATCCGCATGGAGTATCAGAATACGGGGCGGTTGGCTTTCGCGTTCGCGGTTTCCGAGCCCTCCGCAGGCTCCGACACCATGAGCATGAGCACGCGCGTGCGCACCGTTGACGGGGTGTTGACCATGAACGGCGAGAAGCTGTTCGTGAACAATGGTGAATATGCTCCCGCGTTGCTTGTGGCGGCTATCGACGAAGATGCGCCCAAAGAAGGCGGGCATCCCGCCCTGTCCATGTGGATGATCCCGTGCTCCGCTCCGGGCATCTCCGCGGTGCCTGAGGACAAGATCGGTCAGGAAATGCTGCCTTTTGCGCACATCCAATTCGATAATGTTCGGTTGGATGAGAGCTGGAGGCTTTCCGGTCCGGCTCGTGGATTCCCTCAGCTGCTAGGGTTTTTCGAATATGGCCGCGTTTTCGCATGTGCGACCGCGTTAGGTTTGGCTCAAGCCGCCATGGATGATGCGGTGAAGTGGGCAGGGGAGCGCAAGGCCTTCGGTAAGAGCGTGTCCGACTTCCAGCAGGTGCAGGAGATGCTCACCGATATGGAGGTCAAGCTCGTCAACATGCGGCATTTGGTATATAAGGCTGCATGGGAATTCGACCATGGGTGCCATGAGCGTCTGACTGTTGCCCTTATGAAGCGCTACGTTCCCCGTGCCGCTACCGAGGTTGCCAGCGACGCGATGCAGATTCTCGGTGGACGTGGATATACCACTCATGAGCGTATCAGCTCGATTTGGCAGGATTGCCGAGGGTTCCAGATCGCCGAAGGCACCGACCAGATTATGGTATACATCGCCGCTCCGCTCATCATGTCCAAGTACGCTTCGCGTGTGGATGGCTAGCGGTATTCGATATCAGGAGTATTAAAAAGGAGCGGCTTTGCCGCTCCTTTTTAATGTGCGATGGGTATGTTCCACGCACGCAACCGTTAACCGAGCGTTTGCGCACGTTTCCGGACTCTTGTAACAACCAAAGCGAACTTTAAGCAGCCCATTCCCATTTCTATGGATTGCAACCCGTAATCTATAGAAATGGGCGAAAAACCTATGCAAGTTACCCGCATGATCGAACAACCGATAGTCACTATCTATAGGTTGATGGACAAAACCGAAATACTGACCGTAACCTTATATGCAGATTCAGCGGATTATACTTAGCGAATTTGTTCTTGGATCGGCAACGTTTTATGGAGTTAATCCAAGACGCTTCCGCTTTGAGGGAATTCTGGCCCCCTCGAAGCGGAAGCACTCGTCTTGCTTTTCACTAAGGAGGAAGAAAGTGAGCGAAACCGCTAAGTACACGGATAAGATGAGCGTGCGTCACATTCTCATCGTTATCTCGGGCATCATGATCACGTTCGGATGCTCGGCTCTGGTCTTCTCGACCTGGAGCGCATTCCAGGCAGTCGTGCCTGAGCAGTTGGGCGTTGACACGGCTACGTGGGCGCTCTACATCACCGTTCTGTATCTTGCCGAGGCTTTCTCGGCGCCGTTCATCGGCAAGCTGCTGGCTAAGACCGATATCCGTATCGTGCTGTCCGCCTCCGCGCTGCTCGTCGGCCTCGGCTTCATCCTGATCTCCATCGTGAAGACCCTTTGGATCTTCTACGTTGCCGGTCTTATGATGGGCCTTGGCGAAGTCGGTCTGCTGTGGCTGGCCGTTCCTACGCTGTGCAACAAGTGGTTCAACAAGAACTCCGGCACCATCATCGGCGCCTGCATGGCCTTCACCGGCATCGGCGGCGCAATCTGGCTGCAGGTCTTCAATGCTCTGAACGCTTCCGGCATGGACATCTGGACCATCTACATGATCTGGGGTATCGCTGCCCTGGTCACCTCCCTGCCGTTCACCCTGCTGTGCATCCGCTCCACTCCCGAGGAGTGCGGCTGCCTGCCCTATGGTGCTCCGCAGACCGCTTCCGGCAAGCCTGCCGGTCTGGATGCCGGTAAGGCCATGAAGTCCGTCGCCTTCTATGCCGTGTTCCTGCTGGCCGGCATCATCAACCTGCTGACCATCGTTGCCCAGCAGTTCCCGAAGTACACCAAGTCCCTCGACGACGGCACCGGCACCATGCTGGCCGTGGGCGTCACCATGGCAACCGTCATGATGGCCTCCCAGGCTGTCTGCAAGCTCGCCCTGGGCGTGTGCGCTGACAAGAACTCCAAGGTCAGCTTCCTGGCTGCTTGCGCCACCGGCATCATCGGCGTTCTGCTCGTGTGGTTCGGCACCGGTTCCACCATGGTCCTGTACGCTGGCGCCGCCGTCTACGGCTTCTTCTTCGCCAGCTGCGTCGTGCTCGTGCCCATCCTGGTCCGTCAGCTGTTCGGCCAGCGCGAGTACCCCGAGATCTACTCCCGCGTCTCCATGTTCGTCAACATCGTCGGCGCTATTGGTGCTCCGTTCTGGGCTCTGTTCGGCAAGAACTACCCGATGCTGTTCACCGTCGCCATCGTGCTTCTGGTCGTCGTCCTGCTGCTCGGCATCTTCTGCTTCAGCAAGATGAAGGGCCTGCAGGAGCAGTGGACCGAGTAATCGGCATTCGCTGAAATCGTCACAGGCATCGGCAAAACCCGTTGCCTACAGAAAAAGCCGCCCCGTGTGGGGCGGCTTTTTCAGCGTTTGGAATCCCATTCGAAGCTTCGGGTGAACTCGATGAAGTTCTCAACAGCCCGCGTTTTGTAGGACGCAGTTTTAAAGGTCAAGCATACGGTGTGGAAGTCATCGTCGATTTGAGTCAGCTTCTTGGTGATAAGCTCGCGGAAAGGGGAGAGCCCGATCGTGTTGAGCGCCAACCCCACGGTTCCCGTGGTGCTGTCCACCATCGATCCCAAGGTGATCTCGTCGTTGGCGCTTGTGTGATAGGGCGTGATGCCGTGGGTTTTCATGAGCTGGGCCACTTCGGCGCCTATGGGCGTGTTGGGCGGGTAAGTGATCACCTCGCGCCCGCGCAGGTCCTCAAGCTTGAGGTTCTTGCTCCATGCCAGCTTGTCGCTGCGATGCACCACGGCAACGAGCTGCTGCGTGAGCACGGGGATGAAGGTAAGGGTGGCCTTATCGGGCACGTATGCGGTGAACGCAAGCTCGTAGCGATCGTTCTCCAGGTCTTCGATCAGGGGGAGCGTCAAGCCTTGGAACACGTTTACTTGAGCGCTTCTGCCGTATGCCTCGCGATAGCCTTTGATGAGCGCGGGGAGATAGTCGCTCTGGATGGTGTAGATGGCCCCTATATCGATGCTTCCGGTAGGGGAGCCTGCATGTTCCTTTGCAAGGGCAATGCCCTTCTCCAGGGCGTTGAGCGCCTCTGTCGCATATTCGTAGAATTCCGCCCCATAGCGCGTCAGCTTGATGGTTCGGCCCTCTCGCTTGAACAGAGGGATGCCCAGTTCCTTTTCCAGTTGCGAGATCGAATTCGAAAGCGTCGGCTGCGAGATGAACAGCTCCTCGGCCGCATGCGTATAGTGCTTGACCTCGGCCAGCTTGCGAAAATAGTATAGCTGTGACAGGTTCATAGGCGCCTCCGGGATGTAGCGCTCGCGTGTGAGCTTATAAAGCAACTGTAATGCATTGCAGGCGTTCGAGTGCTGCAAATCTCGGTGGGGTGCAGGATTGCTTCATGTGTCAACGCGAAAAGCCGCCCCGAAGGACGGCTTCTCGCACAAGCTGAAGGCAAGCGCTTAGGCTTGGACCCTGGAACCGGCCTAAAGGAGTTTCCGGTTCCAGGAGGGTATGGCTTAGTCGAAGGTGTACTCGATCTTGCCGCCGTGGTTCTGGCACTCGCGGGCGATGGTGATGCGCTGGACGCAGGGAGCGCCTTCCTCAAGCCACATGGCGCGGCAGTCGCGATACAGGCGCTCGGTGGGGCCGTAGGGGCAATCCTCGAAGTAGCCGTCGCCGCCGAAGATCTCGAGCATCTCGTCGGACACCAGCTTGACGGTGTCGATGGAGAACAGCTTGCAGATAGCGGCCTTCTCGGTGACGTACTCGTTGTGCGGATCCTTGTTGAAGTCGCGAGCGAAGTCGTAGATGGCGCAACGCAGGACATGGATCATCTTCTGCATGTCGGCGATCTTGGCCTTGATCATCTGACGGGAAGCAATCGGCTTGCCGAAGGTGATGCGGTCGTTAGCGCGCTTCAGCGAGATCTCGAGCATGCGCTGGGCCATGCCAAGATTGGACATGGCGATGTGCACGCGGGAGACGGACAGGGAGTGGATGGCGATCTCCATGCCCTGGCCCTCCTTGCCAAGCAGGTACTTCGGTTCGAGCACCAGGTTGGTGAACTTCAGGCCGGCATGGCCGGCGCCGCGGCAGCCCATCATATGGGGCATGGGGACGATCTCGAAGCCCGGGGCGTTGTTGGGGACCAGGAAGCCGGACAGGCGGGTGTCCTTGTCGTCATCGGGGTTGGTCACGGCGATGACGTAGGTGTAATCGGAGCAGTCGGTGTGGCTGATCAGCCACTTCTCGCCGTTCAGGACGTAGTTGCCGTCGGCGTTCTTGATAGCGGTGGTGTGCAGGTCGGCGCCCGTGCCGCCGGTCTGCTCGGTGATGGCGAAGTTGCAGTACACGGTCTTATCCTGGAACTTGCCCATCAGCTCGGCTTTGACCTCGTCGGTGCCGTAGTCGTCAAGGATGCGCCAGTTCATGTCGGCAGCAT